>CAJWMQ010000006.1 GCA_913042895.1 uncultured Verrucomicrobiales bacterium | reverse complement strand
GTTAAAGAAGGTGAACCCGGAGAACAAGGATTTGACCCAGAAACTGGCCACAGCTTTGGAGATGTTAGGAGACTGGGATCAGGCCGAGCACGTGATGGGGCAGTTGGCTGCGGTGAATCCGGATGATCCAGTGCTGCAACAGGCCTACAAAGACACAGCAGCCAAGGCGACGATCTTTCGCGGCCAATACGAAAAGATGGTCACTGAGCCGGGCGCCGGAAAGGAGGATTGGGATGGTAAAACGGATGCGCTGAGCGCAGATGAGGCCTTGGATGAAAAGATCTACCACATGGAAGAGCGCCTGCAGGAGGAGCCAGATAACTACAAGCTGGGCGTGGATATTGCCAAGCTGTGCGTCCAGCGCCGGGATTTTGAACGGGCTTTTGAATATTACGATTGGGTGTTGGAAAACAATCAGGTAAGCGATTCGGCGATAGACCGCGCGTTGGCCGATGCGTATCAGGCGCAATACGATCATGATATCGAGGCCTTCCCGGAAGGGTCACCGGAACGGCAAGGGTTGGTGCGAGAGCGGGATGGGTTCCTGCTGGAGAACTGTCAGGAACGGGCCGAACGTTATCCGACCATGCTGGAGTTTCGCTTTGAGCTGGGGGAACGTTTGTTGCGAATGGATCAGGTAAACGAGGCGATCCAAGCATTTCAAAAGGCTCAGAACAGTCCCAAGCATAAGCTCGATTCGCTCAATTACCTCGGCCAATGTTTCATGAAGCGAGGGATGCATGATATGGCGGTGAGCCAGTTTGAGAAGGCGCTTGGGGAAAAGACGGTGATGGATCAACAGCGTAAGGAGTTAGTCTATAATTTGGCGTGCGTGTACGAGGAACTGGGCCGACGGGAAGAGGCAGCTAAATATTTTAAAGAGATCTACGAGGTGGATATCAGTTTCCGGGACGTGGCGGACAAGGTGGAGAGTGGTTATTCCTCGGGAGGCTAAGTTTGACGCGAGGGCGTGATTCGGCTAAGCGTAGCGTCATGAATTCCGTGATTCGTATTTTTTTGGTAATTTCACTGATGCCCTTGGGTTTGCTTATGGCTCAGGATTCTAGGGTGAAAGTGAGCGAGCAAACCTTCACCAAGCCGGCGGCTTGGAAATCCGAAAAGACCGCCAGCAAAATGCGGGCCGCGCAGTTTTCAGTACCCGGCAAGGAGGGAGAGGAAGCTGCTGTATGCGTATTCTTCTATTTTGGGCCGGGCAACGGCGGCGGTGCGCAGGCAAATTTGCAGCGGTGGGTAGGTCAGTTTGCCGAAGATCCGAAGCCGCAATTCAAGGTGGAGGACGCGAAGGTGGGTGAGACTCCGGTGGCGTTTCTGTTTGCCAATGGAACGTTTATGGATGGGCCTCCGTTTGGCGGTGCCAAGGTGCCGAAAAAGAACTACGGTATGGCCGCGGCCGTGCTTGGCACGAAGCCGGGATATATCTTTGTGAAAATGACCGGGCCCCAAGCGGTGGTGGATGCCGCGAAAGCGGACTTCAAAAAGATGATCGAAAGCGCCCTGAAATAGGTCGCTCAACGGGGTCACATGTTTTCCTTCTTGCGGCGGTGTTGGCCGGGCCTTGTGGCTCTCGGGTTTTGCTGTGTGCAGGCAGGCACGGTGACCACACGGGATGGGCAGGGGTACACGGGGCTGGTGAAGTTCGTGGATGACGAGCATCTCAGTGTCGGGCCGGTGAAGGGGCCTTCCAAAAGAATCGCGCTGAAGGATGTGGTGACGGCGACGTTTGATGTGCCGGTGGATCCGGAATTGTTTGAAGCGGGCGCACCCAAGGCGGGCAAGGGTTACGGGTTATTGGCGGCTTATCATGATCGGCCGAATTTCAAGGGACGCGTGATTTACCGAATCGACCAGACGGTCAATCACCAGTGGCGATCGCGGCAGCCAGTGTTCGATTTGCCGCGTGATTATTTTTCTGTGCGCTGGTCAGGTGAGCTCGAACCGCCGGCAACTGGTGAATACACGTTCACGCTGCACGCGAATGACGGCGGGAAGCTTACGGTGGGGGAACTGGCGCTGGGTAGATGGGAAGCGCTATCTGGTTTTCGTGAGGTCGGAAAGGTGTCGCTCAAGGCGGGTGAGCGGGTGCCGTTTGCTTTTGAATTTTTCGACAATTACGGCGAGGCAAGCGCGCGGGTATTCTGGAAAGGGCCGGGATTTCAGGACATGCCCATTGCACCCACGCAGTTGTACCCCAAGACGGATAAGGCGCCGAAGGGGTTGAAGGTCGGCACGGGCTTACTGGGTTGCTACTACCAGAATCGTTTTTTTTATGGCGACGGGGTGTTGTCGGTGGATTCCCAGATGGATTTTTCACCGGTGCAACCGCCGGCGGAGTTTCCCGACAAAAACTATAGTGTACGTTGGACGGGGCAATTAGCGTCGCCGCATACGGAGGATTACACGTTTCGCATTCAGACCGATGAAGGGGTGCGGCTTTGGGTGGGCGGCCGATTGGTGGTTAACGAGTTGTCGAATCGTACGCCGCGGACTTTTTCCGGAACGGCGCCGATGCAGCGAGGTGCGCGATACAATGTCCGCTTGGAATCTGTGCATCGCGCGGGCCAGGGCAATCTTAAGGCTACTTGGTCGAGTAAAAGTATGGCGGAAACTGTGCTCGGTGGAGACGGAGTGTTTCCGACGTACGAACCGGCGAGCATCGAGGAATCCGAAGGGAGTGAAGTAGATGAATCCGAGACGCTGGGTGTGTTTACCTGGGGGGGGTCACGGATCGCTTCCAACGTGGTTTCAGCGGATGATTCTGCGGTGAAGTTTACAGAAGGAGCGTATCCCGAGCGCGTGTCCACGGTGAACGTGGCCCGAATTGTAATGCGGCCGGTGCCGGTCAAGCATCAGGATCACCTAAATGCCGGTCGGGTGGGTGTGTTGTTACGGAATGGTGATTTTATCGAGGGCGAATTCCGCAGTCTGAAAGAGGATTGGCTGGTGGTGGACTCGGTTATTTTTGGCGTGAAAGTGTACGGGGTGGACGAGGTGATGGCGCTGGTGTTAGCCAAGGTGGGCAAGCCGGCGCGCACGACGCGGTTTGAGTTGATGCTAGGTAATGGCACGCAATTGTTTGTGCGCAGCTTTAAGGTGATTGCCGGGGAGGTGACGGTGGATGATCCGACGGTTGGTCGGATGAAAATACCGCTGAACGAATTCTACGAAATGCGGGCGCTGCCTCAGTAGGGTTAAGAGTATTCAAAAAGAAAAGGCCGGGATTGTTCCCGGCCTTTGTTGTTTTGGAGTGAGTTACCTTAGTTCACGGACAGCTCGTGGCTGGCGGAGTGGCTGTTGAACTCAGGGGCGTACAGGCACTGGATGTTGGCCATGCCGCTTTGGTACTGGCCCTTGTGCTGAACACGCACACTGTATTCGAAGACGTAGACACCTTTGGGCAGGTAGTCGATGTAGAAGTGTGAAGCAGTGTCCTTAGTCATCTCATAATAACCAATGCCATCTTGGTATTTGTACCGGCTGAGGACGTTGGTCGGCTCGGTACCGCTGCCGCGTTGGTCCTTAAGGTGAACGTACTCCATATCGCGATCGGTGCGGAGCACGAGGCGCACTGTGAGTTCGTCGCCGGGCTTGAGGGTGCCTTTCATCGGCTTGAGCTCGGGGCCCTTGGCGGTGTTCACCTTGGTGTAAAGCTGCTTGGTGAGCTTCAGCGGGGTATCCTCGTGTGGGGTGATCTTGGAGATGTCTTCCATGTATTGCCAATGCACGCTGCCCCAGGCGACGCCTTCATCGTGTTTCTTGAGTTGAATATTGCCATAGCTGGGCTTCACTTCGCTGCCTAGGAAACGGTGCTCGTAGAAGCCGGTGCCGGCCTCAACTTTCTTCGGCTCAATCTTTTGGTCGCCGACAGTGACCTCCACGAGGGCCTCGCTGGCGAGCAGGTTGGCGCCCTGCAGTAGCAAGGCGTAGCAAGCGTCGGCGGTGGCCTTGGTGGTTTTCCAGTCCTGCGTTTGCTTCTGTTTGAGTAGCCACACCTTGGCGTCCTCCATGGCGTCGAAGTCCTGAGTCACCTCATGGAAGGCTTCGATCATCATGGCCTGTGTCTCGATCGGGGCGCGGTACCACCAGTGGCTGTATTCCAGATCGCGCCAGAACAGGCCGAGTTCTTCATCTGTCACGGAGCGTTCCTTGATGGAGGCAATGATGAGGCGGGACAGGTGGTCGTACTCGGCTTTCTTCTGGAATTTGCCAATGCGGTTCATGGCGATGGCGACCTGTGCCTGATTCATCCGGCTGAGGCGGAGGAAGTATTGCGTGCCGTCCTTTTCCTTTTTGACAGCCTGATTGATGAAGTACTCCACGGCCTCGCGATGTTGCGGGGCGATCGCGCGGTCTTTCAGGAAGAACGAGCGGCAGTAGAGATACTGAGCAATCAGCGAGGAGAGGTTATTGGCTTCGAGGTTGCCGTGTTCCTTGATCCGCAGGTAGGTACGGTTCATCCAATCGTCAAGTCGGTTGACGGCTTTGATGGCCATGCTGGCGTCGATGTCCACATCCATCGCCCGCATGCGGCCGAAGCCGGTGGTGATGTAGAGGGTGATGTAATCGCTCGCACGTCCGCCGGGCATCCACGGCCAGGCGCCGTCGGCAAACTGCATTTCGCGCAGTTTGCGCATGGCGGCTTGAGTCTCGCTGGTGAGGCGCTGGTTTTCGAACAGGATGCCTACATTGCGGCGGGCCTGACTTTCGTTCTTGGCCTGACGCAGCCACGGGGTTTCTTCGAGCATCACGCTCTTGAGGTCTTGATTTTTCTCCAGTGGACTATCGAGTGCTGGGGTGTTACGCCATTTGTTAAACACCTGTTCGATACGCGGATCGCTGTTGGCGATGTGGCGGCCGAGGCCGTTGGAGTACAGGCGGGTGAAGGTGCTCATGGTGCTCGGGTGTGGGTTCTCCATGAGATACGGCAGGGCCATTACCGCGTACCAGCTGGGGTTAGAAACCATTTGTACGGTGAATCGCTCGTGCTTAATGGTGTCGCTCTTATCGGAGGCGACAAGTTTGTCGAACTTGAAGTCCTTGGTCTTGGCGCCGCGGATGGGCAGCGGGAGGCTTTCGGTGACGAAGATGCGGCGGCTGAGCACGGGCAGAAAGCCCTGTTCGCCATCGGTCACTTTGTCGGTGCCGCCCACGGCTTTGAAGGTTAGGAAGCCAAGGTCGTCTGGCACACTGAGACGCCAGCTGTAGCTGCGGCTTTGGTTGGCTGGCACGGTGAAGGTCTTGTCGAGATCCACATTGCCGAGCAGTTCGTCAACATTGTCCTCAGTAAGGGCTTCGGCGAAGGTTAAACGCACTTTGCCGGTTTGTTCCTTCTCGGTGCGGTTGCTCACCTTGACCGTGAACTCGAGTTCATCGCCTTCACGCAGGAACCGCGGCGGGTTGGGCTGCACCATAATGTCCTTGGCGGTCACAGTGCTGTCGCTGAGGAAGCCGCTGCGCAGCTCGTTGTCGTGGGTAAAGCCCATGAACTTCCATTTGGTGAGCGCTTCAGGCATGGAGAATTCCATGACCACTTCACCTTCTGCGTTGGAAACCAAATGCGGCATGAAAAAAGCTGTTTCATTGAGGTTCTTCCGGGCGGTTACATTCGAAAGATCCGGCCCGTTTTCAGATCCGTTGGCTTGCCCTCCTCCAGCTTGGCGTTCTACTAATTTTTCGCCCCCAGATTTAGCGAAATCAGCATCAGCCGAAGCGTCGTCCATCGATGCTTCAGGGGCAGATGCGTTAAACGCCATTGGTGCAGATCCTTCTGCAGCCATTTTTGCCGAGCGCATCATTTGAGGTGCTCCCGCCATTTCTGGAGCGGCAAACCCAGCCATCGCTCTATCGCGAGTTCCGTAGTATCGGTACCCGTAAAGATTAGCGGTAATTTCGCCGGGGAATTGCCGGTAGCTCATGGAGGTGTTCTTGTGATTGCGGCGATCCCATTGGCCTTGCAGGTGTGCCAGACCTTTATTGATATTTACGAATTGCTGGCCTAGACGGTTATTGTCCTGGCGGAACACTCCAAAAGCTTGCTGCCATTGGTGAGCTTTGAATTGGTCGAGGCTTTCGTCGTAGAGTACAGCGGTCATTTCGGCGACCGCTTTCTTAGCATCCGGACCGCTAATGGTGGCTTTCCATTTCTCAGGTTGGCCCGGCTGTAATTTATCCCGGAAGGACTCCCATTTCACCGTCAGGTTCTTGTTCGTCCAAGGGACGTTGACCTTGTGGCTGGAGAGGTAAGCGCGGTTTTCCCGAACCATTGTGACGTGTACCGTAAAACCGCCGCGCATGGCTTCATTAACAACTTGCTTGAGCTGGAGTTGCGTGAGGCCGCGTTCGGTCCAAAAGCTTTGAAGGATTTTGCGGCGATGTTCGACCTCGATAAAGGCGCGGGCTTCACCGTATCCACTTCCCCAGATGGCTATGAATTCGCCGCCAGGTTCCACGGTCCAGGTAGGGGCCTTGATCAGGTGCGGGATCTTTATAGCAAGTTTACCGGCCTTGGGGTTGAGTACTTGAATGGGTGAACGGGCGCTGACTTTTTTGCCAAACCGATCCTGAGTTTCCACAATCACCCGATAGGCGCCTTGTTTAAGATCAAATTTGAACTTGGATTGGCCGCTCTCATCGGTGGTGAAACCCTTTTCAGCAACTACCTTGCCCAGTTCCCATGAGTTGACATTGGAAGCGTCGGGCTCAGGGATAAACTCTGGAGCGAATCGGCCGTTACGGTGGAGCATTATGGCGTGCCGATTACTATTAAGCTTGGCTCGCTGCACTTGTTTGGGTTGCTTCAGGGCATAAACCTTGAGTGTGCCCTCGGCCTTTTGGCCGACGCCATCAAGTGAGGTGGTGTTGAGCGTTAGGTCTACAGATTTATCCTGTTGCTGCCAGTCAGCTACCGAGATATTGGCTTTGAGAGCGGTGTACCCAAGATTGATGCTACTCTGATCACTCCGGGTTTCGCCTGTGGTATCGGTGACGTCCGCGTAAATGGTATATCGGAATGTCGGTTCGTCCGAAGCAGACACACTGTTGTCCGGCTTGGCGGTGAACTTCACATTGAAGGAACCATCCGGTTTGGTGGTCACGTTGCCATGGGCAATTTCCTGGCTGTTTCCCTGTGGCATCGGGCGCCACCAATAGTACGATCCCCACCAAGTAGGGTAGCGTACTTCGCGAACAACACGCCATTTGACTTTAGCATCATTAATCGCTGCACCGGTGTAGGCGGTAGCTTTGCCGGATAGACTGACTTCACCATTTAGTTTGGCAGCCGTTTCAGGAGCTTTGAGGTCGACCTCGAACTTGGGCCGTTTGTATTCCTCAACATTAAAGGAAGAGCTACCGCGCGGTCCGGTTGTGACTTGGAGGCTCATTCGGCCCAGTACCCGATCCCGTGGGGTATTGAATTTACCACTAAAAGAGCCGTAGTCATTGGCCCGATGTTGTTGCCGCCCAATCTCCTTACCGTTGCGGTCGCGGAAGGACACAGTAACCAGTGCGTTAGGTATCGTGCGGTAGTTGTCGTTGTGGGAATCCACGTGAATTGAGAGCCCTTTATAATGAACGGTTTGTCCGGGACGATAGAGGGAGCGATCGGTAAAGAAGATAGTCCGGTCGTAAGGTCGCGGGATGTGAACGCGACCATGATTATAATGGTCGTTGTAGGAGCTGAGTTGTTGGTCGTCCTTGCTGGCAAGCAGAAGGTAGCCGCGTTGAATGGCTTGAAAGCTGAACAAACCCTTATCATTTGAAGTTGTGGGATTGGCTTCCGTGCGCTGGTTGCCGTTGCGGAACCACGCGCGCACCCTGGCATTGGCTACGGGTTCACCGCTCAGGGCATCGAGGACAAATCCTTCCACTCGGCCATTGCCATGGCGTTGCCGTATTACGATGGCCAGATCGCTGACCCAGAAGCTGGTGTAGTAACAGACATTATCGCCAGCGCCGAAGTTCCTGTCGTGGCTGCTTACGAGGTAATAAAATCCCTGCGGTAATCCCTCGGGAGCTTTGATGGTCTTTACGCTCTCGTGGAAATCCTTGGTCGGGGGGAGTTTAACACTCCATTGCTTGACGATCTCTTTTTGCATTAGCGCTTTGCGCTCATTATTGTCGAGCCATTGAGGGTTGCCCCGTTTACGTTTCATGGCGGCTTCCCAGTTCTCGGCTACGACGCGGAAATGGATTTCATCCACGTTGCGGTATTTCACGGTGATGTCCGGGCGGGGATTATTCCAGACGCGTTCGATGGTGATATTGCTGCTCTTGGCCTCGATCTGGTTGATGAGGTTATGGCACATGGCTCCGCCGGGGCTGTCGGGGTAGGTGTCGTTGCCTTGCTTGGCGATCTTGTGTGCCTGTACCTTGTCGCCCTCCTGATCGAGTGACTGCGCGAGGTGGAAGCGAGCGCGGGCGCTGATGCGATGGTCGGCCCATTTGTTGATGAAGCCCTTGATTGCGGTGCGGTACCGGTCGTTCTTGGATTCTCCAAAGGCCTTGTTCTTGCCGAAGTTCAGGCGCCCGAGTGAGGCGTCGATATAGGCGCTCTTGTCCTCGTCGTTGGCGTGAAACTTGAGGAGGTCCTGATAGAGTTTGAGGGCCTTGACGGTGCGAGACTCGGTATCGGTGGTTTTGATCTGCCAAGCAATGAACTTGGCTTCGGAATCAAATACAGGATCTTCGGCGTTCAACTCAAAGGCATCCTGCGCCTTGGCCCCAGCTTGTTCGCCGCTGCTGTAGAATTGCAGGGCATTGAAAACGAGGAAGTCATACATGGTGGGCCGGTAGGCGTCGGGTTGGGAGCCTTTTTGTAGGAGCTCATCGTAATCGGCAACGGGGGTTTTCTTGAGCACGGCCTCATGGGCGAGGGCGGCGGTGAATTGTTTGTCGATCTCAGTGAAAATACGCGGGAGGTCCCAAGTCTCGAAATCATCGGTGGGTGCGGCACCGGTGCGTGAGCGCTGAATGAAGCGCCAGCGGTTCTGTTGGAAGTAATGCCAGTACCAGTTGGCGACGATGGCGGTCATGACCGGCTTCATCTCGGCCGGGGCCTTCTTGATCTCGGCCTCCATGCGGCGGATCTTTTCCTGCGCTTTGTTGCCTTGGATGGTGCCCTCGAGGGCGTTTTTCTTGCCCACGGCCTTGATGGCCTCGGCGTAATCCTTGTCCGCGAGGGTTTTCTCGATAATCGGGTTAAGATGGGTGATGGCGGTTTTGGGTAGGCCTTTTTTTAGAGCGGCCTCATAGGCTTCCCAATGGGCTTTCTTGGAAAGCTTGGGGGCGGGGGGAGGTTCTACGGCATAGAGGAGGGTGAGGGTGATGCCGACGAGGGCAAGACAGGCTGTGAGCTTTTTCATTTCGTAGTCAGGAACGGGTCAAAACCGATTCATTTTGCGTTAGACGGAGTCGGTTCCAGTTTGCTCCGTCAAAAAACAACTCAAATTAGGTAAGGGGTCAGGGTTTGGCGATCGAAAATTATCCGATGGAATTTGTCATAAGACCATAAAGTGAGTTCTTAATCATTGCCTTGCAGGAGCGTTCAGGTAAATTTTTCTCAAACGTTCTCATAGCACCTTTTTTTTATGCAAAATCATATACTTCTAGATGCCGACGTCCCGGGTGGCGACGGCGGCTCCCTGCCGCACCATCCGCCGGCCCCCACAGCTAATGCAGGGTCCGGACTGTCCGATGACGACAAGGTGGCCGTGGATCAGTTGCGCGGGCACTACGGCAAGATGAAAGATGAACTGGCTAAGGTGATTATTGGTCAGGACAACGTCGTGGACGAGATGCTGATGTGCATCCTGTCCCGCGGCCACGGTCTTTTGATGGGTGTGCCGGGGTTGGCGAAGACGCTGATGGTGAACTCGCTCTCCAAGATCATGAGCCTAGATTTCAACCGGATTCAGTTCACGCCTGACCTGATGCCGAGTGATATTACCGGCACAGAGATTCTGCAGGACGGCGAGGCCGGTCGGCGGCAGTTTGAATTTGTGAAAGGCCCGATTTTCGCCAACATCATTCTGGCGGACGAAATCAACCGGACGCCGCCAAAGACGCAAAGTGCGTTGTTGGAAGCCATGCAGGAACATCGGGTGACCACGGCCGGCGAACACCGTGCCTTGCCACAGCCATTTTTTGTGTTGGCCACGCAAAACCCGATCGAGCAGGAAGGTACCTATCCGTTGCCCGAGGCGCAGTTGGACCGCTTCATGTTTCTGATCACGGTGGATTACCCGACTGTCGATGAAGAACGGCGCATAGCACGGGAAACCACCAGCACCAAGTCGGCGCAACTCGAAGAGGTGATCGACGGTGAAGCCCTGCAACGTTACCAGAACCTAGTTGAGCGCGTGCCGGTGCCGGACCATGTGTATGACGACGTGGTGGAGATGGTTCGCATGACGCGGCCGAAGACCGATGATGCTCCGGAGTGGGTGAAAAAGTGGGTGACCTGGGGTTCCGGCCCGCGTGCCATTCAATACCTGATCCGCGGCGCCAAGGCCAATGCCGTGTTGAATGGCCGCTACGTGGTTGGCTGGGAGGATGTGGAGTCCGTGGCCAAGCCCGTGCTCACGCATCGTATTCTTACTAACTTCCAGGCCCAGAGTGAGGGTGTGGACAGTCAGTTTGTGGTCAGCAAGCTGCTTGAGAATATCCGCGACAAGGAAGCGGCTCTTGCCGATCAGTAAACTGGACGTGGGGAATTCTTGAACGACTCAGCGTATAGCGAGATTCTGGATGGGGATGTGTTGACTCGGCTTTCGGGCCAGTTCTTGCACGCACGTCAGCCGATGGTGGGTAACATTGTCGGTCATCACAAAAGCCCCTTTCGCGGTTCCAGTGTGGAGTTTGCCGAATATCGCAAATACGTGGCCGGCGATGATCCGCGTTTGCTCGATTGGCGGGTATTGGCCCGCACCGACCGGTATTACATCCGGGAATTTGAAGCCGACACCAATCTACGGTGTTATGTGGTGATCGATTGCTCCAAGAGCATGGCCTTCGGTGAGAAAGGTGCGCGTAAGTTTGATTACGCTCGCAAGATCGCCGCTACGCTTTCCTACATGCTCGTGCATCAGGGAGATGCGGTGGGAATGGAGATTTTCGATGACGGCGTGGCCATGGATATTCCGCCCCGACGTAACCCGCTGCACCTGCGTTACATTTTCGATACCTTGGCCGGTGCAGAGCCGCGTGGGGAAACGGGACTGGTGGCGGAGCTGCATCAATTTGCCGAGCGTATTCGCCAGCGGGCAATGGTGATTATTATTTCCGACTGCTTCTGCGATGTGGACGAACTGCTCAATTGCTTTGAGCATTTACATTTCCAGAAACACGACTTCGCGCTGTTCCATCTACTGGACCCGCTGGAGTTGGACCTCGACCTCGATAGGCCGGTCCGGTTTCAGGATATGGAAAGCAATGATGTGCTGCTCGCCGAGCCGGAGATTATACGCGAGCAATATCTTGAGGCAGTGCAGGAGTATCTCGTGAAAATTCACGAGGGCTGCAATAAGCACAACGCCGATTATCGACGGGTGGTCACCGATCAACCCTACGATCAAATTATCGCGGACTTTTTGATTGAACGCGAACAATTGGCGAAAGGTCGAGGGTGACGTTTCTGCAGCCTTTCATGCTTTGGGGTTTGTTGCTTGGCCTACTGCCGATCCTGATCCACCTGTTCAACCGCTTGCGCCATCGCAAGCTGCCTTGGGCTGCTATGATGTTCCTGCGCATGGCAAATCGCAAATCGACGAAGTACGCCAAGGTGCGCCAGTGGCTGGTGTTGCTCTTTCGAATGCTGGCGGTGTTGGCACTGATCTTCGCCTTGAGCCGTCCGCTGGCCGGGGGCTGGGTGAAGGGCATGATGTCGGGCAAGCCGGATGTCATTTTGATACTGGTCGATCGCTCGGCCAGCATGGGGGCTTCGTTGGGAGAACAAACACGATTGGAGCGGGCCGTGGAAACCATGGTGGAATCGGCCAAGGCCTACGGCGACGAGGTGCGGTATGTGGTGTTGGAGCATACCGACGAACGCCCGCGGGAAGTGAAAGGCGGCGTGGCTGCGTTGCCCAATGTAGTGGGGCGCGAGGTGACCGATACGGCGGCGGATTTACCAACCCTGCTGGAAGCGGCGGCAGATTGGTTTGTGGATACGAAGCCGGGCATTGGTGAGATTTGGGTGGCGTCCGATTTGCAATCGAGCAACTGGGATCCGGCGACTAAGGAACGCTGGCGACGGTTATCCGGCAAGATTGAAGGGTTACCGCAGTCCGTCCGTGTGCGACTGATGGCGCTGGACGAAGAAATGCCGGCCAATGTTTCGGTGCGTTTATTAGAGGCGGCGAGGCAACGCACGGCGGATGAGGTGGAGCTGGTGTTGAAGCTGGGATTTACGCGGGGCTCCGCCTTGCCGGTGGAGTTAGATTTGGAGGTTCAAATCGAGGGCCAGAACAAAAGCGCCACGGTGGCAATGGAAGGCGCCACGCATGAACACGAGTTGCGTTTTCCATTGCAACAGGGCGCGCAGTCCGGCTGGGGCCGTGTGGAGTTGTTGGATCAGGAAGATGGAAACGCACGGGATAACGTGGCGTATTTCGTTTATGGCGAACCCATTCAGGCTCAAACTGCAGTGGTCGGCGTGCCGGATCAATTTGCAACGCGTTTTTTGAATTTGGCCGCCGCGCCTGATCCGGCCAACACCAATCAGGTGAGCAACGTAATTGCTCCTAAGGCAGTGAGCCGGGAAACTTGGACTGATTACGCCATGGTATTGTGGCAGGCGCCGCTGCCCACGGAGGAGGAGGCTGATCGTCTGACCGAATACGCCAAGGCAGGCGGCTTGGTGGTTTGTTTCCCGGAAGATGCCTCGGATAAGAATACGTTTAACGGTTTATCGTGGGGCGAGCTCAAGCGGTTTGAGCAGGATGGGAAGACCTTTGACAACTGGCAGGCCTTGGTGGCGGCCGAGGAGGAGCAGGAACATCTCGGGTTCCGGATCACCAGTTATTCAGACAGCGAAGGCCCACTGCAGCGCACGGAGGAGGGCTTGTATCTGCCGGTGGATGATTTGCGCGTGAATCAACGCAAGGCGATTCAAGGCGATGGCCTGGTGCTGGCTGCCTTTGAGGATGGCGTGCCTTGGATGATGGCTAAGACCGTTGGGAAAGGGCAGGTGGTTTTCTGTGGCACGCAACCCACCGATGTGTGGAGCAGTGCTACCGAAGGATTGGTTCTCGTGCCCATGCTGCAACGTCTATTGGCGGAAGGGGAGGCAATGATGTCCGGCCGCTATGTGCAGGGGCATTTGCTTTCGGCGGGAGACGACCGGGCTGCGGAGGGTGAGCGCTGGGTATCTGAAGAGGGCGGTGAGAATTCGGTCAAGGATTTCAATCTGCAGGCCGGCGTATACCGGATGGGCCAACGTTTGGTGGCGGTGAATCGTCCAGTGCGCGAGGATGCCTTAATATCGTTGGAGGCCGATGAAGTGAAGGCTCTGTTTGGTGCTGTGCCTGTCGCACTGACCCAAGAACGAGCCGCGGATGGCGGTGCGGATGACCCGCAGGAAATTTGGCGCTGGTTTTTAGTGGTCATGGCACTGGCGCTTTTGATCGAGGGAATCTTGATCCTGCCCAAGGGCGCGGATGAGCGAGTGGAATTTCAAAGGTCGGCCACAGGCAAGGTGTCCACCGAACAGGCAACCTGATGGAAAACGGCTGGCAATTTCAACCCCTGCAGACGCCTGCATGGCTGATTGGCTTTGCGGTGGTGGTTTGGCTGACGACGGCGGTGATCAGTTATCGTAATTGGTCTCGTCGCGGCGGTAAGGGTGTCGCGGCCTTGGAGTCGTTACGGTTCATTATCATGGGCCTGATTCTCTTCACCTTGTGTAAGCCGGAATTTTTGCGGGTGACGGAAATCGAGGAACAGCCGGAAGTGGTGGTCCTGACTGATGCCACGCACAGCATGGATACGCGCGATGTGGTAACGGGCGCGCGCGATGTGGTGACACGCCAGGAATGGCTTGCAGGGCAAATGGCCACGAACTTCTGGTCGCCCTTGGAGAAGTTGGCCAAGGTGACGGTGCAGGATTTCGGAATGAGCTTCACTAACGCCGAGGTAGCACTCGGTGATGGTACGGATATTTATCACGCGCTCGAGTCCCAGCGCACTAAGCGCAAAAATCTAAAAGCTGTATTAATGATTGGTGATGGTGATTGGAATATTGGCGATCCCCCACAACAGGCGGCCATGAAGTTGGGCGCGGAAAAGGTGCCGGTGTTTACGTTGACGGTCGGCAGCGAACAGGCGCAAAAGGATCTCGTGCTTGAATCGGTGAATCCGCCAAAATTTGGTTTGTTGGGTGAGCAGATTTCTATTCCGTTCCGAGTGCGAAGCTATATTCCTGAACCCATTCGTACGCAAGTGAAGCTCACCAGCCGTCGCGGGGCCGTGGTCTCCATCGCTAAGCCAATCACCATTCCGGCGTATGGTCTAGTGAACGACTCTATCGTTTGGGCGCCGCGCGAGTTGGGAGATTACACGATGACATTGGACCTGCCGATTTGGCAGCGTGGTAACGAGAAGGAATTAATCGAGGATAACAACGCGCAAACCTTTCACCTCTCTGTTCGTACGGAGAAGCTTAACGTACTGGTGGTGGAATCATATCCCCGGTGGGAATATCGTTATCTGCGCAATGCGCTTACCCGCGATCCGGGCGTGGATGTGAGTGTGCTGTTGCTGCACCCGGAACTCGGGCCGGGCGCCGGATTGAATTACATTCAGAAATTTCCGGAGACGCGCGAACAATTGGCGAAGTTCGATGTCGTTTTTCTGGGGGATGTGGGAATTGGTGAAAAGGAGCTAACGCGGGAGCAGTGTGATTTGCTTCGTGGCTTGGTGGATCAGCAAGGGAGCGGGCTGGTCTTTATGCCTGGTCAGCGAGGCCGACAATTGACCTTGATGGATCATCCCTTGGGCGACCTGATTCCAGTGACGTTGGATCGTGATAAACCGGATGGATTGTTCATGCCGAGCGAGGCGAACTTCAAACTAAGCAGTAGCGGCAAGGGTCACTTTTTGACTATGCTGGCTTCGGATGAGGGGTTGAATGAAGTCATCTGGAAAAACCTCCCGGGGTTTTTCTGGTGCTCCGGAGTGGAGCGAGCTCGGCCGGGCACACAGGTGCTGGCCACGCATTCGAGCATGCGTACCTCCACGGGCTATTTGCCGGTGCTGGCGATTCGGCCTTGGGGCAATGGCGAAGTGCTTTTTATGGGAACAGACGCGGCTTGGCGATGGCGGCGTGGAGTGGAGGATACCTACCACTATCGTTTCTGGGGACAGGTAGTGCGCTGGATGGCGCACAAGCGTAAGATGGCCCAAGGACAGGGTATGCGACTAACGTACAGTCCGGAGAATCCGAAGGTGGGCGACGAGGTATATTTGCAAGCGACAATGCTGGATCTCTCGGGGGACAATTTGAATACCGTCCTGCGCGCCGATTTTAAGGAGCCAGATGGTAAAACGCGCAACCTGGAATTTACCGCGATGGAAGGCGGGTGGGGCGTGTTCAAGGCACGCTTGAAAATGCAGAATGGCGGGCTGCATCAGCTCACCATTTACAATCCCAACGGCAAACAGAAATTGGAGACGGAAATAAACGTGGAAAAAATCACGCGCGAATTATTGGGCCAACCGGCGAACCTGAAGGTGATGCGCGAGATCGCTGAACGTACGGGCGGACAGTCCGGCGGTCCGGCAGATTTACAAAAGTTGATCGGGGCAATAAGTTTAGTGACAGAAAACGAGGTAATTGAGGAGCGATTCCGTCTATGGAGTAGCGCGTGGTGGGGTGGCGCGATCGTGTTCCTGCTTGCAGTTTACTGGGTGTCCCGTAAAATTCTGGGGTTGATTTAAGGAAAGCAGTGGAGAAAATGGCAGAAAAGAGCGGATTTCAGGTGGATTTGCCGGAAGGCTTGCGGAACAAGCTTGCATCCTTGCAGCGCAAATTATTCGTGGTGGACACCGCCATCGCGCTCAGTGGTCTGATTGCCGGCTTGGTGGTGAGCTGGATGCTCGTGTATTTCTCCGATCGATTTTGGGAAACCCCATTTTGGGCCCGAGGACTCTCCGCTTTGGCAGGTGTTTTTGTGGCCGGTATTTTTGCTAGGCCTTGGGTGCAGCACTGGTTGGTTCACCGGCGCGACAATCGTGTGCTGGCCGCAATTGTGCAGCGCAAACACCGCCGGTTGGGGGATCGCTTGGTCAGTGCCGTGGAGCTTGCCGATCATGAGCAACGTCCCGAGGATGTCTCCGAAGACCTATGTCGGGCGGCGATTGAACAGATTGACCGCGAGTCCGAGCGATTTTCATTTAATGAAGCAGTCGCGACCCGCAAGCCGTTGATGTATTCGCTGATGACCATCTTCGTGTTGGCCGGTTTGTTTTTCACGGTAGACTTCACGCCGGACGCCAGCCGGAACGCACTCAAACGTTGGGCCTTGTCCAGTGAAGAGCGCTACACTTTTGTCGAGGAAGGCGATCTGCGTGTAGATGGTCGGGCAGAGGTGGAAGGCGTATATTATGTGCCGCGCGGTGAAGAGTTTGCCCTACAGTCCAAATACGCGTTTGCCGATGCGGGGAGCCAACAGCCGTTCTGGAAAGTGTTGGAACGGCAATGGAAAGTCACGAGCGCCTCAGCTGCCCGCGCGGATGATTTTTTGCGGGCTGAGTTAAATGTACAAACTGATTTGGCGAACACTTTCGAGACGTTGCTCCCGGATCCTTCGCAAGCCGTTCTTTCCAACGGGGAAAACCGTGACACTGCCGCCATGGAAAACGGCGAGGTCACGTATCAGATTCCCGGTCGCACCAAGAAACTGGAGTTGGCATTGCGCATGGGCGATACCAGGCGCACAGTGACCATTCAGCCGGTGGCCCGTCCGAATGTGGAATTGCCCAAGGCCATGGTGAAATTCCCGGCTTATCTCCAATACGAAGACACGGATCGTGAAGTGCACGGCACGGTGTTCCCCTATCTTGAAGGTAGCGAAGTTCAATTTTCCGCCCAATCCACCCGCGCCTTGAATCAGGCTCTTCTGAAACCAGTACCCAATATCGGCGGTGAAATCGAGCCGGTTCAGTTGCAGGTGGACGGCGATCAGTTCAAGACGAAATTCCTTGAGTTGGACGATTACCGTGAATTGGAATTTTTCTGGAGCGATGCTTACGGGATTGAAGGGGCACAGCCGTGGAAACTTTCGCTGGAGCGCCAGCCGGATAACCCGCCGCACCGCGTAGATTGCCCTGGCCAGGCCCCGGTGGTGGCCATCCTCTTGGAGGAGGTGTTGGATATTCGGATGATGGCCGAGGATGATTATGGGTTGAAGATGCTCTCCGCCGAATGGGAAGCCTTTCGTCGCGGTGAAACCAATCGGCTGGCGAATGGCACCACCGTTTTACGGGAATTCGAACCGCGCAATCTGGCTGGTGATTCCACCTACTTGTTTGATCCGCGCAAACTCAAGCTGCAGGAAGGTATGATGGTGAACATTTACGCCGCGGCGCAGGATTATTACCGCAGCGAACGCACCAGCCGCTCGTTGCCATTTCAAGTTTATATCCTGAGCCCGGAAGAACACGCGCAGATCATTCAGCAGAATTTTGAGAGCAAGATGGCGGAATTGGATGACCTCGTTCGCCGACAGGAAAACCTCCTTGAGGCCACCCGAGAGACTCAGCAAAAAGACGCCGAGCAAATGAAGAGCGATCTCACCGATAAACAAATCGGTCGGCAGGAACAGGAGCAACGGGATATTGCTGATAATCTTAAGGAATTGGCTGACGATCTGGAAGAGCTTTCGAAGGAAGCCTTGAAGAACAAGGAGATGGATCCCAATGACCTGGCCAAGATGGCCAAGGCCCAGCAACAAATGCAAAACCTGTCCCAAAAGGAAATGCAACAGGCTCAGCAGGCCTTGGCCCAGGCTCAGCAATCCCAGCAAAATCAGCAGGAACGCAAAGAGAACCTTGAGAAAGCTGAACAGAAGGAAAAAGAGGCGCTCGATAAAATGAAAGAGATGCAGGAGGATGCCAATGAAAGCGTGCAGGACATGTACGCCAACACCCTCGTGCTGCGCCTGCGCAAGATTGCGGAGTTTGAAGAAAAGGTCGCCAAAGATTTTCTGGAAAACATCGGCCGACTAATTGGTCGGAACATTGAGGATCTGGATGAGGATCTCAGGAAGATGATTAACGATGCCTACGGTTACCAGGGATTAAACAGCCAGAAGGCTGCTGAATTGCAGGTTGAGATCGCGCGTTTTTATGACGCCACCCAAAGCGAGAAATTTGGCGAAGTCACTAAGCTGATGTCCGAGGTGCAGCCCTCGGAAAAAATGGATCGCCTCGCCGACCTTACCCTGCGAAACCAGACCAGTCGGGTCATGGGCACCGCTAAGGAATTGGCCGGTCAATTCAATAAATGGGCCGATATTCTGGATCCCAAAAATGACGAGGATGGAGGAGATGGTGGTGAAGGCGGTGAAGGCGGGCAGCCGAACGAGGATTTGATTGAGCGCATGAGAGAACTCCTGCGCCTACGACAGGCCGAGATAGATCTTCGCGAGCAGACCCGTCAACTTGAAGCTGAGCACGCCACGCGTAAACCGGAGCAGCTGGAGGAGGATACATTTGATCTTCGCTTCCGTCAGTTGATGCTTTCTGGCGATTTGCAGTTGGAAATGGAGAAGCGCGGCGAAGGTGAATTTCTGAATGCGGCGCGCTACCGAATGCGTGATGCAGAGGATGAATTGAATCTGCCGGGCGACGCCGAGGGGTTGATGGAAGCATATCAATGGGCACTCGTGGCCAAGGCGCAGGCCAAGGGCGATGCTGAGAAATTAAAGGCTGTGGATCAAACCATAAAAGACCTAGAAGCGCACCTGAGCGACAAACAAATAAAGAACGCCACCGTCCGCGCTGATAAACTTTTAAACAATAACTAATCGAAACCTGAATTATGAAACAAAGACTGATCGCCCTGACCGCGCTAGTGGGCTTCGCCTTGCCGATAGTGGCCGAGGAGAACCCTAAACTGATCGAGGCAAAGAAACTGCTGGAGCGCGCCCAGACTAAACACCAGATCGGCGAGGAAGCTGAGGCCATTGATCTTGGCCGCGCCGCCGCAAAGCTTGGCTCATTGGAAGCCCGTGTGCTGGTGGCCGGGTGGCTGCTTGAGCGCAATGCGCCCAAGACAAAATCCAAGGCCTCAAAGTCGCTCCAACAAGCCGCGAATTCTGAGACCGATGCCATTCACATGATCGAGCAGGAGATTGCTTCGCTCATGAAGCAATGCCAGCAATGCCAATCCAGCGGTCAAATGAGCGAGGAACAACTCCAAATGCTTATGATGATGATGCAGATGATGGGGATGAAGCCCGGCGACGAACCCGGACAAGGGCAGGGAAATACTCCCGGCATGAGCTCGGCCGGTGGCGATACTAAGAAGCCGAATGAAGCAACCCCTGGCAATGTGTCTGGGGACGGAGTGAATCCGGACAACAAGATCCAAAAGCTTGCTGGTCGCAATGCCCAGTTGCCCAAGGAATTCCAAGGGCAACTTAAGGGCTTTTTCAAGGGCGTGGACGAGTTGAGGAAGAATAAATAGCGTGATTCGGTTTGCCTCCATTCTTTTGTTGGTCGGTCTGTTTCCGTCACAACCAGTAAGGGCGCAGGGGATCTTTGAGGGTCCAACACAATTGATTCCTGTCGAAGTGGATCGAATGTATGTGAAGGGCTTGAATTTCCTGCGCGATCATCAAAAGGAGGACGGTGCGTTTTCTACGCCCGGCCGGAGCGATAGTTACGGCTCGCAACCGGGCGTGGTGGGGTTGGCAATCGTGGCCATGATGGCACACGGTGATGACCCAAATCGAGGCCCGTACGCCTTGGTTATCCGACGCGGATTGAACCTCATAATTAAAAACCAAAACAGTTCCACTGGTTACATTGGCAGTTCCATGTATAACCATGGATTTGCTGCCTTAGCCTTGGCAGAAGCCTACGGGCAGGTGAATGACAAGCGCTTAGGTCCAGCCCTGAAAAAGGCAACCGAGTTGATCCTGAACGCGCAGAAGCGTAGTCGCCCTGGTGGGTGGCGTTATTCACCGGAGAGCACTGATGCGGATACTACCGCCAGCGGCGCAAATTTCGTGGCTTTGATGGCTGCTCGTAATGCCGGCCTAGGGGTGCCGCAGGAATCCATTGATAAAGCGCTTCGTTTTTACATCGCCTGCCAATCCACTGACGGAGGGTTTGGTTACACCAGTGCCGGTGGATCGAACGGACCGCGGACGGCGATCGGCGCCCTGTGTTTTGCTCTGGCTAAAAAGAAAGAGAGTAACCGGTTCAAGTCGGCGATGGATTACCTTGTTCAAACTGGGCCCAACGGCGGCTACGATCATTACTACCATTACTTTCTGTATTACGCCTCCCAAACCTATTTTCACGCCTCGCCCAAGCTGTGGGAGGAATGGAATGCGGCGAACATCAAACGTATGATGGCCAGTCAACAGGAGAATGGTGGTTGGACTGGAAACTTTGGCGGTAGTTTCGCCACGTCGGCGTCGTTGTTGTCTTTGGCACTGAATTACCGGTATCTTCCGATCTATGAACGTTAAAATTATTGGAACCGTTCTCGGCGGTCTGATTATTGCCGCGGGCGCTCAGGATGATCCTAATCCCACGCCGCCGCAACAGGGCCCGACTGTGGGTCTGAGCGATCTTAAGCCCGTTCGCTCCACTGACGCCGCTCAAGTGACGCGGCGGGTTGCGCCTGAAACACAAAAGAAACAATCTGATCAAGAGGATCGCCTGAAACTATTGGGCGGCGGTTCATTGGATGGTAAATTCCTCGGCTTTGATGAAGGACGTGTTCGTTGGGCGCATTCGGCTTTTGGCGCCCCCGTATCGGTGGATGCGGAGGCTGTGGATTCTGTTCGCGTCAAACAGGAAGCCCTGCCACATAAGGCAGCCGATTGTCGGGTAACTCTGGTTACCGGCGAAAATGTTATCGGCACTCTCAAATCGTTCAACGAGCAAGCGCTCGTCTTAGAGACTTGGTATGCCGGTGAATTATCCATTCCCAGACGAGCTATTCAACTCGTGGAGCCCCGGCGCACAATGGCGCGGGTCGTTTATGAAGGGCCGGAACAGAGTCCTGATGGTTGGTTGACTGGCAACCGAAATACTGGGGTAGCTCTTAAGCCATTCAACGCAGTCGAACTGCAGGCACAAGGGGCTGTGCCGGCGCAGGAACGGGCCCTAGAGGTGATTGGCCGGCGTGCGCCGGGAGGGCAAGGAGGCGTGAAGAAGACACCGTTGTGGCGGTTTGCAAACAAGGGCTTTACGAGCATGACCAGTGGCCCGATCCTCGGCCGAAAAGATCTGGAGCTGCCCGATCGGTGCGCTTTGGAATTTGATTTCCAATATCTGGGCTACTTCAATCTGGGTATTAATATTTTCGCTGATCAGATCAAAAACGAATATTCAGGTAACAGTTACAGCCTTCGTCTGGATCAAAACAATGCTTACCTTTATCGCATTCAAAATGGTAGCACTTCCAACCTTGGCAACGCACAGTCCCAGCTATCCGGAAAGACCGAGTGTCGGATCACATTGTTGGTTGATAAGGCGGCCAAAACTTTGTCTTTATTGATCAATGATCGCTTGGTGAACAAATGGGAGGATGGGCGTGGTGCCTTTGCCGGGAAGGGCAGCGGAGTGTTGTTTACCTCACGCAACAATAGCGCCATGCGGGTCAGCCGCATTCGTATTCGTGAATGGGATGGCACCTTGTTAAACGGTGATAAGCAAGAATTGGGGAACGGCAAGGAAGATTACGTGCGATTCAGCAACGGTGACGGTTTTTCGGGGCGAATTATGAGGTTGGAAGACGGCAAGCTGGTGTTCAAAACCAATTTTGGCGAGGTGCCTGTACCGATGGACACAGTCGAAAAAATGGCTGTGATCAATCCCGCTCAAGAATTGATTAGTACGCCGAAGGCTGTTTCAACGAATCTGATGGGTGATGGGAATTTGACATTGGAATTCCTCGGTTGGGAACAGCAGGAGGTTAAAGTGCGCCATCAATTTATGGGAGATATGTTGGTGGATCCCGCCGTTTTCGAATCACTTAAATTCAACCTCGACCAACCAAGACAGCGGCAAGGTGCTGGCTTGTTCGATCAATGACAAATGTTAAGCTCATGTTCGTGGCGGCGCTTTGCGGCACTGGCCTTTCGACTTTCGCCGAAATCGTGATCAAGCCGGTGCGTACGCCCTCGGTATCCACTAATCGTCCCGGCATCATTGTGCCCGGGCCGGATGGCGGCGGGATTACGTATGAGCAAAAGCAGCAGGTGATTGAGTTGCTGGATGGCGATGTGCTCAAAGGAACTTTTGTGGGGTTTGATTCCGAAGGCGGTGCTAAGTGGCGGCATTCAGCCGTGAAAACTGACATCGAATTCATGACCGATAGCCTTAGTAAGATCCGGCTTTTCCCGCGACCTTACTCGGGTGCTCCCAGTGGTAATACAAGAGTGGAATTGGTGACCGGCGAGGAATTAAGCGGTGAATTGCTGGAGATGAACAATCGGCATTTAATTCTGAAGGCGTGGTATAGCCGCAGCACTTTGCGAATTCCCCGTGAAAAAATTCTGGCCATTCGGCCGGCGACTGCGGAGGCAGGGGTGATTTATGAAGGACCCACGGGTATGGAGGGTTGGAAGAGTCAGGGGGTAGGTATTAGGAATGTACAAGTACCCGTGGTGCCAGGCGGGGGACGTTTCTTAAACGGGCCCGTAAAAGGTTTAAGGCAGCCTGTTCCCTTGCCTGGCGCAGGTTTGCCTGGTGCCGGCGGGGCGACTCAGCAATGGCAATACAGCAACGAGTCATTTGTGGCCACGCGGTCCAGTTCGCTGATCGGACGAGAGATGAAGCTGACGGACAAGGTAAACGTGGAGTTTGATCTAAATTGGCGTGGTAATTTCAATCTGGGTATCAGTGTTTTCGCTGATAAGTTCGATGCCTACTCGGGTAATTCCTACATGGTTGGGTTCAGCCCCAATGATTGTTATCTGATGCGCATGGCCAACAACGTGCAGAACAATCTGGGCCGGGCCAGTTTTCAGGATTTGCGGGGAAAAACCAAAGCGCGCATTTCCGTGCGTATCAACAAGGAAGAAGGCACCATTGCGCTGGTGTTGAATAACCGCGTGGTGAAGGAATGGGAGGATAACGCCGGGTTTGCCGGCAAGGGTGGGAATGTGAATTTTGTGTTGCTGCAAAATACATACGTCAAGGTCAGTAACATCCGTGTGAGCCAATGGGATGGGAAGCTGCCTTCCGGGGAAGGATCAAAAAAGGAGGGGAAGGATTTGCTGGTGATGAGCAGCGCGGGCAGTTTATCCGGCGAGTTACTTGGGATTTTGGATGGTAAAGTTCGGTTTAAGGCAGCGTTTTCGCCAGAGCCTTTAGAGATGACACTCGACACGGTGGCGCGCATCAATCTCGCCGACGCGGAACTGGAGAAGCCCAAGCTTGGCTTGGGCGATGTGCGGGTCACATTCTCCAACGGTGGCCAGTTTACCTTCCTGCTCGAAAACTGGGGCGCAGATCGAGTCACCGGCTTAAGTACGGTTTTGGGCCGGGTGGAATTTCAGCCCGACGCCTTCTCGATGCTGGAGTTTAACCTGACCAAAAAGGAAGGGTCCGGCAGCGCAGATCCGTTTGATGACTTCTAGGCCGATGATGGCTGCAGTTGCTGCGGCGTGAATAGCCCGCGAACAAATCTCCAATAACTGGGCCTTGAGGGAGTCGACCTACAGGTTACGGTGACTCCGAACCGTACCCACCATGACGATTGCTCATTCCAGCGAGGAAAAAACCACCTCCCAACCGCCGTCCACCTCCCAACGCCCCACTAATGCCCGGCTCTCCAGCGATGAGCTTGCCGTGCTGGAGAAGATGGGCGAGGACACAGTGACCGTGAATCTTGACATCACCTTGCGCCCAGTGACGTGGTTGGCATTGCAGAAATACGCTGTTAAGCATGACTGCTCCTTGTCTGAGTCCTTAGAGCACGGGCTGGAGGAATCCGAGGCGGTGGGCGATTGCATTAACATCCGTCAAGCCAAGCGCTAAGGCGAATCTGAATCAAACGCATGCCGGTGTGGTGGAATTGGTAGACACAGGGGACTTAAAATCCCCCGGCCTTTAAAAGCCGTGCCGGTTCGACTCCGGCCGCCGGTACCATTTTTCATGAATGCTGAAGAACAGATCGAAGCGCTCGGGTTGGAGTTGCCACCACCCCCCAAACCGGGCGGGGTATATCAGCCGTTGTTGATCCATGACGGGTTGGCCTATGTGTCCGGTCATGGGCCATTGCTGCCGGATGAGACCTATCTGACGGGCAAAGTAGGCGGTGAATTGGGAGTTGATGAGGGGCGGACTGCGGCGCGGCAAACTGGGCTGGCAATTTTGGCGACATTACAGGCGCGGCTGGGCAGTTTGAATCGCGTGAAACGCTTAGTGAAATCTTTCGGCATGGTGAATGCTACCGCGGATTTTGGAGAGCACCCGCAAGTAATCAATGGCTACAGCGAATTGATGGCCGAGGTATTCGGCCCGGAAAACGGCGTGGGTACGCGAAGCGCCATTGGGATGGGATCGTTGCCGGGCAATATCGCGGTTGAAATCGAGGCGGTGTTTGAAGTGGCGGATTGACGATGGGCGATGACTGGTATCGCATTTCGAATGAGGCGGAAATCCCCTCGCCTGCATTACTGGTGTATCCCAATCGGATTCTTCATAATCTTCAAGGTATGGTGGAAATCGCCGGGGCACCAGCCCGCTTGCGTCCGCATGTGAAAACCCACAAGTTACCCGAACTGATCGGGATGCAGCTATCCTTGGGGATTGATAAATTTAAATGCGCCACCATTGCAGAGGCGGAAATGGTCGCCGGTTCCGGAGGGATGGATATTCTTCTCGCGCATCAACCGGTGGGGCCGAATGCCGCTCGCTTGCGGTTCCTGATGGATCGTTATCCCAAGGTGCGCTGGGCGGCCATTGTGGATGATGTAAATTGGGTGAACACACTCAGTAGGTTGTTTTCAGACGCCCCGCGTAAGTTGGTAGTGTACCTTGATTTGGATTGCGGTATGCATCGTACCGGAATTGCTCCTGGACCGGAGGCACTGGATTTATACCGGACAATCTCCCGATCGCCCGGCTTGGAGGCTGGAGGATTGCATGCTTATGATGGGCACAACCATGAGTCGGATTTGGCCAAGCGCACGGCTCAATGTGAGGCAGATTTTGTCCCCGTATTGGAATTTCGGGAACAGTTAGAAGGCCAAGGATTGAGTGTCCCAGAGCTGGTTGCCGGCGGCACCCCGACATTTCCTGTTCACGCGGCGCATGCAGACCGGAATTGTAGTCCGGGCACACCGACTTTGTGGGATTTCGGATATGGCGATGGTCTGCCGGATTTAGAGTTCGATTATGCTGCGATTTTACTCACGCGCGTGATTAGTCGGCCGGGGACGCAGCGTGCCTGTTTTGATCTGGGCCATAAGGCCGTGGCGGCTGATAAACCATTGCCGCGTGTTCGTTTTTTTGGACACGAAAACGCTGAGGCACTTGTGCATAGTGAGGAGCACTTGATGTTAGAAGGCGACTCGATGGAGGGATTGGAGGTGGGTGATTGTTGTTACGGTGTGCCGGCGCACATTTGCCCGACAGTTGCCTTGCACGATCACGCGTGGGTAGTGCAGGAGGGTAAGGCGGTGGGGCTTTGGGATATCGCGGCGCGGCGCCGGAGTTTAGGGGTTTAAATAATGTGGATTCTGGATGCACATTTGGATCTCTCCATGAACGCCATGGAGTGGAACCGGGATTTGACACGGTCGGTTGCTGAAATTCGTGACCGTGAACAAGGCCAAACCGATAAACCGGATCGCGGACAAGGTACCGTGGCGTTGCCGGATATGCGGCGTGGGAGGATTGGCATCTGTGTCGCCACCCAAATCGCCCGTTACGTCAAGCCGAACAATAATCTTCAGGGTTGGTATTCTCCGGAACAAGCTTGGGCCCAGACGCAGGGGCAATTGTCCTGGTACCGCGCCATGGAGGAACGAGGTGAGCTGTTGCAGATCACAGACGCGGAGGCACTGAACGCTCATGCGAAATTATGGGCAGATGATCCGCCGGATTATGCACCCATCGGATATATCCTTAGTCTTGAGGGGGCGGATTCGATCATTACCCCGAATCGTTTGGAGCGTTCTTATGCACAGGGTTTGCGTGCTCTCGGACCAGCTCATTATGGGCCGGGCACCTACGCGCAAGGTACGGTCCACACGGGCGGTTTGGGGCCGCGCGGCAAGGAGCTGTTGCAGGAGATGGATCGGCTTGGAATGATTCTGGATGCGACACATCTGTGTGATGACAGCTTTTGGGAGGCGATGGATATTTTCCAAGGACCGGTTTGGGCGAGTCACAATAACTGCCGCGCACTAGTGCCGGATGATCGGCAGTTTTCCGATGAACAAATCCGATGTCTGATTGAGCGCGGGGCGGTGATTGGCGGCGTGTTGGATGCTTGGATGTTGGTGGCGGGTTGGCAGCGCGGTCTAACAACACCGAGGGAATCCGGTGTGAAACTCGAGCATCTGCTCGATCACATGGATCACATTTGCCAACTGGCGGGGAATGCCCGGCATATCGGTATTGGGACGGACCTGGATGGCGGTTATGGGCGCGAGCAAAGTCCGAGCGATCTGGATACAATTGCCGATCTGCAACGCCTTCCGGGAATGTTGGCCGAACGGGGCTATGCTGAGGCGGATATTGCCGGTGTGATGCACCGGAATTTTCTGCGTTTTCTGAACTACGCCTGGGCCTAGGCAATCCACGGGGCGCATGCTAGGCTGGCGCATGCGTTTGCGATATTGGTTTCCCTTGTTCCTTTCACTCACGGTCCTCGGGGCTGAACGCCCGCAAAAAGAATTTCCGCTGTGGCTGGGAAAAGCACCGGGGCAAAAGGGGGATACGCCGAAGGATATTCCAACGCTGACTCCATACTGGTCCTCGAAGCCGACTGGGGCTGCCATGGTCATTTGCCCCGGGGGCGGCTATGGCGGATTGGCCGGACACGAGGGCAAGGGGTATGCCGATTGGTTGGTGAAACAGGGGGTTGATTGTTTCGTGCTCAAGTATCGCTTGGGCTCGGCTGGGTACCGGCACCCGATCATGTGGCAGGATGTATCGCGTGCCATTCGCACAGTCCGTGCAAAGGCGAAGGATTGGGAGCTGGCTCCGGACAGAATTGGGGTCATGGGTTCGTCGGCGGGCGGACATTTGACCTCCACGATTGTGGCGCATTTTGATTACGGATCGAAAGAGGGGGATGCTATCGATCGGGTAAGTTCAAGGCCGGATTTGGCTGTGTTGTGCTACCCGGTAATTACCTTGGGGAAACATACGCACCAGGGGTCGAAGCGAAACCTTTTGGGAGAAAAGCCTTCGCCGGAACTGGTGAAACTGTTGTCCAACGAACTTCAGGTCCAAAGGG
The DNA here is from genome assembly GCA_913042895.1 of uncultured Verrucomicrobiales bacterium. Taxonomy (GTDB): domain Bacteria; phylum Verrucomicrobiota; class Verrucomicrobiia; order Limisphaerales; family UBA1100; genus UBA1100. The sequence continues at coordinate 15,009 of CAJWMQ010000006.1, read as the reverse complement.
ATTCGCCGCCCTGCTTCATTTGGCATACCTGGGAGGATGGCCCGGTACCTATGGAGAATAGTATGTTGTTTGCCTCGGCACTCCGACGACAAGGGGTGCGGGTGTCGCTGCATATTTACGAGGCCGGCCGGCACGGGATTGGTCTGGGTGCAACGGATTATGAGAAACTGCATCCATGGACCGACCAATTGATGTTCTGGTTTAAGCAACGCAAATTCATTCCGTAGCGGTGTTTCGCCATCCGAATTGGCTTACGTTGGCGAGGGCGCGCTCAAGTAATTACCGTTAATAGTAGCCGGAGTCATGGGGGTAGCGCCCGAGAAGAGCACGAGAAACCTGCTCAATACGATCAGCTTGATAGAAAGCCGAAGTTTTTTATCGTGCTTAAGTCATGTAGTTCATAACCCGAATCACGGAAAGGGTTTTTATTGAAGGATACATGGGGTAAGTTGCAATCATGCGCCGAGCGATGAATATTCTGATCGTCTTAGGAGGCGTGACTATTGGAGGTTGCAAGCACGAGGCCGAAAGTGTGCCGCCCGTGTCAGTTAAGGAGCCGGTGGAGTTTGATTCGGCGCATCCGCAATTAGCTGAGATCCTTGATCAAGTGACCGATGGTTTTGGGCCTGTGGATTATGAAATACTGCACCGTGATCCAAAAGCGTTGGACGAGTATCTGAACCATGCCGCCAGTGTGCCGCGTTCGCAGTTTGATGGCTGGGGCAAGCCTGAACGGATGGCGTTTTTGCTGAATGTCTACAATGCGGCTACCTTGAAACTGATGGCTGACCATTATCCCGTTGCATCCATCAAGATGATCGGTGGTGTCCGGAGTGTTTGGAAACTGAAAGTGGTGCGGTTGTTTGGCGAGAAATGGACTTTAAACGATGTGGAACATGGGATGATTCGTAAGATGTTTCAATCTCCCTCCGTTCATTTCGCGTTAGTTTGCGGCGCCAAAGGATGCCCAGTCCTGCGCAAAGAACCCTACACGGCGGCCCGTTTAGAGGAACAATTTACCGAGCAAGCCCGATCGTTTTTGAGGGATGAAGAAAAGAACTTCGTGGACTTGGGAAAGCAGGAGCTTCACCTCTCTCCTATCTTCAAATGGTACGGGGAAGATTTCGGGAAAGACGACGCTGAGATCGTTCAATTCGTGGCGGATTATTTTCCAACTAAGACCGCCGAGGCTCTGAGGGCCGGCGGGTTCAAGATTCGGTACACCGACTATGACTGGAGCGCGAATACGAAGAAATGACTTGCTCCAGAATGATGAAGCCGATACATCTCCCGTTCAGGCTGCGCCCTTAGCTCAATTGGATAGAGCGTCTGACTACGGATCAGAAGGTTAGGGGTTCGACTCCCTTAGGGCGTGCCATTTTTCACACTTGCTCCTGAAGCGTTTCTACGGCTTCCCGGAAAATTTTGCCGACGCGTTGTTTAGCCATGTACACTTGGGCGGCATTGACGCCCAGAGTTCGGCAGGTTTCGCGCACGGTCCATTCGTCGATGTAATGGCATTTGAAGATTTGGAATTGCTTAGGGCTCGAGAGTTTCTTGGTGCGGCTCAGGGCGGCTTGGATGAGATTGCGGTTCCATTCTTCATCCCAGATCTTCTCAATTTCTGGGCCTTCCGGGTCTTCCAGATTTTGCAATTCATCCGCGGTTTCCTCAAGTGGCTGATTGAGGGCGGGGCGGCGTTGTTGTTTTTTGAAAAAATCGTTGAGCCGGGAACGGGTGACGGTGCGTAGCCACCCCTTGAACGTTCCGCGTTTTCGGTTGTACTCGAAGCGGTCGAGGCTGTTGTGCACTTTGAGGATGGTTTCCTGAACGATATCTTGGGCGTCGGCCTCGGATAGGCCGGCACGCCGGGCGACATTATAGATGAGTTCCCAGTAGGTGTGGAAAAACTCCTCCCAGCTTTCGCCGTTGATCGTGGCTTTCAGGCGTTGGATGAGGCTGCTGCGGGTTTCCAACAGTGGGGCCTCCGGCTTCATGGGCGTGGATTGCATCATAAGCGGGCGTGAAGGGCAATAATGAAGGGGTGGGGACGGGTTAGCGCCCGCCCGGCGCGCCAGGGGAAGGCACGCCAGGTCGGGGCTCACTCAGGGTCAGGGGGCGCCCGTCCGGTTGCCCGGACGGGCAAGGGGACCCCGGCTGCGGGTAGAGGCACGAGGAATGCGGAGGCGTGCAGTCTTTGTTTAACCCAACCATGACTGCGGGATTCCTCATGCGAATGTAGCCTTCCTGGTAAATTGATGCACGGTCAGCGCCACGGAAAGATTTGCTGCTCGGGCGCGGGCGGCCATGGCGCGGAGGGCGAATCGGCGCCTTTGTTTAGCCGGGCGCGGATATGCCGGAACCAGAGCTGGCCGATGGCGTGGTTGCGGTTGCGGGACACTCGGCGCGTCAGAGCGGCCCGGTTGTTCAGTTTGAGTTTCAGTGTGCTTTGAATCATTGGATACCCCCATGTCATTGATAGGTACCGTAGTCGCGGAGTCGTTCTAACAAATTTCTAAAGTTTTTTGTTCTACGCCGAGTGAGGTGAATAACCTTCCCTTTGTGAACAACCTTCGATAACTTATTGTTAATACAAGGAGGTGAGGAACAATCCGCAACGGCGGTCCTGTGAATCACGTGTGAATACTGCCGATCAAGGTTGTGCTGCATTATGGGCAAATCATTTTACATTCCCGATTATGAGCTGGTGATCGAGATCGCTCGGGGCAGCTATGGGCAGGTGTGGCTGGCCCGCAGCGTGCTGGGAGCTTGGCGGGCGGTGAAGATTGTGCAGCGCTCGCTCTTTGATGATTCGCGGCCATACCAGCGCGAACTGAACGGCATCCGGCATTACGAGGCAATTTCCCGTGGGCATGAAGGGTTGATCGATGTATTGCATGTCGGCCGGAACGATGAAGAGGGATACTTTTATTATGTGATGGAGCTGGCCGATGACCAGGTGGTCGGTCAATCGGTGCGCTCGGCGGATTACAGTGCGCGTACGTTGCAATCGGACCTAAATGCCCGGGAATCCTTGCCGATAGAAGAATGCGCCTACATCGGGGGCGAGTTGGCCGATGCTCTGCATTATCTCCATGCGCACGGTCTGGTGCATCGGGACATCAAGCCTTCGAATATCGTTTATGTAAACGGCCGACCCAAGCTGGCGGATGTTGGATTGGTGGCCGGGTCCGGCGTGGCTTCGGGTGAGGTTGGGACGCTGGGTTTTTTGCCGGCTGAAGGGGCAGGTGATTGGCGCGGGGATTTGTATGCATTGGGCAAGGTGTTGTATGAGGCCAGCACGGGCATGGATCGCAACTCCTTTCCTGATTTGCCGCCCACTGCGCGCGGCTTATCTGCTCGTGATCCGTTGATGCAACTGAACCGGCTGTTGCTGCGGGCTTGCTCGGGTGATGAGCGCGAGGCTTTTCAGGATGCTGCTTCGTTGGCGGCGGCTTTGCGTCAGCTGAATGCGCCTTCGTTTTTTGCCGGACCCTTCACATGGCGTGAGAAACGGTTGCTTGTGCTGGCGGCGGCATTGGCATTTTTGTTATTAGCGTCTGATGCATTGTTGGTGTACCTCGGTTGGGGACGTCAAGAAGCTCAGCCGGTGGCGGTTGAGGAGGTTGTTCCGGCTGAGGGAGATTCGGTACACGGCAAATTTGAGTCGAATTCCGGCCGGTAGGTTTCTGTTGTTCTCCGACTTTAGCACCACTATGGTTGCCTTGATGGCTTCTGTGGAAATTGATTCGGTTTTGTTGCGCCTGCGCGAAGGGGATCATGTGGGCGTGCTGAAGCGGACGCTGAAAGGTGGCACCGAATTGGTCCATGGCAGTGAGTCGATCACCACGGCGGCCACAATTCCGGCCGGTCATAAAATTGCAATGAAGCCCGTGACCAATGGCGAGCCTGTGCGTAAGTACGGCCAAATCATTGGTTTTGCGGAGGGCAACATCACCGCGGGCGAGCACGTTCATTCCCACAATTTGGTGTGCCGTGATTATGATCGGGAACATCGGTTTTGTGCGGATTATCAGCCGACTGAGTTTTACCCGGAATCAGAGCGCCGCACTTTTCAAGGCTATTCGCGTCCGGGAGGACGGGCCGGGACGCGTAATTATGTCGCGGTAATTTCCAATGTGAACTGCTCGAGTTCTGTTTCGCGTTATGTGGCCGAACGGTTTTCCGGCGAGGTATTTCAGCAGCAATTTCCCGGCGTGGATGGTGTGATTGCTTTGAAGACTCAGGGCGGTTGCGGGGTCGAGCCGGGCGGTCCGATGCAAATTATTCGACGCACGCTGGGGAATATGGCGCGTCATCCGAACATTGCCGGCTACGTGATGATTGGGCTTGGGTGCGAGGACAACCAGATTGCCGGGATCCGCGAGGATTACAAACTGGATAACTTACAGGAAGCCGAAATAGCACCGGAGTTCATGACCATTCAGGGCAAGGGCGGTTCTCTGAAGACCATTGAGGCGGCCGTAAAGGCGGTGGAACAAATTCTTCCCAATGTGGCAAGTTTACAACGTACCGAGCAACCTTTGGCCAAGTTGTTGTTGGCTGAAAACTGTGGCGGTTCGGACGGTAACAGCGGTTGCACAGCCAATCCCGCACTGGGTGTGGCCTCCGATGAATTAGTTCGGCATGGAGGCACTTCGGTGTTGGCGGAAACATCGGAGATTTATGGCGCGGAACATTTGCTGACTAACCGCGCGGTTACTCCGGCAGTGGCGGAAAAGCTCATGAACCAAATTCGTTGGTGGGAGGATTATGCCCGGCGTCATGAAAGCACGATTGATAACAATCCCTCGGTGGGCAACAAGGAGGGTGGGTTGACGACAATTTATGAAAAGAGTCTGGGGGCCCTGGCCAAAGGTGGACAATCCCCGTTGATGGCGGTGTATGATTACGCCGAGCGGATTGATACATCGGGATTTGGCTTTATGGATACGCCCGGCTACGATCCTATCAGCATGACCGGGCTGGTGTCCGGCGGTTGTAACGTGGGCGTGTTTACCACCGGCCGGGGGAGTGTGTATGGCTGCAAACCGGCTCCCTGTATCAAAGTGGCCACGAACACGGCGCTCTATAATTGGATGGAAGAGGATATGGATCTCAATGCGGGCACGATCATGGACGGCACGGAAACGATTCAGGAGGTGGGGATTCGGCTCTTTGAGAAAATCATTTCCGTGGCCAACGGCGAGAAAACCAAGAGCGAACTCAATGGCATTGGTGATGAGGAGTTTCAGCCGTGGTTTCCGGGGCCGCAATATTGATTACATCACCGAGGTGCGCGTGGGCTGGGCAGTGAGCCAGTAGCGGCCTTGCCGGCGGCTAATGGCAACCTCGCAGTCGAAGGCCCTGCTGAGGGTATTATTTTTCAAAATCCGTTTCACCGATCCGTGCGCCACATCGCGACCTTTGCGCAACAAGAGGGCATGGGTAAACACCGGCATGATTTCCTCCACATGATGAGTGATGAGCACAATGGCGGGCGTGTTTCGCTGGCGGCCGAGGCGGTCAATGAATTGTAGGAAATGTTCTCGGGCTACGGGATCCAAACCGGCGCAGGGTTCGTCGAGCATCAGCAGCTTGGGTTGGGCCATGAGGGCACGGCCGATGAGGGCGCGTTGGCGCTCTCCCTGGGATAGTTGGGACCAAGGGCGGTCGGCTAGGTGAGCGCATTCGATGCGCTTGAGGATGGCGCGTGCTTCGCGTTTGTCGGCGGCGGATGGTTCGTGCCAGAGATCGATCATGGCGTATTTGCCGCTCACAATGGTTTCCAGTACGGGCTCATCTTCGGCCATGAGTTTGTTGAGCGTGGAGCTGACGAGGCCAATATGTTTACGCAGCTCTGTCCAATCGCTGTCTCCAAAGGTGTTTCCCAAGATTTGGATGTCGCCCCTAGTGGGAAACTTGTAGCCGGTTAATGCGGCAAGCAGGGTGGTCTTACCGCACCCGTTTGGGCCCAGAACAACCCAGTGTTCGCCGCGTTCAACGCGCCAGTTTAAACCATCCAGAATGCGAGTATCGCCACGTTGCAAATGCAGGTCTTGGATGTCGAGGATAGGGTTTGCGGCCACACGGGCTTGTAACGGTCAAGCGGCTTGGGGCCAAGCGAAAGTTTGCCTTGCGGGCACATGGGCATCTGCCTAGGATTCGCTTTAACCTGAGTTTATGAAACGAACGATTCTCTTTTCTCTCGGCGCTTTGCTGCTGGCAGCTGGCGCTGATACCAAGGCGGCAGATAAAAAACTGCCAGGTTATACCGATACCCCGATTATTCCCGGCCAGAAATGGCGGGTGCACGATGCCAATCGGCCGCGACCAAAGGTGGTGGAAGTGGGGGCTTCCAGGACGCTGGGTCTTAATCCGCCGAAAGGGGCGGTGGTGTTGTTTAACGGCACCGACACCAGCAAGTGGAGTCATGACAAATGGAAGATTGAAGAAGGCCATATGGAGGTGACGCCCAGGTCGGGATCGCTCCGGACCAAGGATTCGTTTGGCTCAGTCAAGCTGCACTTGGAATTCGCCACGCCGAAGGTGGTGAAGGGCGAAAGTCAGGGCCGTGGCAATAGCGGTGTGTTCCTGAACGGCCGTTATGAGGTGCAAGTGCTTGACTCCTACAACAACATTAGTTACGCCGATGGCCAGTGCGCCGCGTTGTACGGCCAGTTTCCGCCCAAGGTAAATGCCTGCCGTCCTCCGGGGGAATGGCAAACCTATGACATCACCTTTCTAGCCCCAAAGTGGGACAAGGCCGGCAAGCTTGTGCGCAAGGCGACCGTGACGGTGGTGCATAATGGCGTGGTTGTTCATGACAAGCAGGAAATGAACGGCCCGAGTGGTCATCGTAATGTGCCGAAATACAAGCAACATGGCCCCGGGCCAATCCAGTTGCAGGACCACGGCAACCCGACGCGGTTCCGGAACATCTGGCTGGTGAAGCTAGAAGACTAGTGTGCAAGCACATCGAATCTGCAACAGGCGGGGCTTTGGTCCCGCCTTTTCTTTATCAGTGTGCGTAGGAAATGCCCTAAAAAACTGGGATTTGCGGATAGCTCTGATTTGACGGTTCGCCGATTCAGGCACTAAGTTGCACTAGCCGTTTACGCTGATGGCCGTAAAAGACGATTATCTTCTCGATACGCTCATGGATATGGGCGCGGTGGATCCTTCCCAAGTGGAGGCCGCTCGCGCCGTGGCGGAGCCTGCCGGAGCTGGAGTGATCGACACGATGGTCATATCCAAGACTCTGAATCCTGATCTGCTCGTGCAGGCGCGAGGCATGCAATACGGCTGCGATGCGATCGACCTGCGCGAACTGCAGCCCAACGATGCGGCCATGGGAGCGTTGCCAAGGCATATTGCCCGCCGTTATCAGGTTATCCCGGTGTCTTATGAAAATGATGAGCTGACGGTGGCCTTGGAGGATCCGGGCGACATCGATACCACCGACGCACTGAACCGCCTGCTTGAGGCGGCATCGGTGGTTTACAAGGTGGCCAGTGAATCGCAAATCAAAGCCACCATAGATCGTTTCTATGGTTCCACGGATGAGGCCGTGGAACGATTGGTTACGGAGCTTTCCCAAACGCAGGTGGATATCGGTGAAGGAGGCGGCGCAGTGGGTGAAAGCGGCGTGGTAGAGACCGGAGATGAGCAAAACTCGCCTTTGGTCAAGATGGTGAACCTGATTATCGCCGACGGATTTCGTGCGGATTGCTCGGACGTCCACATTGAGCCGTTCGAAAACCGTCTGCGAATCCGGTACCGCATTGATGGCGTGCTGCGCGAGCACCAGTCTGTTCCGCATAGATTGACCGGACCGATCGTTTCGCGTTTGAAAATTGAATCAGGCATGTCCATTGCCGAGAAGCGGACGCCGCAGGATGGCCGCTACAAACAGATTATTGACGACCGGGAAATCGACTTTCGTGTAAACTGTCTGCCGACGCTTTATGGCGAAAGCATGGTGCTTCGTGTTTTAGATAAGGGCGGACTGAACCTCGGCTTGGATCAGCTGGGATTCATGCGGGAGGATCAGGAAGTGTTCGAGCGCAATGCCCAAATGCCCGATGGGATCATGTTGGTTACAGGGCCTACGGGTTCGGGTAAAACGACGACGCTGTATTCCTGTTTGAATCTCCTGAACACCCCGAATAAAAAGATTATCACGGTGGAGGATCCGGTTGAGTATGTGTTGTCTGGCATTAATCAGGTGCAAGTCAACAATCAGGCGGGCATGACATTTTCCGCGGCACTACGAGCCATGCTGCGTCAGGCGCCGAACATCATCATGGTGGGGGAGATCCGAGATAGCGAGACAGGTAACATTGCGGTGAACGCATCCCTAACTGGCCACTTTGTGTTTTCCACATTACACACCAACGATGCGCCAGGCGCTATGACGCGGATGATCGATATGGGCGTGAAGCCCTTCCTTGTGGCGGCGGCCTGCCGGTGTGTATTGGCGCAACGACTGGTGCGGCGTTTTTGCAAAAACTGTGTGCAGCCGCACGAACTGCATCAAGATGAGATTAGCGCGCTGCAATTGACTGAAGATGAAATGAAGGACATGCGGCCTATGCTTGGAACCGGTTGCAAGGCCTGTGATGATACCGGGTATAAAGGGCGTATGGGGCTCTTTGAAGTTTTGGAGATGGAAGATCAACTCGCCCGAATGATAATTGAGGAGAGGCCTATCAACGAATTTCGCGATTACGCTGTGGAAAATGGCCTTATGCGCACGTTGCGTCATGATGGAGTGAAAAAGGTCACGTCCGGAATGACCTCCGTGGCTGAGGTGATGCGGGTAACCGCGAGTGACGAACATTAAAAAATCATGCCTGAAAAAGAGCCAGTATATCGGATGCCTGACCTGTTGAACTTGATGGTGGATTCAGGTGCAGCGGATTTGCATGTGCGCGTAGGAATTCCGCCTTGCTACCGAGATGGTGGAACGCTCAAGCGTGTGGAAGGACCGCCTTGCGAGCAGGAGGATGTGGAATACCTCGTGAAGGCAATTGCCAATGACGATGAGGTGCAAAATATCCGAACCCAAGGTGGAGCGGATTTTGGGTTTGCCTTTGGTACCAAGGCGCGCTTTCGGGTTTCGGCTTTCAAGGAGCGCGGTAACATGGCGCTGGTTTTGCGGCAGATTCCGAATGAATTGCTGCCGCTCGATGTGATTGGATTGGATCCTGGCCTGGTGGATCGCCTCTTGAGTACGCCCCGCGGGATGATTTTGGTGACGGGTCCCACCGGTTCCGGTAAGTCCACCACGTTAGCTTCGATGATTAATATCATCAATGAGACGCAGGATCATGCGCACATCATTACTATTGAGGATCCGATCGAGTTTTATCACCCTCACAAGGTGGGAATTACCACGCAACGCGAGGTGCACAAGGATGTGCCGAGTTTTGCCGAGGCGCTACGTCGTGCGTTGCGTCAGGATCCTGAAGTGATTCTGGTGGGTGAGTTGCGTGACTTGGAGACTATTGAGATGGCGGTTTCTGCTGCGGAAACCGGCCACTTGGTTTTCGGCACTTTGCACACTACAGGTGCGGCCAAGACGGTTGATCGTATTGTGAACGCCTTTCCTATGCAGCAGCAGGAGACCATTCGAATTCAGCTTTCGACGGTGTTGCAAGCTGTGATTTCCCAGATTCTGGTTAAACGCATTCCTAAGGGGCGTTGTGCGATTCACGATATCATGGTGAACACTCCTTCAATCGCGGCATTGATTCGTGATAACAAAACATTCCGGATTCCGTCCGATCAACAGACTGGTCAGAAGTATGGGATGGTGACGATGGATGATATGCTGTTCAATAAATACGCCGAAGGCTTGGTGAGCCGCGAGGATTGTCAAGACAAGTCGCAGGACTACAATGGCATGCTATTGCGCCTAAAGGAATACGACGAAGAACAAGCTGCTTTGCAAGCTGAGATGGGGGCTGATCCCAATGCTACTGCTGCTGGGGCCCCTGGAGCTCCGCCACCACCCCCGCCCGGTTAAAAAATTTATAATTTCTCATGGAAGGCATCCTAACCAGTCCGCTCTTGAATTTGATTGCCGAAAGGCAAATGGCTGATTCTCAAGATCTTGAGGCCATTCAGGGCGAGCACAACATGTCCGGCGCAGCCATTCCCAAGCTGTTGCACGATCAGGGCTTGTTGGACACCGCTTCGCAGCTTGAGCTTGTGGCAGAGTACTTAGGGACGGATGTCATTGATATTACGGCTATTGAGTTTACATCCGAGTTGTTGGAACTGATCCCAATGGATGTGGCGAAAAATTATCAGTGTTTGCCGATTGGGTTAGATGGGGAAACATTGCACCTGTGCTTGGCCGATCCATTGAACCCTACAGCTCTGGATGACTTGGCCTATCAGCTTAATCGCCCGTTGCAGTTGCGTGTGGCGGATTCTCTGGCGATTTCCAAGCTGGTCGATGATAAGTATACCGATGCCGAAGGCTATGATGAATTGATTGAGGCTATGGGCGGAGCTGATGGGTTTGAGGAGGAAGCCGAAGTTAAGCCCGAGGACGAGGAACCTCAGGCATTGGAGATTCTTGAGGAAGTCGGCGATGAGGCGCCGATCGTTCGATTTGTGAACATGGTGTTGTATCAGGCCCTCAAAGATCAGGCCGCGGATATTCATTTCGAGCCGTTTGAAGACACTTATCAAATTCGCATGAAAGTGGATGGCTCTATGAAGATGCTCACGCCGCCTCCTAAGGAATTGGCTCCGGCAATTTCATCTCGTTTGAAAATCATGGCCGGCCTGAATATTGCCGAACGCCGTATCCCGCAGGACGGGCGTATTGCCGAACGAATTGCAGGGCGTGAATTGGTTTTTCGTATGAGCACTTTGCCGACCAAGTTTGGTGAGTCGGTTGTATTGCGTCTCTTGGACTCTTCTAATGATGATTTGATGAGCCTCGAGGCCTTGTCCATTCCTGAAAAAGTAGATGAAAGTATTCGCCACTGTGTTGTGCAGCCGAATGGGGTATTCCTTGTGACCGGTCCTACGGGTTCCGGGAAGACCACTACCCTATATGCCTGTTTGCGCATGTTGAATACTATCGATACCAAAATTCTCACAGCCGAGGATCCGGTGGAGTTTCCGGTGGAAGGCATTGTGCAGTGCCACATTGTAGAGGCTATGGGGATGACCTTTGCTAAGGCGCTTAAATCATTTTTGCGTCAGGATCCGGACATCATCCTTGTGGGTGAGATGCGGGATTTAGAGACAGCCTCGATTGGCATCGAGGCGGCACTCACGGGTCACTTGGTGGTGAGCACCCTGCACACCAACAGTTCCACTGAGGCCATCACGCGTCTTTTGGACATGGGGGTGGAGCCATTCATGATTTCCTCTTCGGTGAATGGCGTGTTGGCGCAACGTCTTTGCAAGACCGTTTGCAAACGCTGCAAAGTAAACACGCCGATGACAGCGGACCAAAAGCAGATGCTCAAGTTGACCGAGGAAGAAGTGCTTGGTGATATTTATTATGGCACAGGCTGTGATGCGTGCGGGCATTCTGGTTACAAGGGCCGCCGGGGTATCTACGAGATGCTTCAAATGAATGATGAGGTCCGGGATCTTATTGCCAATCGCACGCCGGCATTGGAGTTGCGGGACCGCTGTGTGGCTGCCGGGATGCAATCCTTGCGGATGGATGGGTTAAGGCTTATGTTCGAGGGAGTTTCCTCCTTTGAGGAAGTGATGAAATACACCTGATTTTCATGCCGCTATTTAGCTACATCGCGATCGACAAGGAGGGGAAGCAAAAGGAAGGCACCCTCGAAGTCAGTAGTCAGAATGAAGCCATCTCTCGTATTAAAGAGATGGGCTTCTATCCGACCCAAGTCGCTGAAGTTAAAGACACGCCGGAAGAAGCCAAAAAACGAAAGGCCCAGAAGGGGAAGAAAAAGGGTGAGATCAGCCTTGCGCTCCCGACCGTTAGTACTAAGGAGTTGTGTACATTTACCCGCCAATTGGCTGTTCTAATTGATGCAGGTTTGCCGCTTATGCGTGGCATGAGCACTTTGGCGAAATCAATGCCCAACCCCTATTTCAAGGGGATCATCCAAGATATTGGGGACACGATTGGCGGCGGTTCTACTTTTTCCGAGTCGCTCGCAAAACACCCCAAGATTTTTGATAAGCTATATGTGAATATGGTGAAAGCTGGTGAGATTGGCGGTGTTCTGGAAATCGCCCTAAACCGGTTGGCGGAGTTCCAAGAAAAAGCTGAATCCATTAAGGGTAAAGTTAAATCTGCGATGTTTTACCCGGTTGCGGTGATGGTCGTGGCGACCATCATTGTGGGTGTATTGATGACCTTTGTGATCCCCAAGTTCAAAGCCATCTTTGCAGATATGTTGGGGGAGGGGGAACAGCTGCCGGGCTTTACACTATTGGTCCTGGCGATTTCTGATGCGATTAAGAATAACGTGTTGGCGGTGATTGGAGGCGCAGTGGCATTCTTCGTAGTGTTCAAGTTGATCATCAACAAGACTAAGTTTGGTCGTTTTGTTTGGGATAAATTTTTACTGATCATGCCCGCCTTGGGGCCGTTAGTTAAGAAAGTAGCCATCGCCCGTTTCAGTCGAACATTGGGCACGCTGATTTCCTCAGGTGTGCCTATTCTTCAAGCCCTGAATATCGTAAAAGAAACAGCAGGCAATGTTCACCTGACTATTGCCATTGAAAAGGTGTATGACGCTGTAAAAGAAGGTGAAACCATTGTTAAGCCCCTTGAAGGTTCCGGTATTTTCCCCCCCATGGTGGTTAGCATGATTGATATTGGTGAGGAAACAGGTGCACTGCCGGAGATGCTGGTTAAAGTTGCCGATGTGTACGAGGAGGAAGTCGATAATGCTGTGAGCGCCTTGACCTCCCTTTTGGAACCAGTAATGATCGTGTTTCTCGCGGTAATCGTCGGTAGTATTGTGATCGCGATGTTCCTTCCCTTGATCGCAATGATGGATAAATTGGGCTCCTGAAATTCGGTTAAAAAACCAAAAATGACCTGATGGGGTTGCGAAATCTCAAATCTGGTGTAAATACTTTGTAGGGACTTGTGAGGGTCATATGAATTACGAACTAGCCAAAAATGGATTTTGACTGGGAAAAATGGCCTAATCAGCCCGATTGTTCTTTGAATCAACGGGAAGTGGAAGAATCATTTGAAGATCCCTTTTCTGTAAGGCTTTTTCCGGATGCCCCGCAGTTTACGGCTAATGCTCGGTTTTTTAATCTGGGTCGGACTGCTGGCGGAAGTGGTATCTTTTCGGTGTACCGAGCCAATGGGAAACAAATCCAAGTGATTTGCGCTCGGCCATTTGTGGTTGAGGAGGATTTTTTCTACGAACGGCAACAGGAAAAAACCCTGACCCAAGGAGGAGCGGGATGACCGTCAAATCCTGGGAGCAAGTGCCGGAGTTCGCCGGGGAAGCCGAAGAAGCATCTTTCTGGGAGGATGCCCAACTGGATGTGCGCCTGATGGAGAATTCCGTTTTAGCCGGACAGAGCGCCAAGGAATCAGTCACCATCACATTGCGAATGGATCCCCGAATGTTATCGCGCGTTAAGTATCTGGCCCGGTCCCGTTTTTTGAATTACCAAAGCATGATCAAACAATGGCTCAGTGAGCGACTGGAAGAAGAGCACAACAAATTGAACCAATGAAATTAAGCAAGTCACAGAACACACGCTGCGCCTTCACTATCGTGGAGGTTTTGGCGGTTATCTCTATCATGGCCCTTTTGGCGGCACTGGTGATCGGGTTGCAGGGGCGGGTTAAAGGGAAAGCGGAAGAGTCTCGCTTGATGACTGAAATGGCCGGCATCGAGTTGGCTTTGGAAAATTACAAAGCCGCCAATGGGAATTACCCACCGAGTAATCCTTGGGGATCGACGGCTTACCCCGTGGCCGACTGGTCCGGCGTAGCGGGACAGGATAATCAACTTTACCTGCACCTAGTAGGGCTACCCACAAGCCAGCAAAAAAAGCCATTTTTGCCCGATGTAAAAGTGGAGCGTCACCAAGGAAATGTTTTGCTGGCTTCCGTTACCGATGGCCGTGTTAGCGGGCAATCAGCAAAATGGTATTACAATGCCTATGACCCCAAGTACAATAAGGGCAGCTTTGACCTATGGGTTGAGTATGGCGATTGGGGTGAGGATGGGCAACAAGGTACCTCCGACGACATCGTAAAAGTAATCAGTAATTGGGATAAATAATCATGAAGCAAAATCGAATTCCCCGACAAAACAGAGCCGCTGGATTTACTCTTGTGGAAATGCTCGTGGTCATCGCCATCATCGCCATTCTGGCGAGCATACTTATCCCAGTGATCGCTCGATCCAAAACCAAGGCCAAGGCGGCCACTGCGCGCGTTCAAATGGCAGAAATCGATTTGGCGATCAAGAGTTATAAGTCGGATTATGAACGCTACCCCATGCCAATGGGGCAAGCGGTCAATTCTTTTGGGGATGTCACTTTCGGAGATGGGTTTAAAGCGCATAATAATGTGCTGATGGCGATCTTGTTTAGTGAGGACACCAGTTCTCATCCACTGCTAAAAGGCGTTAATGATGGCAATCGGCGAAACCCAAAAAAGAACAAGTATTTGGATGCTAAGGAATCCGGAGAATCGTCATCGGTGACTCCGGCGCTGCCTGGAGTTTCCCGCGAAATGCGATATCATGATCCATTTGGGAACGATTATATTGTTTCTATGGACAAAAATGGAGACGGGTATTGTGTGGATGCATTTTATGGCGGTCTCCCCAATGGTGCCTTGGTGGGGCTCAAGTCTGTGCCTAAGCCCGGTGTTGGGCAGGGGTACAAAGGAGGGGTAATGATTTGGACTAATGGGCCGGATATGGATAGGAATGATAAACAGGGGGTTAACGACGGTGTTAACGCGGACAATATTGTGAACTGGAATTAGCGGATGAACACACTGGTGGCCAACCAGAA
>CAJWMQ010000005.1 GCA_913042895.1 uncultured Verrucomicrobiales bacterium | reverse complement strand
GTATGCCGATTTCAAGAAAGGACAAAAGGCCATGCTTGCCTCCTCGGAAAACACCCTGAAGCATTGGGCGGGGGGAACTGCAGGAACCGCCCAGATGGCAAGCAAGGGGATATTACTAGAAGTTTCAAAAACCAACAAAAGAGTACCCTTGGGAAGCAGTGGCATTCAAGTCAGTCTCGAGACCGACCTCGTCACCGAAGGCTTTAGACCCGGAAAAGTAATAAGAATCCGTCCCGAAAGTTGGCCGATTCTTGAAGTGCCCCGGGAAGAATACATTCACCACAACCGTGACGGGATCGATATCCGTTTTCCCACTCCAGCCATCTTCCCGAAATACGAACGTTGAACAAACCTTCAACGCTTCGTATCTATAAACTCGGGGCGAACGTAGTTTTAAATGGCTCATTGATCTTGCTTAGGGCAATTCGTTGGCGGAGTCTTGCAGATTATGAACCGCTTTCGGATTCTGCCTATTGGCCTGCTGCTAGTAGGCATCACGCTTTCGGCCACTGAACCCGCTCCCACCGATTTAGCCGCCAAGCTCCTCGGCGTGGATACGGCGCAGCAGGCTGTTTGGGCACGGGCGGCCGAGGCAGGCGCGCTGGAGGTGGCGCCCGTGCATTTGCCGGTGAACGCGCCAGGCGACTGCAATCATTACGGCTGGCCGGTGGCGACATTGGCAGGGGATGCGCTCATCGTGATGCACCGTCGTATTCCCGGCCACCGAGCCAAAGGCGCAGGTGGGCCGCACCCCAAAATGTCCTATGGAGTCGTGCTGCGCAGCACGGATGGCGGCAAAACATGGAGCGCACCTTACGACCTGCGTAACTGCATGAAACCGGCTGACCGCAATCGCGGCGGCGTGGTGCCGCTCTCGCACCGGGCGAAGTTCGACAAAGACAACAAGTCGCCACTCGGCTACAAGGTGCACCTACACGCCATCGGCACGGCGCGCGATGGCGCGGTGGTGGCGGTGAACAACCACGGCGTGTTTCGCAGTGAGGACGCCGGCCGAACGTGGAAACATTTTTTTCAGGCGCTGCGCGAAGACACGTTCAAGCATCCCATCATCAATATCGGTCCGCGCATCCTAGATGACCCAAAACGTGGTCTTTTGGTTTTTGGTAACTGGTTCGGCGAAGTGGATCAGTACCACAAGTATTCTGAGAAACTGGTTGCCCTGAACTCGCACGACGGTGGCGCGTCTTGGGGCGTGGAGGAGCATCCGGTGGGCTTCAAGCAATACGAGCCGGCCGCGCTGTTGCATGATGACCGTTACCTGCTGGTGACACGCGACCAAAACCAAGTGCGAGCCCATCGGCAAATGACGTGGCAACCCGGTCAAAAGCCAGTCATTACCCCCACCAACCTGCACGACCGGCGCCTTGTTGACACCGTGGACCTCTCCTTCAATCCCCTCACCAAGCGGCTGGAATTGGTGCGCTCCGAACGTCACCGCATGCAGCTTTGGCTGTGGAGCATTGATCCTGCCGACTGGGCCACCGGCAAATGGCGCCGCGAATGCCGTCTACTCGCCCGCTCCGGCCGGTTTTACGCCGAGGCCGACGGCTTCCATCCAGCCGGCGCCGTCATCGATCCCCAGCGTGGCGTCCAGCACATCTTCATCTACACCGGTCACCCCAACGGCCCCGCCGGCGTCTTCCGCATTACCCGCACATTACGAACTGACAAGTTAACGGAATTGCTTACGCTGGCCCCCTGAAGCAAATCGCTTCGTTGCTGTTGTCATAATGCTCTGGCTCAAGCGGTGCGAGAAGGAGATTGGTTCTCTTGGACTAGGAAAACATGCAGACCCCGTCATCCTCGACCGCAACCTCCTAACTTGCAAAGTGGACGAGGTAAAGACCACACAGGTGCTATCCACATGGTTGGATGGTAATCAGGTGCGTGGAGCTGCACCTTAAACAGTTTAATTCCCGATCGGAAAATCCAAGAGGGTCCTCAAATCGAGCTTCTTTTCCCCTCCCTGAAACTTAACTTCAAGGCGTGGCAACGGAAGGATTCCGTTAGCACCTTGAATCCGGCTTATTTTAAATTTCATAATTTTTTCTGCATTGGGCTTGAGTATCACTTCGGCATTTTCGGGAGTTATTTTCCAGGCAGACTTGTTAGATAGGCTCCATTTAAGCGTACCTTGAATTTCGAAATCAAAATGATTACGGATCGGCAAAGTCAGTTCTTTACCTTCCAAAAGAAGGCCGTCTGAAAAGTATTCCTCAAAGGCAAGACTTCGCCAAAACTTCTGGTGACTCTCTGTGCTCACATCATCTCCCAAAATCCCATCCAAACGAAGGTTAGCAAGTTGCGGTCCTTGATCAGTCATGGTGACCCATGTGGCATGGTCAAATTCGCCGAATGAAGTGCCCCGTAATTGACTGCCGCCACCGGTGGTTCCAAGCATATAGTAGGACCGATTGTTTCTGATATATTTTGCGTAATGATGGATGTGACCTGCGAAGACTGTATACTCACGATCGCCCAATGCCTTCTCTACTTTAGGCCATCCGGTATCAGATTTACGTAATGTCTTTTGTCCTTCTCGCCTAATTAAAATCCCTTCCTCCATTAACCATAATGGTTGATGGAGGAAAACCATGGTCCAACGAACTTGATCATGTTTTTTAAGCTCCTCATTAATCCACTGGATTTGTTTATCACCAAGAGAAGGCGGCCTCCAACCGGGCCCTTCTTGAGTGTTCAAACATAGAAAAAGGACATTTTTGTAAATGAAGGAATAATACCGTACTCCGTATAGTTTATCCCAAACACGATCACCAACTTCGTTACTCACATCATGATTTCCCGGTAGGTAGAAGAAGGGCATATCAAAGCCCTTGACGAAGGAATTAAATTCCTTCCATTGGTTCATTATGACCGACTCATTTCTCTGACGAGAACCACCGGTTATCAAGTCACCCACACTCATCACAAACTCCGGACGTAAATCATTAACTTTTTTGACTGCCTCGGTGAAAATCCCACGACGAACCCCGCCGGTTCTATCCGCAACAATGGCAAACTGAAAATTGGCAGGGTTGTTCAGAAATTTTTTATCCGTCCATGGTTTTTTCTCAGTCGTAACCGAGTGTTTAAAATCAGGCACTTTTATTTCAGCAGCCTGTATCACTTCATAGAATACAAAAACCCCTAGAATCGCTACGACCAACCTCGCGTTTACTTTCATTTTTAAAGAATAATAATCTGAATAAAATTATTTTTGAAACCGAAAAAGTGCGGACACATGGTAGATCCGGTTGATCGTCATATAATGAGGATTAGCTTTCTCAACCCTGATCACCGGAATGAACTGCCCATCCGTATCATTAAAACTACCTTTAATTGCACTCAATCATGCAATTGGGCAGCAACTCCCTAAGCTCTTCCACATCAGAGTAATCAAGGCCCACATTATTTGTCAGCATAACAACTTTTAGCTTTTTCAAGCCAACTAGAGGTTCAATATTACTAACCTTATTGAAGTTGAGTCCAAGCCATCTTAACTCCTTCATGTCAGATACCGCGGATAGATCAGAAATGTTATTATTAATCAGATTCAACCGCTGCAAGTTGATCAACTTTTTTAATGGACCAATGTTCGTAATGTTATTTTTACTAAGATTGAGTCGCTTAAGTTGAAATAATCCGCTCAAAGGTTTCAGATCTTTAATATGGTTCGATTGAAGCTGCAAACTCTCCAGTTGATCTAATTTAGCAATAGGCTTAAGATCTATAATCGCGTTTTCAGTCAAAGTTATATTGTTAATTGATGTAAACTTTGACAATGGATTTATATTAACTATTCCTTTATTGGAAAAATTAATTTCGGCCACCTTAGCATAATCAGCTTTTGTGAGTTTCCCTTTGGGATTCTTAGCCATCCTGCGAACGAATGGTTCTATTAGTTCTGAGGTCAAGCGCCAGACTTTCGTATATTTGCTAAGCGAATGCGAGCAAGAAAAACAGTGATCTCGAATGAATATGTCTCCACTCAGACCTGAAATATCCAAGTATATTATATTGAGCACTAGAAACCTTGCCAAGGAGGAGACGGCAAGGTTTCTTCAGGCATGCGCTTTTTTTTCCTTTTGTCAGCCTTGTGTGCTGTCACGGTTACCGCGGCAAATCGGCCGAATATCATCCTGCTGATGGGCGATGACCATGGCTGGGCGGAGACGGGCTATTACGGCCATCCGCATCTCAAGACGCCGGTGATGGATGAGATGGCGCGGACGGGGCTGCGGCTGGATCATTTTTATGCGGGGCATCCGTCGTGTTCACCCACGCGCGGGAGCGTGCTCACCGGCCGTCATCCCAATCGCTACGGCACGTTTGCGCCGGGCTATTCGTTGCGGCCGCAGGAGATCACCATCGCGCATTTGCTGGCCAAGGCCGGGTATCGTTGCGGGCATTTTGGAAAATGGCATGTGGGACCGGTAAAGAAAAGTTCGCCCACCAACCCGCGCGCGATGGGGTTTCATGAATATGTGTCGCACGATAATTTTTATGAGATGGACCCGCCCTTCTCGCGCAATGGCGGTCCGCCTGTCGTCATCAAAGGCGAAGGCTCGGAGGTGACGATTGACGAGACAATCCGATTCATTGAAGACGCGCAGCAACGCGAGCAACCGTTTCTAGCCGTGGTGTGGTTCGGTTCTCCGCATGAACCATACAGTGGGTTACCGAAAGATCTCGCCCTGTACGACAACCTGCCTAAGGAATACGCCGAGCGCACGGTGAGCCTCACTTCCAATGAAACCGGTCGACGGACGAAACGGCTATTGCGCGAGGTGTTGCGCGAACGGTACGCGGAGATCACGGCGATGGATCGCGCGATCGGCCAGTTGCGCACGCGCCTGACAGAGCTGAACCTACGCGAGAATACGGTGCTGTGGTACTGCGGCGACAACGGCAGCCCGCCCAGCTACGGCCGGGTGGTGACGCCGTTCCGCGAGGAGAAAGGACACGTTTACGAAGGTGGTATCCGCGTGCCTGGCCTCATCGAATGGCCGGCAAAAATCAAGCAAGGCCGCATCAGCAAGGTGAACGGCGTAACCAGCGACATGTTGCCCACCCTGTGCGCGTGGGCCGGCGTGGCACTGCCGGATAGGCCGCTGGATGGCATCAGCCTCACGCCCTTAGTAGAAGGCAAAATGAAGACGCGCCCTCAGCCGATCGGTTTCTGGAGCTACAGCGCCCGCCGCGCCACACGCAATGGCGCCAAGCCCTACTTCACCGCCGAGCAACAACGCGGCACCACACCGCTCGTGAAATTGATGGGCGACATTCCCACACGCAATTTTCGCAACTACCATCAACCGCCCATTGAGGAGGCCGACTACACCGCCGGCCCACGCGTATGGCTGGACAACCGCCACAAGCTTGTCCTAACCGGTTCCAAACCGGAGCTGTACGACCTGCAAACCGACCCCGCCGAGGAAACAAACATTGCGGAACAACATCCTGAAATCACCAACCGGCTCTCCCGCGAACTGCGCGCTTGGCAACGCTCCGTGCTCAATAGCCTGCGTGAAAAAGATTATCCCAAGAAGTAAACCATGAAGCAGAATTCCACCCTTCTTCCAATTCTGCTAGCGTTAGGAGGTGCATTAACCGCAGCACCCAACGCCCAACTGGCGGCGGATCCCGATCTGGAATTGAGTCTGCTCGCAACGGGCATCCGCGAGGGGATGGAGATGTCCATCGCCCGAGATGGCCGCGTGTTCCTCGCCGAACGCCCCGGCAAGGTGAAGCTGTGGCATCCGGACCGGCCCGGTGGACTGACCGAATTGATCGACCTCAAGTCCGACACCCGGCGTGAAGCCGGCCTGATGGGCATCGCCTTGGATCCGGATTTTGAGAAGAACAACTGGATTTATCTTCAGCATACCGTGCCCGCGCCGGATGACCCCGCCGTGTACGTGCATCACCTCGGCCGGTTCACCGTTGGTACGGAGCGCATTGATCGCGCCTCGGAAAAGGTGTTGTTGAAAATTCGTGCCTCGGCGGAGAACCGCATCCACGAAGCCGGCTCCATCGCCTTCGGTCCAGACGGCCTATTGTACCTCTCAGTAGGCGACAACCAAATCCGTTCGGAATATTTGTTTTCCTGCAAGACCTCGGCCAACAGCAATGATCTCCGCGGCAAAATTCTCCGCATCCGACCCACGGCCGGGGGCGGCTACACCATTCCCGAGGGAAACCTTTTCCCGCCCGGCACGCCCAAGACGCGGCCGGAGATTTATATCATGGGCCTGCGCAACCCCTTCCGCATCCACGTGGATCCCCAGACCGGCTGGTTGCTCTGGGGCGAGAACGGACCGCCCAACCATTGGGCGCCCGGCACACCGTTGGACAAACAAAAAAGCATCCCGCTCGGTTACGACGAATTCAACCTCGCCAAACGCGCCGGGTTTTATGGCTACCCGCTGGTCATCGCCAATCAGGAACCCTTCACGCACTACGATCCTGCCACCATGAAAACCGGCCCCGTGATCGACCCCAAGGCGCCGATGAATCGCCATTCTGGAAACACCGGCATCCGCAACCTGCCACCTTCCCAGCCGCCGCTTATCTGGTACGCCGGATTGCAGAAAGAATTTCCCGAACTCGGGAATGGCGGCGAATCCGCCATTGCCGGCCCGATCTATCGCCACCTCCAAACGTATCCCGCAAAGCTCGCCTTGCCCGCGCGCTACGAGAGTTGCTGGTTCATCGGCGAGTACGCCCGCGGCTGGGTCAAGGCCGCGAAACTGGATACCCAGGGCAAACTCCTGAGCATCCATCCTGTTCTTCCGCCCCTGCGACTCGGTAAGCCCACCAACCTCAAGCTCGGCCCGCAAGGCCGCCTGCACGTGCTGTACTACACCAAGGATGATCAGGGTGCTCTCGTGCGAATCGAAAACAAAGGCGCCGTCAAGAGTGCCATTGCGCAGGCGCTCGTTCATGGTTTGGAACAACCCCCGCGCCACGTGAAGAAATCACCGCTCGCCAAGCGTGGCCTCCAGCTTATGACCAAGAGCGACTGCCTCAACTGCCATCAATGGACGCGTCCGCTGGTGGCCCCCACGTTCTTCGAGATCGCCGAACGGTACCGCGACAACAAGACGGCTCCAAAAAAATTAGCGGACAAAGTGATCCTGGGCGGCGTTGGCGAGTGGGGCCAAATTCCCATGGCACCGCATCCCCAACACACCGCCAAGGAAGCCCGTGCCATGGTCGAGACCATCCTGTTCCTTAACCAATTGAAAAAGTAACCCAACCTCATGCACCGCCACCTCCTCCTCCTAGCCCCACTGTTTCTCCTCCTCTTCATCACCCTCCCCCTCCGGGCTGATGGCCTGCGGGTGGGCACGGCGGTGGTGGATATTTCGCCGACGGTGAAACCGTTCCAGTTGCGCTCGGGCAAATCGACTTACGTGCATGATCCCTTGCATGTGCGGGCGGTGGCGTTTGAAAACGGCCAGGGCCGAGTAGTGATTGCCGTGATGGACGCTATCGGCGTGGGCCGCGAGATGTGCGACGAAGCCAAGACCGCCGCCGCCAAGGTCACCGGCTGGAAGCCCGAGCACATGCTCATCGCCGGCACGCACACGCACACCGCGCCCAAAGGCGGCGACACTTCGCCCGAACGTATCGCCTACGAGAAGACCCGGCGCGAGGGTCTGCGCCAAGCGCTCATCCAAGCCATTCAATCGTTGGAACCGGCGAAGGTCGGCTTCGGCTCCGCCGAGGAAGCCAGCGAAGTGTACAACCGCCGCTGGTATCTCAAGCCTGGCCGGATGGATCCCAATCCATGGGGTCTCCAGGATAAGGTGCGCATGAATCCGCCGCGCGATGCAATTGTAAAGCCGGCTGGGCCGATTGATCCCGAGCTGTGCGTGATCTACGTCCGCACGAACCGCGGCAAACCGCTGGGTTTGATCGCCAACTACGCCCTGCATTACGTCGGCGGCATTCCGCGCGTCACCGAGAAGGATGGCCGCGTGGTCGGCATGGCCTCCGCCGATTACTTTGGGGAATTTGCCCGCATCATGCCGCACCGCGTGGGCGGCCTGAATCCGCCGGACAATTTCGTGTCCATGATGAGCAACGGCGCCTCGGGCGACATCAACAACATCGACTTCGACAGCAAACGCCCGCCGCGCGCGCCCTTCGAGCAGGTGCGCGTGGTCGCCACCAAGACCGCCACGGCCGCCTGGCACGCCGTGAAAGGCATTGAGACCTATCACGACAACCCCATCATCGCCATGCGCCAGCGCGAGGTGGAACTGCGTTACCGTGTGCCCACGGATACCGAAGTGACTCGCGCCCGCCAGATTCTTGCGCTGCCGGCCAAGGAACGCGCGGAGCTTCACAGCAAGGCCAGTTCCTACGCCACACACACGATGCGATTCGCCGAACCGAACGCCCCTCGCACGGAGAAGGTCATCATCCAAGCTATCCGCATCGGCGACCAAGCCATTGTCTCCATGCCGTTTGAAGTGCTGGTGGAGATCGGTTTAGAGATCAAAGACAAGAGCCCGTTTCCACATACGTTTCTCATCGAACTGGCCAACGGCGGCTACGGCTATCTCCCGCCGCCCAACCAACACGAGCTCGGCGGCTACGAAACCTGGCTGGGCACTTCTCGTTTTCTCCCCAATGCCTCCCCCCTCCTCACGCGTAATCTGCTGGAAATGCTGAAGGAACTTCAAAAAGTTAATTGATCTTTTCCGGATCGAAATTTGCAGGTAGTCCGTAAGCATTTGACAGCCCTTATTGGGGCCACCACACTGAAATCGATTGATGGCATGAATCGGTTTTCCCTCATCTTCACCTTGATCGCTCTCTTTGCCCTGCAACCGTGCGCGGCGGAGCCATTGGCGTTAGTCCAGGCGCATTGCGTGAAGTGTCACGGGCAGGACGGTAAGGTGAAGGGGAAAGTCAATCTTCTGCCGTTCAAGAAGTTGGCGGATATGCAGGCGCGGCCCGTTTTATTGGAGGACATGATTGCCGTACTCGAAGATCGCGAGATGCCACCGGAAGACGAGCCGGCCATGCAGGCGGCGGATCGACAGCAATTGATCGAGGCCCTGCGCGGCCTCTTAAGTGCGGCGGCGAAAGAGCAGGCGTTTTTGGCGACGCCAATGCGACGGATGAACCGGTTTCAGTACAACAACGCGGTGGTGGATTTACTGGAGCTCGACCGCGATATTTTCCAAATGAACGAGCGGCTGATGCGGCGGCGTAGTGAGTACTTTAATCCGGCTTCCAAAAAGATGCCGAACGAAGTGCGCGTATCGAGTCGGCCCCTCAGCAAGGATATCGACAATCAGCGGCCGGAAGGGTTCCGCGGCGTATCGGCCTTTCCGCAGGACAAACGCGCGGAGCATGGGTTCGATAACCGCGCGGATCACTTGACGATTTCGCCGTTGTTGATGGAGTCGTTCCTCAAGCTCAGCCAAACCATCGCCGAGAGTCCGGACATCAACGCGAAGGAATGCAAAAGCTGGAACTGGCTCTTCGCCGCGCCCGGTAAGCCGGTACGCGAAGCAGTGCGGGGTCGGCTAGAAGCGGAAGCGGCGGCTCAAGTGCAGGTGGCCCGTCCGCCCAAGGATCCGACAGGCCGGCAAGACATGAAAGGCTTTGGCGATCAATGGAGCGGGGATGCGCAGTTGTTTTGGCGCAATGAAGGAGCCGATCGCGAGTTGCAGGTGAAATGGACCGCCACCGAAGCGGCCACCGGTTTGCGGCTCGGCTTCACGCGGGCGGGCGATTACGGCGCGTTCGATATTTATCTGGATGGCAAAAAAATCGGCCCGACGGTGAATCTGTACGGCACGCGCGTGACGCGCATGGAACATCAGTTGACCGCCGCCATCGCGCCGGGACCGCACACGCTCACCTTCAAATGCACGGGCAAGGATGACCGATCCAAGCGCTTCTTTTTTGGGCTAGATCAAATCGATCACACCGGCCTAAAGGCGGCGCCTAAGCCGTCGGTGGAAATCACAGAGGCTCAGGACGTACGCGATCGAATCACCCGACTATTGCGGCGGGCCTTCCGCCAACCGGCCGAACCGGCCACCGTGGAGCGTTTTGCGAAGTATGCAGAACAACAGCTGGCCGCCGGCGCGACCTGGGAAACGACCATGCGCCGGGTGGTGAGCGCGGTGTTGGGCATGCCGGATTTTCTATACATCTACGAGAGCCCGAATCCCGGCAGCAAACCGGCCGGCCGACAGCGCATCAATGATTTCGAGTTAGCCACGCGGTTGGCGCAGTTTTTTTGGAGCAGCATTCCGGATGACAAGTTGCTGGAGCAAGCCGAGGCCGGCAAGCTGAGCGAGCCGCAGGTGCTCAATGCCCAGATCGAGCGGATGATGAACGACAAAAAAGTCAGTCGATTCCTCGATAATTTCCCCGCCCAATGGCTACAGCTCGACCGGTTGGTGACCTCCATTCCAGACCCGAAACAGTTCCCGTATTTTTACTACCACGGCTACCGCACCAGCATGCACATGATGAGCGAGCCGCTGCTGTTGTTTGAAACAGTACTGGTGGAGAACCGCTCGGTCATGGACCTGATCGCGCCGGATTTCACCTGGGAAAGTACCATGCTGAAGGCCAACTACGCCGGCCACAATCGCGGCGGGCGCGATGTGCAGGTGCAGTTGTTTAAGCGCGTGCCGGTCACCGATCCGCGCCGCGGTGGGTTGATCACCAGCGCGGCAGTGCTAACGATGACCTCCACGCCCTCACGCACGCAGCCGATCACGCGCGGCACATGGATCAACGCCGTGATTTTCAATGACCCGCCCAAACCGCCACCGGCCGATGTGCCGCCGCTCGATGAATCGAACGAGGAAGATCTCGCTAAGCTCACCATCCGCGAACGCCTTGCGGCCCATCGAAAGCGCGCGGATTGCGCCGGGTGCCATAACCAGATCGATCCGCTCGGGTTTGCGCTGGAAAACTTCGGACCCACCGGTGTGTGGCGCGACAAGTATGAGAACGGTCGCGAGGTGGATGTCAGCAACGTACTCTTCAATCAGCACAAGTTCGCCGACTTCAACGAATTTAAAAAACTGCTCGTACAACAGAAACCGCGGTTTGTGCGCGGCTTCATCGCACATCTGCTGAGCTACGCCCTGGGCCGCGAGCTGGGTCCGGCCGACACTCCGGTGCTCGAGGCCATGGCCGCTCAGGCCGTGACCGGCGATGACCGGCTCCGCTCCATCCTCAAGGCCGTGGCCCTGAGCGAACCATTTCATCACAAGAACACGTTAAACTCGAAGCCATGAACCATCCCACTACCCAAACCTCACGACGCCAATTTCTCACCTGCACCGGTGGCGCCATGCTCGGCCTGCCATGGCTGGAGAGCCTCGCGCATGCCAATGGCGAAAAGAACGCCCGCCCCGCCAAACGCATGGCGTTTTATTACCTGCCCAACGGCATCACGCGCCGCGGGTTTTTCCCGGGCGAAGGCGACCGCGCGCTGCCGAAGTTTGCCGGGCAAAACAACGTGTGGCGGTTCGAGGGCAAGACCGTGCCGGTCGGCACCCATCCGCTCACCTTCACCCCCACGCTCGCGCCGCTGAATGTGATGCGCAAAAAGATTTCGCTGATTACCGGGCTCGACCGAACCTTTCAGCACGGCACTGATTCGCACGCGCAATGCGCCTCGTGCTTTCTCACCAGCGTGGCGCCGTTTGAAGTGAAAGGCTCGGCGTATCCGCTGGCGCGCACGCTCGATCACATCGTCGCCGATCACATCGGCCAAGCCACGCCCTACTCCACGCTGGAATTGAGCTGCAACGATCACAAGAACAACATCGAATCGATCTACTTCGACAACATGTCGTGGTACGCGACCGGCCATGTGGCGCCGTCCATGCGCAATCCGCGCAAGATTTATGACCGACTCTTTGGCACGCAGGCCCACACGCAATCGCGCAACATCACCGATCTCGCACTGGAAAATGCCCGTGCCCTGCAGCGCCGCCTCAGCACCGGCGATCGCGGCAAGTTCGAGGAATATTTCGAAGCCGTACGCACCATTGAGACGCGCATGGATAGAATCGAAAACATGAAGACCCAGCTTGCCGCCGCGAAGATCAAGCGGCCCGCTGAGCATCTACCGCGCAATGAATACATTCACCTCATGGGCGACCTGCTCGTCACCGCGCTACAAGCCGGCCTCACCCGAGTGGGCACCCTCATGGTTGGTCCCGAGCGCTGGACCACCGCCACGAACTGGGAAGGTATCCTCGACAAACCGTACAGTCACCATGCCATGACTCACTCCATCGCCCGTCATGTAGAGCAGCTGCTGAAGCTTGATCAGTTTCATGTGCTGGCCTTCACGCGGTTGCTCGAGCGGATGGACAAGATTGAGGAAGCCAACGGCACCTCGTTACTGGACAACACCATCTTCACTCTGGGGGCCGGCATGGGCGACGGCACCACGCACCAGTACAATGATCTGCCCATCGTCGTCGCCGGCGGTGGCGCCACTGGTCTCAGACAGGGCCAACACATCAACTGCCACCGCGGCACACCCCTGGCCAACCTCTGGCTCACGCACCTGCACGCCCTCGGCATCGACCAAGACCGCTACGCGGACAGCACTGGCAAGATCGCGGGACTTCAAGCCTGACCAGCCCGCACCGTTGACAGCACCGGTTCGCGCGGGCAGTTTTTTGCCATGAGCAATGTGACGCGGTTTGGCGCGATCGGCGATGGCGTGGCGGATGATACGGAGGCGATCCAACATGCCGTGACGCAGGGCGATGGCGTGCTGCATTTTCCGCCGGGCACCTATCGCATCACCGAGCCCATCGAGATCAAGCTGGCCGAACGCGGGCCATTGGGCATCGACGGCACGGGCGGCACGGCGCGAGTGGTGATGGACGGTAAGGGGCCGGCGTTTCGGCTGGTAGGCACGCATGGCGGCACGGGCGATCCAGGCAGCCGCAAGGGCAACGTCGCCTCACATCAACGCCTTCCAACCATCCGCAATATCGAGGTGGAAGGCGCACACACGGAGGCTGATGGATTCGAACTGATCGAGACCATGCAATCCGTATTCGAGGGCGTACTAGTCACGCGCTGTCGGCATGGCATTCATCTCATCCAACGGAATCGCAACGTACTCATTAGTCATTGCCACATCTATTTTAATACCGGCGTGGGCGTGTATCTCGATGGAGTGAACCTGCACCAGATCAACATTGCCAGCAGCCACATCAGCTACAACCGGCTGGGCGGCATCCGACTCGACCGCTCGGAGGTGCGCAACCTGCAAATCACCGGCAACGACATCGAGTACAACAATCATAAATCGCACGGGGCCGAGCCTGAGCCGACCGCCGAAATTTACATCGACGCCACCGCCGAAGGTGCCAGCGTGAACGAAGTGACCATCGCCTCGAACACCATTCAAGCCACCGGCTCACCCGAGGGTGCAAACATCCGCATCAAGGAAACGCCCGATCAATCCCGGCCGCCCGGCCTCTTTGCCATCAGCGGCAACATCATCGGCAGCCAAGAAAACAACGTGCACCTCACCGGCTGCTACGGCATCGCCCTGAGCGGCAACACGATTTACTCCTGTGAGAATCGGAATCTGCTCATTGAGGATTCGCGCCTCATCAATGTGAGCGGTAACACCTTCCGCCGCCATACCCCACGGTACGGCACCGGCGTGCGCTTCACTGGCTCCAGCGACATCACCTTCACTGGGTGCGGCATCCATGACGAGACCGCCGAAGGCCAACCTGATCTCACCGCCTTGCTGGAACTTGAAAGATGTCAGCGCATCAACATCAGCGGCAGCCAGTTTCTCAATGGCGCCATCGGCGTGGACGGCAAAGATTGCAGCCTTGTGACTCTCACCGGCAACACCCTGCACGACACCCGCGAGCAACCCACCGCTCAACACGCCATTCGGTTTACCGGCCTTGGCGAAGGCAACTCTGCAGCGCACAATTCAGTCGGCAAAACTTCCGGCAAGCCCATCGAGGGCAACGTCAAGACGATCGATTCGTGACGTGCGCCGTGGCGGCTCACTTGAGCGGCTCGAAGACGGAGGACTTGCTTTCAAAGCGCACGGTAAAAGGATCAAACAACACGCGCCCTGACGCCTCGGCACGCACCTCGCCGTCCGTCCAAATTTGAGCCGTCAGCCGTTTCTGCACGGCCACCACCTTGAACCGCTCCAGCTTAGCTGCCAGTCCGCCGATAGCGTACAGCGGATTGGCCAGCTCGGCCTCAAGCTTAGACAACTGAAATTCCTCCCGATCGATCCATACCTTGATGATTAGGTGATGCAGCACAAGGTTCACAATCGGGTCCTTAAACACCTCGCCCGGTTTCACGAAAAACTGTAGCGCATACGCCGGTCGCCCCTCCACCGATTCCGTGCCCAGCAGGTGCGGCTCAAACTGTTCCCCGTACTTTTCGATCTGGCGCACGATCAACCGCGCATCGCCTTCATCCTTTTTCTCGCCCGCCGGTCCGGCCTTGGCTTGGGTGCCCAAAAACTTCAGCTGCTTTTTACGGATGTTGCGATGTTCCTTGGCCACCTGTTCCGGGGTCGGCTTCTTGCCGTCGCGCAACACCAGCACGGGTACGCGGTTATCAGTGAACGACTTAAACCGCCGGGTCTGCAGGCGTTCCACTTCGCCTTCCGAATCGAAATCGGTAATCCGAATATCCCTCTGGTAAATGAACACCACCCCCGACTCCGTGGCACTGGCCCGCGACCGCTCGGTCGCACGATATCGCTCGACAATTTCCTCCGCAGTCAATGGCACCACCCGCTCATTCGCTTCGTGATCCAGACCGCGCACAACCGCTCCTCCGGCCGTCAGACAGCCCGTCGCCCCTGATAACCCCAACAGACAGATCAATATGAACCAACACCAGCGCATGGAATGGACAACCCTAAAAAACCGTTCGAGCCTTGACCAGTGAATAACTCTGATCGAACCCGTTGACAACGGATGCTTTGATGGCACTCTTGGGCCGTATGCAAAAACTATTTCTCATGTTGATGACTGCCGTGATGGTGTGGGGCCAAAGCATTGCCACGGCCGCTGAAGTGGAAGGTCCATTGAAGCCGCATTTGGAAAACCCACACATGGACCTGCAACAGGTCTTCAAGGGCGAACGGTTCGGCAACATTGTGGTTTCCATGAAAGGCACGGTCATCGCCACCTGGGGCACCAGCCATGTGCGAGCCAAGCGCAGCGAGGATGGCGGCAAGACGTGGGGACCGGAAATTGTTATCGCCAAGCCCGGCTTCCAACCGGGCGGCGTCACCGTAAACGAAGCCAATGGCGACATCATCGCGTTTGTGGAAGATCGCCATCCGCCCGCCCCGATCCACGTGTACGTGAGCAGCGATGACGGCAAGTCGTGGGAGAAGATTCCCACCAAGATCAAGCCCGACTCAAAAGGCAATGCGCCGTCCATGCACATGAACGATCACGGCATCACCTTGCGCCACGGCAAACACAAGGGCCGTCTGATCCGCCCTTCCCGCTGGTACGCTGGCCAAAACCATCGCAGCAAATGGCCCGAACATTACACCAACGCCATTTACAGTGATGATGACGGCAAGACGTGGCAGGCCAGCGAGCCCTTCCCCGCCAAGGGCACCGGCGAAGCGACGATCGCCGAGTTGAGCAACGGTACTATTTATTACAACTCCCGACGGCACTGGGCCGAGGAAGGCGCCAACCCCCGTCGGCGCTGGACCGCCACCAGCACGGACGGCGGCCATACCTGGAAAAACCTTACCTTCTGCGAGGTGCTGCCCGACGGTCCACAAAACACCAACTACGGCTGCATGGCCGGCCTCACGCGCTTGGCCGTGAAAGGGCATGACATCCTGATCTACAGCAACTGCGACAGCCCTTCCGGCCGCGATCGCGGTACGGTGTGGGCCAGCTTCGATGGCGGCAAGACTTGGCCGATCAAGAAGCTGGTGTACCAAGGCCGCCACGCCTATTCCTCAATGACCTCTGGCAGACCGGGGACCATCACCGAAGGTATGATTTTTCACCATTTCGAGGGCGGCCCCAAAGGCGGCTCAGCCGTGGCGCGCTTCAATCTCGCTTGGATCCTGGATGGCGGAAAACTAACCGGCAACGGATCCGTCCCTAAGAATTTAAACTAACCCTCAACAAAATCATTCCATGAAAAAAGCATTGATCATTGGACTTCTCCTAGGCGTCGGCCTGCCGACGGGATTGGCCGCGGATAAATCAGTGATTTCAGCAATTGAAAAAAGTGGCGGCCTCGTCCTGCCCTGGCCTGGGGAACAGGACGCGTGGGAGGTGGAATTCCACCTGCGCGGCCGAGACCTCGAAGATGACGGCCTATCCGCCGTTGCGGCTCTGAAAACCGTGGTAGCCCTGAACCTGCGCGACACGAAAATCACCAGTGAAGGCCTCAAGCACCTCAAGGGCCTGTCCAAGCTCAAGCGCCTGCACCTAGAACGCACGGCCGTAGACGATGCGGGGGTTAGTCACCTGACCGGTCTGGAGAACCTTGAGTATCTCAACTTGTACGGCACTAAAATCACCGATAAGGCACTGGACCAGTTGAGCAGCCTCAAGAATCTCAGGCAACTATACGTCTGGCAAACCGAGGTGACCGACGACGGCGTAGCCAAGATAAACAAGGCACTGCCCAACCTGAAAATCGTGAAAGGCGTCGATCTCAGCAAGATTGTGATCGTAAAAAAAGAAGAGCCCAAACCGGAGGAAAACCTCAAATGGCTGGCCTTCGGCGGCCCGGAGAAACCGCCGGCAAAAAGCAAGCCCGGCTCCTTTCTCATCATCACGTTCCAGAACAAGAGTAATCAGGATGTGAAACTCTACTGGGTCGATTATGGTGGCGGCAAAAAGCTTTACGGCGAAATTTCCAAGGGCGCCGAGCGCAAGCAAAACACCTATTCCGACGCCGTCTGGTTGGTGACTGATAATAAAGACAAACCCCTCGGTTATTTTGTCGCTGGCACCAAGACGGCCCTGGCTGTGATTCCAAAATGATCCAGTTCTCTAATCTTGAAAATTCCGCTTTGAGTCAGTAAATTGGTACAACGTTCGGAGCGTCCAAGACTCGATGCTAAGCCTGAACCATAGTCGAAGAGATTTCCTGCGCACAAGCGTGGGATTGGCTGGGCTGACGTTGCCCACGTATTTCAAGGCCACCGCCAGCACGACCGCACCGCAGCGCAAAGCCAAGTCGTGCATCATCGTCTACACGTGGGGTGGCATGAGCCATTACGAATCGTTCGACCCCAAGCCTGAAGCCCCCGCGGAAATCCGCGGTGAATTCAAGCACATCAAGACCGCCACGCCCGGTATTCATTTCTGCGAACACCTCCCGATGCTGGCCAAGCACTCGGACAAGCTAGCCATTGTGCGCTCTGTGCATCACAAGCACGGCGGCCACGGCTCAGCCATGTACGTGAACATGACCGGCCACAACCCCGTAGGGGCCAAGCCCAAGAGCACCAAGAACTGGCCGTCGCTGGCATCGATGATGTCTTATTTCCACAACCCGGCCGCCGGCACCCCACGGGCCATCCGTATGCCTTACTCGATGTTCGACAACGGCGGCCAACAATCCGGCGAACACGGCGGCTGGCTCGGCTCCCAGTACGATCCCATCCTCGTGCGCACGCCGGCCGGCGAACCGTGGCGTGGCGTTAACCGCTACACCGACCGCGAGCTGAACCTGAAGCTGAACCTCGACAAGAGCCGCATCGCCGACCGCCGAACCTTGCTCACCCAATTGGACAACGCGCGCAGTGAAGAGACGGCCTACGAGCAGCTCGATCATTATTCGCGCATGGCCGCCGACATGCTGCTCGGGTCGCCGGTGCGCGATGCTTACGATCTGGAGAAGGAGGATCCCAAGATCCGCAATATGTACGGCGACCACATGGGCGGCCAATCCCTCCTGCTTGCCCGACGTCTGGTTGAGGCCGGTGTGCCCGTCGTGCAAACCCTCCTTTCCGCCAGCGACCTCGCTGGCGGTAGCGGAGACAACTGGGATACGCACCGCAATCATTTTCCAAAAATGAAAGACCGGCTCCTGCCCGTCTTTGACCGATCCGTATCCGCCCTGCTCACCGACCTGGAGATGCGCGGTATGTTGGAGGAAACCCTGGTGGTATTCCTCACCGACTTCGGCCGTACGCCCAAGGTGAACGGCAACGGTGGCCGCGATCATTATCCTAATGTCTACTCGCTGGCCTACGCCGGCGGTGGCATCCAAGGTGGTCAGGTATATGGTGCCAGCAACAAGAAGGGTACTGAGCCCGCGGCCGGTGCCTGTTCTCCGGCGGACATCCACGCCACCGCCTTCCGCGCCATGGGCATTGATCCACGCACCGAACTGCACGATCAACTCGACCGCCCCTTCCAGCTCTGCGATGGGAATCCCCTGCCGTTGTTCTAAGGGAGCTCAGGGGAGACATCCCGTTCGCTGAATTAAAATGAAGCTTGGCCTACCCCTTGTGCCGGGCACACTGGGGATGTGCAAATGCTTTTATTTATTCTGATATTGAGCGGGACACTTTCGGCTGCGGATTGGCCGCAGTGGTTGGGGCCTAGGCGGGATGCGGTGTGGCGGGAGGACGGTATTCTCGATGCTTTTCCCAGGGAAGGTCCGAAGCTACGGTGGCGTGCGCCGTTGGGCGGCGGATATTCCGGGCCGGCAGTGGCGCAAGGGCGTGTGTTTGTCATGGACCGCATTGCCGAGCTGATTGATCCGGCCAAGGCCAAGGTATTGCATGAGGGACAACCGCCGCGGAATGAAAATTTTCTGCGCAAATTATTACCCGGCCAGGAACGCCTGCAGTGCCTCGATGAGGCGACCGGCCGCGTGCTCTGGAAGCAGCAATGGGATTGCCCTTACACCACCGTGACCACCTATGCCATCGGCCCACGGGCCACGCCCACCGTGGAGGGCGACCGCGTGTACGCACTAGGCGCGGAGGGGCATCTGTTTTGTTTCGCGGTCAAGGATGGCGCGATCATGTGGCAAAAGGATTTCAAGAAAGCTTACAACCTAAAAATCCCCGAGTGGGGTACGGCGGCGCATCCGTTGGTGGATGGCGACCGGTTGATCTGTGTAGTGGGCGGCGCGGGCACCACGTGCGTGGCGTTCGACAAACGCACAGGCAAGGAACTGTGGCGCGCGCTCACGAGCCGGCAACCGGGATATTGTCCGCCGGTCATCCACACCTTCGGCGGTCTACGGCAGTTGATCATCTGGCATAGCGACGCCGTGGAAGCACTGAACCCCCTTACCGGTGAGTTGTATTGGAGCATGCCATTGCGGCCCACTTTCGGGATGTCCATCGGCCAACCGATAGCCGAAGGCAACCGGTTGTTTGTGATGAGCTTTAACCGCGTCTCCGCCTGCATCGAGGTGGCGGCAGACGGCCAATCCGCCCAAATCGCCTGGCGCGGCAACACACGGCGAGGCGCGGGTGGCGTGCATAACACCGCGTTTCTGGCCGACGGCCATCTCTACGCCTGCGGCAATGGCGGCAACTTCATCTGCGCGCGTCTGGCCGATGGAGAACGCGTCTGGAGCACCTTCGCACCAGCCGCCGGCGAACGACCGGTGAGTTGGGCCAATGTGTTTACCGTCCGGCACGGTAACCGATATTTTCTCGCGAACGATTTTGGCGAGTTGATCATTGCTCGGCTCAGCCCCAAAGGTTACGAGGAAATCAGCCGCGCGAAGCTCATTGAGCCGACCCATCGCGTGGGCCAACGCACCCTCGTCTGGTCGCACCCCGCCTTCGCCAACCGTAGCGTGTACCTCCGCAACGATCGCGAAATCCGCTGCTACAGCTTGGCGAAATAGTTGCGCTCTACCGGCAGGCTAGCCAAACTGACTGATATGGTTCGCCTGATTCTTGTTCTGTTGGCCGTGGTGCAAACGGTGCCGGCTGCGCTGCGGGTGTTGCCGCCGGAGTTTAACACGGATAAGGAACAGCAGATGATGCGGTCCTACCTGCGTCAGCAGGTGCACGCGAAGATGGATCAGCGCTTGAAGGATCTGGAAGCCGCTCTGCAATCGCCCAAGGCGCTAACGGTGTATCAAGAGAAACGGCGCGGGTTCCTGCGTTGGACTCTAGGTGAGATGCCCAAGCGCACGCCGCTGAATGCGCGCGTCACCGGCGTGTTGCGCGAGGATGGTTTCACGATCGAAAAGGTGCTCTTCGAAAGCAGGCCGGGATTTCATGTAACGTCGAATGTCTACCGGCCCGCGGGCAAGGGGCCGTTTCCCGCCGTGCTGCATCCGTGCGGCCACTCGGCCAACGGCAAAGCGTACCGGGAATATCAAAAGGCCAATCGCCTGCTGGTGCAGCACGGGTTCGTGGTGTTGTGTTACGACCCCATCGGCCAGGGTGAACGACGGCAGTTGGTCAATGCGGATGGACGCTTGCCACTCAGGCCCACTAGCGAACACGCCGTGCTGGGGCCAGCGCCCATTTTGCTGGGCGGCGGGCTGGGCCGTTGGATGTTGTGGGACGGAGTGCGCGCGCTGGATTATCTTGCTGGTCGGCCAGATGTAGATGACAAAAGACTGGGTTGTATGGGCAATTCAGGCGGCGGTAACCTGACGAGTTTTCTGATGGCGTATGACGACCGCATTGCGGCCGCGGCGCCGGGTTGTTTCATAACCACGCACCGACGCAAAAATGAATTCCCCGGCCCGGGCGATGCGGAACAGAATCTTTTCGCGCAAATTCGCGAGGGCTTTGATCATCCGGATTTCATTCTCGCCCGCGCGCCCAAGCCCACGCTCATCCTCGCCGCCACGGCTGATTTCGTGCCTATCGAAGGCACATGGGAAGGGTATCGGCAGGCCAAGCGCGCCTACACCGTGCTCGGTCACCCCGAGCGTGTGGCGTTGGTGGAGACCAATGAAAAGCATGGATTTACCCGCCACCTACGCGAGGGTGCCGTACGGTTCTTTGCGCGCTGGCTGCAGGGGCGCGTGGTGGAAATCATTGAGGCGGAAAACGTACGCGTTCGCGCCGACGCCGAGTTGCAGGTCACGTCCGGGGGAAATGTGTTGCAGCTCAAAAATGCACGCTCCATGTTCGATTGGCTGGAGATTGATGCCCGGCAACTGGCCGCCCAACGCCCGCCGCTTACCCGCGAACGCCTGCGTGCCATCACCGGTATTCGCAGGCTCAAGGAGCTGCCCGTGCTCAAGACCACCAAACTCCTCCGCAAAGACCTGCCCGCGCCGCTCATTTTCCATCCGGAACCCGGTATTTCCCTACCCACCCTGTACTGGCCGCAGGGCAAACAAGCGCCCGTGCTCATTACTCCCGATGCCGGCCTCAACAGCGTGCTGCCACGGGTCGCCAAGCTCCAAGCCGCTGGGCATCCCGTGCTGGCCGTGGACCTCCGTGACCTAGGCGAAACCGCCACCCGCAACTGGCGCTTTTCCGGGGCGGACTGGTACATCGCCTACCTGCTCGGCCGCTCATACCTCGCCATGCGCACCGAGGATATTTTTGCCTGTGCCAATTGGTTGGCCGAGTCGCACAAAACGAAATCCATCCAGATCATCGCCCACGGTGGAACCGCCACCGCCGCCCAACATGCTGCCGCGCTTGAGCCGCAACTCTTCAACAAGCTCACCCTCACTGAACCATCCCCCGACTGGCAAACCCTCCTCACCCACCGCCAAGCCAACCTACACCTACACACCATCCACCCCCGCGCCCTCCAGCATTACGACTTGCCGGATCTGAAAGAGCTGCGTCAGTCGCGTGATTGAATTCAGCATTGCGCCGTAGCGCACGGCACGGCACGATTTCCGCATGTCTCCCGAGGAAAAAGCGAGGGAACTGGGCGTA
The DNA here is from genome assembly GCA_913042895.1 of uncultured Verrucomicrobiales bacterium. Classification (GTDB taxonomy): domain Bacteria; phylum Verrucomicrobiota; class Verrucomicrobiia; order Limisphaerales; family UBA1100; genus UBA1100. Next base: position 25,535 of record CAJWMQ010000005.1, on the reverse strand, counting down.
GCGTTCACTCAATTGGAGCCCGGTTATTTGAATCTCTGCATCCGCAGCGGCAACCTGCTTTTCACCAGCGGCCACACTAGCACAGCCACTGGCGTGCTTGGTAGCGGCTTGTCCGTCGAGGACGGCTACGCTGCGGCGAGAGATTGCGCGGAAAAAATACTGAACTCCGTCCACAACGCGCACGGCACGATCAACGGGCTGAAGGTCATCAAGCTGCTTGGCTGCGTATACTCGGCGCCGGACTTCACCGACCAACACCTCGTAATCAACGGCGCGAGCGATCTACTCCACGAAATTTACGACAAGGACGGCGACGGCTACCATGCCCGCAGTGCCCTCGGCTTCGCCGCTCTACCCACCGGCGCCGCCGTGGAAGTGGAGGCAATCTTCGAAATCATCAGCTAGAATCTTAAATCCTGTTTTTAAACATTTGGGATTTACCTGCGAAAAAGTTTTCGTGGGTGAAATTGTAAAAAAAAGCTAACTGATTACCAGTTCGGTTGGCACATACAACGCTATGTGTAAGAATTGTTTATGATTATGATGAATCCGGAAAAATTACAGCTATACAAAATCGGTGCGATTGCCCGTTTAACGGGCATTACTCCCGTTACAATCCGGATGTGGCAGACCCGCTATGATGCCGTAAAACCGGTTCGTACAGAGGGAAAACAGCGCCTTTACACTGAAAACGATCTTACCAAACTCAGCTTACTGAAAGAACTCACCGAGCAGGGGGATAGCATTGGAATGATTGCCGGTTTGAGTGTGGACGAATTGAAAAAACGCCTTAATGAACTAGAGGCAAAGCGCGGACCAAAAAGAAACCCCTCTAACCAATCGCCTATTAAAGTTGCCATATTGGGATATGGAATCCCCCAACTAACCAGTGCACAAGTAAGTTCTTATACTGCCCCTTTAGAATTGGTGGGGCAGTTCAATCCTGAAAATGCGCTATCTGAGGATATTAACGCATGCAACCCTGATTTGCTTATCTTTCAAATTGCCAGTCTTCAGCCAGACAGCTTAGATTTTATTCATCAAGCGATTACGCTATCCGGTGCAATCGGAGCCTGCGTGGTCTATGCTTTTGGCCCTAAAAAAGTAATTAGGAATTTAACAACTGATACCATCCTACCACTGCGAGCCCCTATCAATGTTCAGGAGCTCACACTAGCAGCCAATCATCTTGTGGGATTCGCCGACCGACCACAAATCCATGAAGAAGATGGAGAGAATGTGCAGCAAAGGCGATACAGCGATTCACAATTATGGGAAATCGTGAACCAACCTAACGCGATTAAGTGTGAATGCCCCCAACATCTTTCACACATATTATTTAGCCTAAACAATTTTGAGTCCTATATGAAGGACTGCGAAAACCGCAACACCAAAGACGCCGAAGTTCATCAATACCTTCACAAAGTTGCTGCCAAATCGCGAGCTTGTCTCGAAAAAGCAATGGACAAGCTCGTTGAACACGAGAATATAACATTCAAATCGTAATTAATTCGGTAATTCCACGGAAATACTCTGTTCATGATTTGTAGAGTTTTTTTCTTCACAAAAGGTTGACACATCTCTTTTTAGGAGTAAATTTATGTGCGCTGCAGCTATTGTAGCGCTAAAACATAAACAAAACCTAATCAAGAGATAGTAAATGAAAAACCTTAAAACCCTTCTCGCCGCGGCTTTCACCCTAATGATGTCCGCTCAACTCCAAGCGGGTGACATCGTAGATGTTGCTGCTTCGAATAAATCCTTCAAAACCTTGGTAGCCGCCGTGAAAGCAGCTGATTTGGTTGACACCCTCAAGAGCGACGGCCCTTTTACGGTTTTTGCTCCTACCGACGAAGCTTTTGCCAAGTTGCCGAAGGGAACTCTCGAGAGCCTTCTCAAGCCGGAGAACAAGCAGCAGTTGATCTCCATTCTCACGTACCACGTAGTTCCAGGTAAGGTAATGGCAAAGGATGTGAAATCCGGCATGGTAAAGACTGCGTCAGGCTCTTCTTTCAAGCTGAAGGTATCCAAAAAGGGAGTCCATGTAGACAAAGCCAAAGTTGTAGCCACGGATGTAATGGCCGACAACGGCGTTATTCATGTGATCGATTCCGTGATTATCCCCAAGTCTAAATAAAAACGGCTACCGAAGAAATAAACCACATTAAGGGAGGGGGTTGTGCCCCCTCCCTTTAACACAAAGGGAAAAAATGAAAAATCTACTCACCATAATCGCAATAACCGGCCTATCGACCGCCACAGCTCAAGCCAAAGACATCATGTCTGCTTTAGAAGATTGCGGACAATTCAAGACACTCGTCACTGCCGTAAAAGCCGCAGGCCTTTCCAAGACGTTATCAAGCAAGGGCAATTACACTGTTTTCGCTCCTAACGATCACGCATTCGCGAGATTACCGAAAGGCACCGTAGAAAACCTACTCAAACCCGAGAACAAGCAGCAACTGAAGTCCATTCTTACTTTCCACGTTTTGGGAGAAGCTCGCACATCCTGCAGCCTTCGAAGCGGTGAGTTAGAAACTGTGAATGGCGCCCACCTCGCAGTTAAGAAATGGGGCAACTACGTCTTGCTGAATAACAACCATACACGGGTGCGGGAAGCTGACGTGAAGTTTGATAACGGAATAGTGCACGTGATTGATCGTGTCATGCTACCTCCGAAACCAAAGACAGAATTCACCTCCACATCAGGCAAAAGTAAATCTGCCGACATTGTTGATACTGCTGTCGCCGCAGGGAACTTCAAAACTCTCGCAGCTGCACTTAAAGCGGCCGGCTTGGTAGACACCCTCAAAGGCAAAGGGCCATTTACCGTATTTGCACCGACCGACAAAGCCTTCTCGGAATTACCTAAGGGAACAGTTGAAGGTCTTTTGAAGCCTGAAAATAAAGACAAACTGATCAAAATACTTACATACCATGTAGTTGCCGGAAAAGTTGAGAGCAAGGACATCAAGCCAGGCAAGGTTGAGACCGTTGCCAGTGAGAAGGTGAAACTCAAGCTGAAAGATGGGCAGGTGTTCATCAACAAATCGAACGTAATCAAAGCCGACATCAACACTGCCAATGGCGTAATTCACGTTATAGACAAAGTACTTCTCCCTAAGGACAGGACGCAGAAGACGAGCGCTAAGTAAACTTAACAAACCTTAAACGAGGGGGATGGAACTAATCCATCCCCCTCACAAAAAAGAGCCCTTATTCATGAAAAACACAGAAAAATTTGAAGTAAGCACAACATACGAACCAAGGTCGAATGAGGTAACGAATTTAACCCGGTACCTGCGTGAAATGTCCGAATGGGACCGTATTTCGCACGATCAAGAAATTGAGTTGGGAAAACGTGTCCAAGCTGGTGATAAAGAAGCCGTCAATCAACTTGTGCAAGCCAACCTTCGCCTGGTGCTTAAGATTGCAAAGGAATACCAGAATTTGGGCCTCGAGTACATGGATTTGGTATCCGAAGGAAATCTTGGGCTAATCAGAGCAGCCGAAAAATTTGATCCTGAATATGGCTGCCGTTTCTCAACGCTTTGCGCTATTTGGGTAAGGCAATTCATCCGTCGTGCTCTCGCTAATCAGGGACGAACAGTAAGACTGCCTGTATATTTGGTGGATCACATTCAAAAAATGCGGAGGGCTGAAATTGAGCTTAACCGCCAATTGAAGCGCCCACCTATGGACGAGGAACTCGCTGAGGCTACTGGCATGACACTTGAGAAAATCCAATTGATGAAAAGATCCCAAAAGGCTTCGTTCTCACTGGATGAAGATGAGAACGAAGAAGTGCGTTCTCTTCATGAAAGATTAGCCGATGAAAACTCACCTGCTCCTGATGTCGCCGCAACTTGCGATCATGATTTTGCCTACATTGAAAAAGCAATGCATGTACTCGATGAAAGAGAATGCGACATTGTGCGGCAACGTTATGGAATCGGTACGGGGAAAAATCGTTCCCTTGGAGAAATCGCCAAAGATTACGGATTAACCCGAGAGAGAATACGACAGATTCAAAAAACTGCCCTTAATAAATTGCGCAGTGCCTTAACTTTGAAAGATGCGGCACTTCCGATGGCTGCTTAGAAAGCTTTGAACGATGAAGAAAACAGACATCATATACGGGACTTGTGCGGCGAGCAGTATGTTCGTAAGCATATTACTCTGGTTTACTATTAATCGTGAATACGGTGCATACGTAGGAATATGGGTGCCAAGTATTCTTGCGCTGTGGGCGGTACATAAGTTGTGTCAAATTGAAAAAAATCAGATAAAAGAGGAGTAAAAAGTATGGAAGATCCAATATTGCTCGTGATCTTATTATTCGGATTCCTCGTGACTTCCGCCATTTGCCACAACCTCGTTGGGTTGCTGCAGGATCTAAACCGAGGGGAAGAATCAAATAAGGTGAGCAAAAAAAAAACACACATGGCCATCAAAAACAAAATCCTGACTGATTTAGAATGTGCACGACAAAATACATCCACCAAACTCACTTAAATGCCCCGCCCGATAAAGTCTACAGGTGGCACGAGGAGCCTTCCGCGTTACAACGACTCACACCCGAGGAAGATGCAATTGACGTTATTAAAGCTGCAAAACTTGGAGACGGTAATCAAGCCCACCTTAGGATTCCCTTATTAGGTTGCTGCTTGTATGTGAATTGGACCGCGGAGTTGGAAAATGTGCAGCCAGGCCGTGAATTTAGTGATCGGCAAATTGATGGGCCCTTCAAAATGTGGAAACATAAACACTTGTTCCTAGCCGGCGACTCGCGAGGGTGTTTAATGCGTGATGAAATTGAGTTTGTGATGCCCGGCGGTAAATTGATCCACTCAGCATTTTCGCCTCTTGTCGTGAATAAACTTCGCCAAGTTTTCGGGTATCGCCATCAGATCTTAATCAACGAATTTGGAGAAGTGCATCCGGAACTTTTCGATGAATCATCCCAGAGTAATTAGGAAGCTAGTCATTGTTCTAGGTGACCAATTGGACCATCAGGCACTTGCCTTAGATGAGTTTGATAATGCTGCTGACGTAATATGGATGGCCGAGGTTAACGATGAAAATCTCCACGTTCCCTCTCATAAATCCAGAAGCGTCTTATTTTTGAGTGCAATGCGGCACTTTTGTGCCGAGCAACAAGGCATCGGTCGCCGTGTGTTATACCATCCTTTAAGTGAGAGACAGAAGTCACTGGCATCAGCACTCGAAAAAACCATAACCGATCACCGTATTAAAACAGTGGTTCTGACCAAACCGGGTGATTTTAGGGTGGAGCGAGAGTTAACTAATGTCTTGGATGAGCATAATCAAAATTATGAAATTGTGAGGGACAATCATTTTATATGTGATCCACATAACTTCAAGAGTTTCGGTGCAAAAGATAAAAACCTGAGGATGGAGTTTTTTTACCGAAGACTTCGAAAAGAGACTGGTTACCTAATGGAAGGCAATTTGCCGATTGGAGGGAAGTGGAACTATGACGAGCAGAACCGAGGTTCCTTCAAGAAAAATGGCCCCCAAAATCTTGTTGATCCTATTTTTTTTAAGAGCGATAAAATAACAAATGAAGTGATGCTGGAGGTGGAGAATGCATTTCCCGAGAATCCCGGATCGATTGAAAATTTCAATTGGCCCGTCACCAGAAGCCAAGCACTTGAAGCATTGGACGATTTTGTTCAAAACCGCCTGCCTAACTTTGGAAAATTCCAAGATGCCATGTGGTCTGGTCAATCCTGGTTATACCATTCCCGCCTATCTGTATGCTTAAACCTAAAGTTAATTTCTCCGAGGGAAGTGTTAACCGCTGCTGAGAGAGCCTATCACTCAGATCATGCTTCGCTGTCATCCGTTGAAGGGTTTATTCGCCAAATTCTCGGTTGGCGTGAGTTCGTTCGATTAATTCATCATCACCGAATGCCTGAATATGTGAACTCTAATTCACTCAATGCCCAAGAGGATTTACCGGGTTTCTTCTGGACAGGCGAGACAGAGATGTCCTGCCTTAAGGATTGCATCCAACAAACGCTGAGCACGGGCTATAACCATCACATTCAACGCCTAATGGTTACCGGCCTTTATACATTGATGCTCGGGGTTAATCCGAAGCAAGTTCATGAGTGGTTTTTATCTATGTATGTAGATGCCGTTGAGTGGGTGGAAATGCCGAATGTGATTGGAATGTCCCAATTCGCCGACGGTGGTGTAATGAGTTCAAAACCTTACGTAGCTACGGGAAAATATATAAACAGGATGAGCAACTATTGTAAGAGTTGCAGATATGATCCGTCAAAATCTACAGGCAAGGAAGCATGCCCGTTCACAACTTTATATTGGGACTTTTTGGATAGACATCATGAACAATTAAAAACTAATCCCCGAATGAGTTTACAGTTGAGAAATCTTGAACGTATTGAGCCGTTACAACTACAATTAATTAAGGAACAAGCCGCCCTAATACGGGAGCAGGGCAACGTTTTGCTGGCTGCATGAGCACCAACGATCAAACAATAATTGTCTGGTTCCGTACTGACCTACGGATCCAAGATAATCCTGCTTTATTTGAAGCAGCCAAAGAAGGTAGAATCATACCCGTATTTATCTGGTCTCCAGAAGAAGAGGATATGAGTCCCGGGGCTGCCACACGCTGGTGGCTACATCATTCAATAAAAAGCCTAACGGAAAGTTTAGAAAAACTCGGTACCACGCTCACATTAAGAACGGGCGAATCCATCAAAAATTTAAAGAAACTGGCGGAGGATACCGGAGCAACAGGAGTCTATTGGAATCGGCGCTATGAGCCGATGATCCGGAAGAGGGATGATGAGATTGCGTGTCAACTCCGACAAGCAGGGCTTACAGTAAAAACTTTTAAAGCAAGTCTCCTGTCGGAACCAGAGGAGATTGAAAATCAAAGTGGTTTACCGTTTAAGGTATTTACGCCGTTCTGGAAACATTGCCTCAAAAAATTAAATGCTAGTACTCCTCTTCCAGCCCCCCAAAAAGTTAAACCCCCCAAGGTATCTTTAAGGACCACCGAACTATCTGAACTAAACCTGAAGCCCGAGCAAGATTGGGGACACAGCATGAATGAGGTTTGGACCCCGGGGGAACCGGGGGCTGCTTCAGCTTTAGAACTATTCATCAATGATTCGTTTAATGAATACGCTCAGAATCGTAACTTTCCAAACACCAAGGGGACTTCCAGATTATCTCCACATTTAAGGTTTGGTGAAGTAAGCCCGCGGCAAATTAAGCATTCCCTCATGCAATCCGGCCATACCCACTGGAAGGAGTCTCATTATTTATCCGAAATTGGGTGGCGCGAATTTGGCTACCATCTCTTGTATCATTTCCCCCACACTGTGCGGGAGCCATTAAGGCCGCAATTTAATCGATTCCCGTGGAGAGAGAATTCACCTCAATTGCGCTCATGGCAAAAGGGACAAACCGGTTACCCGCTTGTGGACGCAGGTATGAGGGAGTTATGGGCCACCGGCTGGATGCATAACAGAGTAAGAATGGTGGTAGCATCTTTCCTCGTGAAACACCTTTTGATTCATTGGCGTCACGGGGCAGATTGGTTTTGGGACACCTTGGTGGATGCCGATCTTGCCTCCAACACCCAGGGATGGCAATGGACAGCTGGTTCAGGAGCAGATGCAGCTCCTTACTTCAGAATTTTCAACCCAACGACCCAAGCGATTAAATTTGATCCTGAAGGGGATTACATACGCAAGTGGGTCCCTGAATTACGCCACGTGTCTGCTCCTGATATTTTTGAACCTTCTAAAGTTGATAGAGGTCAGAATTACCCTAGCCCAATTGTTAACCATTCAGATGCCAGAGATAGAGCGCTGAAAGCATATGAGAAAACTAAAGCATGAACACCGTTAGCAACACCTCACCAATTTACGATATACCCCTAACCACCATTGACGGAACTGACTCCACTCTGGGTGATTACAAAGGAAAAATACTCCTTATTGTAAACTTAGCCTCGCGCTGTGGTTTCACCCCTCAATATGAAGGTTTGGAAAATTTGCAGCAAAAGTATGGTCCTATGGGACTTACAATCTGTGGTTTTCCATCCAATGATTTTCTCTTTCAAGAACCCGGATGCGATGAGGAAATACATAAATTCGCCAAAACTCGATTCAACATTTCGTTTCCAATGTATTCCAAGATTAGTGTATGGGGACGGAACATCCACCCTCTCTATCGTTGGTTAACCAGCCATACAGAACATGGTGGAATCGTGAAATGGAATTTCACGAAATTCCTAATCAATCGAGACGGCGATGTCGTGGACAGGTTTCACACTTTTATAGATCCTGAATCAGACCAATTAACCTCGGCTATTGAAAAACTTCTGTAGGTTTAAAATGATACAAAAATTAATAATCCTCATCTGCATCAGCATGGCTTCAGCCTGTGCCGCGACTAAGTTCACTAGAGCGGGTTACGAAGAAGCTTCCCATAAAGTTTTAAAGAAAGAGGGTAGTGCGGAATTGCGCCATTATTCGGAACTTCAACTAATCCAAACCACTATGTCCAGCGACCAAGACAACGGTTTCATGCGTCTTTTTCGATATATTGACGGTGGAAACGACAAACAACAAAAAATAGCCATGACAACTCCCGTTTTCACTACCAGAAAAAATGGGGAATCTACTATGGCGTTTGTCCTTCCAGACAAATTCAACAAAGAAGATGTGCCATTACCGAATCTTGATACTGTAAGAAATACAATTCAACCCGAGATGCTGTTCGCAGCCTATCGTTATTCCGGCCGACACCGAATAACGCCTGTGAAAATTGATTCTAAACTAAGGGAGTGGATTAATGAAAATAACCTAGTTGCTGCTGGTGATCCTATCGAAGCTTTCTATGATCCTCCATGGACACCGGGCTTTCTTAGGAGAAATGAATTGCTGATACCCGTGACTGAAAGAAAAAAATGAGTGTCATTGTGAATTGCAAAAGTGAATGTTGCCCTGAAAAATGGGATGCATTGGAAGGGTGCGGTGAATCACATCTAGCATTTTGTACTGGGTGTTTTCGGAAAGTTCAACTAGTTGACACGGTCGAAGCCATTCAAGGCTTGGATCAACTAAAGCAAATAGCAGCTGCGAGCAGAGCACTGACCGATACTTTCATCAAGAGCAAATCATGAAATCTGTGACTCCCCCCACGAGAGCGCAACGGCTAAGACTGGGGATTTTTAACGTTGGTTTCTGGGTCATAATTGCCGCAACAATTCTTAGCTTCCGAGCCACACTAGAGTCATCGGCTACGCAAATTCAACCTGTTTGGATTTGGATCATTGGATTAGGTGGATATCTCGCAGTCCAGGGTGTCTTTGACTGGATTGGTGCCGGCTACTTAGGCAGTCGGGTGGAAACGAATCCGGAATTCAAAAAGCAGTGGGTTAAGGGTGTTGCTCTACAGACTATCTTTTGGACACTCCTGTCTGCTTTAATTATTTTAGCCAATTATTTAGGCACAGGTTATTGTATAGCGTGCTTGCTAGGAATCCTCTTGCTGAGTTTCACCCAATTAATTTGCTTAAATTGGGTGAACGGTAGTTCTCAAAAGATCGATGACCCGACTGATTTTCAGGGTAAAACGTTTATGGTTGATTGTCCGGAACCCACATTCACCGGAGGAATTATAGCAGGTTTAGGCAAACATAAGCATGTGATCCCTGAAAATTGGAAGGCGAGTAAATCTTTAGATTTAGAAATCATACGACGTAATTATATGGCTTCCCGGGGCCTCCCGTTTAGGGCGTTTTTAATCGTAGTCGCCTGGAATTTGGTAGGCGTAGCCATAGGTGACTGGCTAAACATTTTTGATTCAAATAGTGTCGCATTTACTATCCTCTATTTTAGTTCTTGGATGACTTTATGGAGTTTTACATCACTGCTTGTTCTTCCCTCACTGAGTCACTCCACAGTTTTTGCTGCAGATCAAGCGGCACATCAGGAAGACCCTGAATCTCTAGCCGCTTATATAGAAAACTTCCCGGAGGTCATCGATGAAGATGGGCATAAAAATTCTTTTGTTCAAAAAATCTTTTATCCCATACCTAGCTCTGAACTGAGATTAAAAACATTGGACCAAAGAACTTCTTTCCAGTGGGGACCTCTCTCCCGGACTAATCTTTTTCTGAGTTGGGCAACTTTGAATCTCACTGCACGATCAGTTCATTGTAATGTTGGTCGACCGCCTCTTTGGATCATGCCACCGACAGCTTAGAGAAATGATCCATTTCTCAGATGGTATTGCAAAAATAACCTAGCCCGGACTACGACCATCATCGGGCTCATTTCCTGTGATAAAAATCAAATCATGTTTTGATAGCGTCATATTGTGAAATGAAATCCATTCCATTCTTGATTATAGCGAATAAAAATCCAGATTAATGCGCATCCATGAAAGTGTTTCGCGTTCTTCTGTTACTGGCGTTCCTGTGCCCTGCTGTGGTTCAGGCCGATCAAAAGACCAAGCCTCTCAACTTTGTCTTTTTTCTCGTTGATGATCTCGGATGGAGCGACTTAAAAACCTTTGGTAGCTCGTTTTACGACACGCCCAATTGCGATCGGCTCGCGGCTTCGGGCATGAAATTCACCAGCGCCTATGCCGCCTGCCCAGTGTGCAGCCCTACGCGTGCGAGTATCATGACCGGCCGTTACCCCACGCGCACGGGCGTGACGGATTACATCGGCGCGGCCGCCGGCAAGGCGTGGCGGCGCAACACCCGACTCCTGCCCGCAACCTACACGCGCCAGCTGGAGCTCAAGGAGTTCACTCTCGCCGAGGCACTCAAGGAAAACGGCTACGCCACCTTCTTCGCTGGTAAATGGCACTTAGGCAACGAGGGATTCTGGCCTGAGGATCAGGGATTCGATATCAACCAGGGCGGCCATCATCGTGGTGGACCTTATGGCGGCAAAAAATACTTTTCGCCCTATGGCAATCCGCGCCTTAAGGACGGCCCGGACGGCGAACATTTACCCGATCGGCTTGCCAGCGAAACGGTGAAATTCATGGCTGCCAATAAGAGTAAGCCGTTCCTAGCTTATCTCTCGTTTTATTCCGTACACACTCCACTGATCTCGCGCACCGATCTGCGCGACAAATATCTTGCCCGCAAGAAAGAGCGTGGTCTGGAGGCCAAGTGGGGCAAGGAACACAACCGGCAGGTGCGCCTCGTGCAGGAGCACGCCGTGTACGGCGGCATGGTGGAGGCGATGGATCTCGCCGTCGGCAAGGTGCTCGACGGCCTTAAGGAACACGGGTTAGAGGACAACACCGTTGTGTTTTTCATGAGCGACAACGGCGGCCTCTCCACCAGCGAAGGGCATCCCACCAGCAACCTCCCCCTGCGCGGCGGCAAAGGCTGGATGTACGAAGGCGGCATCCGCGAACCAATGATGGTCCGCTGGCCAGGTGTCACTAAGCCCGGCAGCGTGAATGACACCCCCGTTACCAGCACGGATTTTTTCCCGACTATCATGGAAATGGCCGGTCTCAAGCCGCAGCTGCCTCTGCCCATTGACGGCGTGAGTTTCACCACCGCCCTACGCGGTAAACCCCAAGACCGCGGCGCGCTCTACTGGCATTACCCGCACTACGGCAATCAGGGCAACGCCCCCACGGCAGCCGTGCGTGAGGGCGACTGGAAGCTCATCGAATGGTACGAGGACGGGCGGCTGGAGCTGTTCAATTTGGCCGATGATATCGGCGAGAAAACCAACCTTGCCAAGAAACATCCCGACAAGGTGAAAGCGCTCGCCACCAAGCTCGCCGCCTGGCGCAAGGACACCGGCGCCCGCATGCCCACCAAGAACGCCAACTTCGATCCCGGCAAACGCGAAGGCCGATAAATGAGTCTGCAACTGCTCGCCACCCTGTTACTGCTTGCCACCACTGGGTTGGCGGAGTTTCGTGCCGGCTCGGCAAAGGTGGATATCACGCCCAAGGTCTGGCCTGTGCAGATGGTGGGCTCCTTTCACGAACGGCTGGCGGACAAGGCGCATGATCCTCTTTTCGCTCGTGCGATTGTGTGTGATGACGGCCAAACGCGACTGGCCATTGTGATCGTGGACAACTGCCTAATCGGTCGCAATTACCTCGATCGCGCCAAAGCACTGGCGGCCGAGCACACCCGACTGCGAGCCGACCGTATTCTCGTGGCTGCCACCCACACGCACACCGCGCCGCCGGGCAAGGATCGCCGCACCAACCGCGATGACGCCGCCCATCGCGCCTACTTCAAACAACTGGTCGAAGGCATTGCCGAAGCCATTGCGCAGGCTGAGAAGAACCTTGTCCCCGCCGAGATGGCGCACGGCGTGGCGCTCGTGCCCGAGGAAATTTTTAACCGGCGCTGGCATATGAAATCCGGCGGCATTGCGGTGAACCCCTTCGGCAGCCCGAATGACATCGTGCGCATGAACCCGCCGCGCAACCTCATCGATCGCCCGGCCGGGCCGACTGATCCAGAGGTGCATTTCATTTCCCTACGCGGCACGGAGGATGGCCGGCCGATTGCCTTGCTGGCCAATTACTCGCTGCACTACGTCGGCGGCCTGCCAGCTGACGGTGTATCCGCAGATTACTTTGGCGTGTTCGCTGGGATGATCGAGAAAGCCCTCGGCGCAGACAAAGACTATGTCGCCATGATGTCCAACGGCACCAGCGGCGATATCAACAACATCAGTTTCCGCGTCCCGCGTCCGCGCCAGAAACCCATGCAACGCATGAACGAGGTCGCCCAACTCGTCGCCGACCGCGTACTCGCCGCGCACAAGCAAGTAGCCTTCCGCAAGGACATCACCCTTGCAATGGAGCAAACCCTACTCACGCTCAAGAACCGCCAACCCACCGCCAAACAAATCGCCTACGCCAAAGCCGTCCTCGGTGGCACCGCGCCCGAGCCCCTCTCCGGCCTTGCCAACGCCTATGCCCACCGCACGCTCGCCCTGGCCAATGGGCCGCGCGAAGAGGAAATCGTCCTGCAAGCCCTGCGGCTCGGCGAAGTGGGCATCACCAGTATTCCCTGCGAAGTACTCTGCGAAATCGGCCTCACACTCAAGGCGAAGAGCCCGCTACCGCAGGCCACCTTCACCATCGAGCTGGCCAACGGCCACAACGGCTACCTCCCCACGCCCCGCCAACACACCCTCGGCGGCTACGAGACCTGGATGGGCACATGCACCCTGGAACTCCTCGCATCGGTTAAAATCCAAAAAACCCTGCTAGGAATGCTGGAAAAAGTAGCGGGCAAAGATTGATTCCAGTCGCCGCTGAAGGTAGCGTTCCGCGGAAACTACAAATTCATGAGAGCGATTATTCTGACCCTCACCTTAGCCGGCCTATTGACTGAAGAACTTTATGCTGAGGATAAAAAGAAACCTTTGCCCAAGCCGATCCGGGCGCTGCTGATCACTGGTGGTTGCTGCCATGATTACGCCACTCAAAAGGATATTCTCAAGCAGGGATTAGAGCGCCGGATCAATATTAAGATCGACCATGCTCATTCCCCGGACAAAAGCACCAAACCGCCCATCGCCATATATGGTAACCCTGATTACGCAAAGGGTTACGACCTTATAATTCATGACGAATGCTCAGCGGGCATCAGCGACCCTAAAGTAATTGCCGGAGTGCTCGCCCCACATAAAAAAGGCATACCGGGAGTAAATCTGCACTGCGCCATGCACTCATACCGGTTTGGAAACTTTCGCGCGCCGGTGAAAATGACCGACGACAACGCAAAGTGGTTCGAGTACATTGGCCTACAATCAAGTGGTCACGGACCCAAAAAGCCGATTGATGTCACGTTTGAGAATAGTGTGCCGTTCATCACTAAGGGATTAAAAGACTGGACCACTCAAAATGAGGAACTCTATAACAATATTCAGGTGTTCCCGAATACCAAGGTGATTGCCCGTGGCACGCAGGGTAACGCTGAGGCCGTGGTGGCGTGGGCTAATGAATATCATGGCGCACGTGTTTTCAGCACTTCACTTGGACATTTTAATGTAACTGTAGCAGACAAACGTTATTTGAATTTCATTGCCCGCGGTATTCTTTGGGCAACCAAGAATGAATCTTGGTCGATCGCAGAACCAGAGAAGGAATCCTTCACGCTAAACACCAAACCGGCTGCGACGAGCGCCCAAAAAAAAGGTGATGCAGTAGCCGCAGTCCCCAAGAATGCGGCCACGGGAGCTAGTGCCAAGGCAAGTTCTGAGGAGACGAATAAAAAAAATTTTGCGAAAAACGCCGTTGATGGAAACCCACGCACACGTTGGTGCGCCGCAGGGGGGGGCACCGGTCAATGGCTAAAGATTGAGTTAAAGGAAGCGGCAGACATTCAAAATATCCGCATCCTCTGGGAGAAAAACAACGCCGCCTACCGTTACACCGTCGAGGCTTCGGCCGATGGCAAGAACTGGAATCAGGTTGTCGATCAGTCGAAGAACAAGGACGTCAAACAAATCACGCCCCACAAGGTTGATGCGAAGGGCACAAAGTTTTTCAAAATCACCTTCCAAGGATCGAGCACTGGCGTGTGGGGCAGCTTGTGGGAATTTGAGGCGTATACCGGCCCCCTGCCCGAATTGCCGCGCAAGGTGATGAAGGCTGCCGAGAATGGTAGTAACGACTCCATAAATGGTATGAACGGCGTGAAGGCACCTGAAGGGTTTGAGGTGAATCTCTTTGCTGCACCTCCGGAAGTTAATTACCCCGTCTGCCTTACAGCCGCCCCTACCGGCGAGGTGTTTGTGGGCATCGATGAGCAAGGGAGTCTTGGTAAAGAAAAAGGCCGCGGCCGCGTAGTACGCTGTATTGATACCGACGGTGATGGCAAAGCGGACAAGGTGAACACCTTCGCTAAGATGGATCATCCGCGCGGATTGATTTACGACAACGGCAAACTCTGGGTGCTGCATCCACCCTTCCTCACCTTGTACGAGGACACCAACGGCGACGGCGTGGCTGACAAGGAGAAGTGCCTGATCGAGGGCATCAGCACCGATTACGTTTCCAAGCGAGGAGCAGACCATACGACTAACGGCATCCGTATGGGTATCGACGGCTGGATCTATATCGCCGTGGGGGATTTCGGTTTCACTAAGGCTGTGGGGGCAGATGGCCGTGTATTAAGCCGGCGCGGCGGTGGTATCGTACGCGTGCGACCGGACGGCACGGACATGGAAATCTACTGTTGGGGTCTGCGCAATATTTTGGACGCCTGCGTCGATCCGTACCTGAACATTTTCACGCGCGACAACACCAACGACGGCGGCGGCTGGAACGTGCGCTTCAGCCACATCATGCAAAGCGCCGAGTACGGTTACCCGTCATGGTACAAGAATTTCCCCGGCGAAATTTTCCCGACCCTCAAGGACTACGGCGGCGGTTCCGGCTGTGGCGGCATGTTTTATCATGACACCCGCTGGCCCAAGCCCTTCAGCCACGGCGCCTACACCTGCGACTGGGGCCGCAGCGCGGTGTTCCTACATAACCCGCCCGCCAACGGCCCCACCTTTGACGCGCATCAGGAAACCTTTCTGACCATCCCACGCCCGACCGATATCGATGTGGACGCCAGCGGCCGTATGTACGTGGCCAGTTGGCATGGCGGTAAGTTCTCCTACAGCGGACCAAACGTTGGTTTTGTCGTTCAAGTTGTTCCAAAAGATTTCAAACCTGAACCCTTTCCGGACATCACAAAGATTGATGACGCCAATCTGTTTAATCTACTCATTGGTCCGAGCCAGCAACAAAATCTGCATGCACAATTCGAACTACTCCGTCGCGGCCCCACCCTCGCCCGCACCATGAAGCTAAATGCTCTGGCCAGTGACAAAGCCGTACCGCTAGCGGGTCGCGTAGCTGCCATATTTACTCTCAAGCAACTCAACGGTGCTAAATCCCATGCTGATCTCTTAAAGCTCATCGATGATCCAGTGGTGACTGAGTTCGCCCTTCGCGCACTCACTGATCGAAGCGGGGAACTACAAAACTTGAAAAAAGACGTGTTTGTGTCCGCTCTTGAAAGCAAAAACGCTCGCGTACGAGCGCAAGCACTTATTAGCTTGGGTCGTCTGGGAGATGCCTCTGCGGCTGCAACGATGTTACCCTACGCCAGCTTTCCTAAGCTCGAGAAAACTCCCGCCCAAAATGAACCAAATCCGGCCGGTGTTATCCCACACATTGCAACGCGAGCACTGGTCACACTTAAACCAATAAACACGTTGATTAGTGCACTGGATGGTACGAATAGAGATACCGCGCTTAGTGTCCTAAAATACATCCACGACGACAAGGTAGTTACTGCACTAATTGATCGCGCCACCAAAAATCCTGACACTGCAACTCTTGCTACGTTAGCACGACTTTACTATCGCGAGGGTTCTTATTCCGAGGGATGGTGGGGAACTCGCCCGGACACTACTGGTCCGTATTATGCTCGTGAAAAATGGGGCAGCACTGAAAAAATTGCGACTGCATTAAAAATTGGTCTGGCTAACGCCTCAAATAATACAGTGGAAGTAATTAAAAAACAATTAATGGAACAAAAAGTTCATATCGATGGTTTACATATGATTGATGTAGCGGAAACCAAAAAACCTCTGATTACCAGTTCAGGAACAAAGCAAAAAGGGTCCAGAAAAATTGAAATTATATGTGTTGAGCAAATTAAGTTTAATATTGATACATTCAAAGTAAAGGCCGGTGAGCCCATTGAATTAATTTTGATAAACAAAACCGATATGCCTCACAACTTAGTTATTACTAAACCCGGAAATTACAAGGAAGTTGGATCAGCATCTATTGATATGCTAAGTGACCCTAAGGCTGTCGACAAACACTATGTGCCTAATCTGGATTCTGTAATTACATCTACCTATGTTGTGCAACCTAAAGGCAGTCATACCCTCTACTTCGTTGCGCCGAATAATCCCGGAGATTATCCTTTCTTGTGTACTTTCCCAGGTCATTGGCAGCTGATGAAGGGAGTCATGCAAGTGGAGTAATTAAATTTGGATAAACCCCTCAAGAAAGAATTTAAGGGTTTGTAAAATAAAAAATAAGAAATTTTAACAAATGTGTAATTATTTGGAATCACTACGTGAACACACGACGATCGTGGCAGATACAGGGGACTTTGAATCCATCCGGAAGTATACACCACGAGATGCTACCACCAACCCAAGTCTCATCCTTAAAGCTGCGCAGATGGAGGAGTACTCTGAGCTCGTAAATAAGGTCACATATGAAGCCAAGAACATTGACGATGCATTGGACAAACTTGCAGTCCTTTTTGGGCTCGAAATTTTGAAAATTGTACCGGGAAGGGTCAGTACAGAAGTAGATGCTCGCTTGAGCTTTGATACAACCGCAACACTGAAAAAAGCTCGGTCATTGATAGCTCGTTATGAGAAAAATGGCATCAATCGCGAACGCATCCTGATCAAGATCGCCTCCACTTGGGAAGGTATTCGTGCTGCTGAAGAACTAGAAAAAGAGGGCATCCATTGTAATCTAACTCTTCTCTTTTCTTTCGCTCAAGCCATAGCATGCGCAGAGGCTAAAGTGCGATTGATCAGTCCTTTTGTCGGTCGTATTATGGACTGGCATAAAGCCAAAACTGGCCAAGAATTTTCGCCTACTGATGATCCAGGTGTGCAATCAGTAACGCGAATCTACAACTATTACAAAAAATTTGATTACGCTACCGAAGTCATGGGTGCCAGCTTCCGAAATATAGGCGAAATCACAGAACTAGCGGGTTGTGATCTATTAACTATCAGCCCGAAACTGCTAGACCAGCTTCAAGAGACTAGAGGGGAAATACAGCGTAAACTTTCTAGGGCCTCTGCCGTAGCTAGTCCTGATGAGCGGGTGACTTTAAATGAGTCAGCCTTTCGTTGGGAACTAAATGAAGATGCCTGCGCAACTGAAAAACTCTCTGAAGGAATTCGGCGCTTTGCAGCGGACACTGAAAAACTTGAATCGTTCATCCTCCCAAAACTTTAATCCTCTTTCTTAGGTAGAGGCACTTGAGTTCCAGCGCGCAAATATGAGATGAGATCTCGTAGCTCGCGCTCCTTATAGGCGAGTACAAGGCCTTCTGGCATCATGGAAAAATTCTGCGGATCAATGGCCGCCACGTCCGACTTAGCCACCGTCACCAAGCCGGACACCGTCGCCAGCGTCACAGACTGCCCTTCGCTCTGGCGGATCACGCCCACCAACACCCGCTTATCTTTCAGGCGCACGATAGTGGTCCGGTAATCGTTCGGGATATCCGCATTTGGATCGAGAATGTTCTGCAGTAGATAATCGAGGTTGTTGCGATTGGAGCCGGTGATGTCCGGGCCAATCTCACCGCCTTCGCCGTAGAGCTTGTGGCATTGGGCACAGGTACGCTGATACAAGGCGCGGCCGTTCGAAAGATTATCCGGCACACTGATACGCGTGGAGAGCAGCTTCTTATATTTCTCGATCTCCTTGAGCTTTGCCTCCGGCGTCGACCGGCTCACGCCCCAAACCCTGTCGAGCTGCACGTTAATCTCCTTTTGCCCGAGCGCGCGCAATTGCCGCACGGTATCAGCCGGTAGTTCATTGGCCTTCACCGTGCCAGCCGCCACGGCCGCCATCAACGCCTTGGCGTAGTTCACGCGCGAGGCCAGCGTGGTCAAGGCATCGCGCCGACCAGCGGTGTCCAACGTGTTATAAATCTTTAGAATCGCGCCGGGCGTGGCGGAGTCCTCCACCGCGCCCAAGCCGCGCAACGCATCGAGCCGCATGGTTGGTTCGGCGAGCAACGCCCGCAGTACCACAGGTAACTGCGTATCCCGAGCATCAATCAAGGACGCCAGCGCCTTGCGGCGATCCGCCGGCTTGGCCTTCTTGTCCTGCAACACCTTGCGCAAGGACGCCAACGCGTCTTTACTGCCAAAGGTCAGCGATAATTGCTGAGCCAATTGGCGCACCTCAACCTTGGGACTTTTGCCCAGTTTCGGCGCCACCTCCGCCCAACCCCTAGGCGGCTTCACATTGCGCTGCCCCTTGAGGGCCTCAGCAATCCCTTTTAGGATGTCCAGTTGAAACGCCGGATCATCCACATCCTTCAACACCCCCACCAACGCCCCCAACGCCTCCGCATCCTGCGCGCGGGTCAGGGCGGGCTGCCAGAGCAATCCGGCCAACAGTAAAATGAACAGTCGTATCATCGGCGGGGGATTATTCCGGTTCAGACGTCTCACGTCCAGTCGCCATCCGGCGAGTGATGAATTGGCGGACTTTGGGGAGCTTGCAGACGGCGAGGAGTTGTACTCCGATTTTGGGATCGGCGGCCACGACGGGTTCAGTAGCGTACCAGTACATAAGTGGCAAATTTGGATCTCCCACATCCTCGCTATGCGCGAGCAGCGCCTTAAGCAGTGGCGCGCGCAAATTCACCGGCACGCGCTGGGCAGCACTGGCGAGGTACAGGCGAACCAGCGGCGATTTGTCGTTCTCCGCCATTTCAGTGAGCAAAGCCACACCGCCCTTGGCCATGCGAAAATCATTCATGAGTAACTGGATCGCCCAGGCACGCACGTGCTCGTTGCGATCCTTGAACAGCTCGATCAGATCATCCTCCTCCACGCCGTCGGTCACGTACAAGGCCCATAAAGCCCGCAGTCGCTTGGGCACGCTTTTGTGTTCAGCGAGTTGTTTCTTTAAAACTGTATCCATCGCGGCAAAGTGCCCCTCACGGAACGACCGCCAAGCGGCGTGGTTTTTCTTTGGATCCGACAAGGCGGGGCTCCAGATTTTGCGCGTGTAATCCAGTCGCTCATACAGCACGCGGCGGGCGTGGCGCACGAACCAGTCGTTGTCGTGCAATTGCAGCGCGGCGAGTTCGGCGGTCTTGAGCTTATTAATATCCCCGCGCCACGGCTCGGGTTTGCCGTAGGTGATTTTATAAATACGCCCCGTATGCTTGCGGGTGTTGCGCGTGTGATGGCATTCGCCGGTGTCCGAAAAATCGCTGACATACACGCCTCCATCCGGCCCGTACGCGAGGCTCACTCCCACAAACCACGGATCGGCCGCGCGCAGGACATCCGGCGCGTGCGTGGCAGTGTACCCGCTGCCTTTGCGTGCGAGCACATCCATGTTCACGCGCCGGCCGTGGATGTTATTCATGAACACCTGCCCACGATATTTCGCCGGCCAATTATCGCCGAGATACACCATCGTGCCGCAGTGGGCGTGACCGCCGCCAGCCTTGTCCTCCTCGGGCGTGCCGATGCCTGCGCGGATGGTCTTAGTGTTCGTGAAATGTAAATGATCGGCAATAGTCGCAATGCGTTCATAAGCAAACCGGCCGGTAGGCCGATTGCGACTCGGCTCATAGTACGCGCCCTGGATCACGTGAAAGAGATGCGGGTTCACGCAGTTGCAGACAAAGGCCTGGCCGTAGTCGTTCCAGTCAATGCCCCACGGATTAGTCGTGCCGTCGGCAAAGATTTCCCATCGATGCTGCACCGGATGATACCGCCACACGCCGCCATCAATACGCCGACGCTCATCCTCCGGCGTGCCCGGCTTACCCACTAGCGACCAGTTGGAGCGTCCGTGCGTAGCGTACAGCCAACCGTCCGGACCCCAGGCAAAACCATTGGCGATATTGTGCGCGTTCGCGTGTGTGCCGAAGCCATCGAGCAACACCTTGGGTTTCCCGTCTGGCACGCCATCGTAATCTTCATCCGGGATAAAATAAAAATTTGGCAACGACATCACCCACACCCCGCCGAAACCGACCTCGATACCGCTCACATACTCAAGTTTGTCGTAAAATACGATCCGCTTATCATGCCGACCGTCGCCGTCGGTGTCCTCGAGAATGATAATGCGATCGTTCTGGCCCGCCTTCTTGTCGGGATAATTCTTCGCCTCCGCCACCCACAACCGCCCGCGATCATCAATGCAAAATCCAATCGGCTGCGTGATGGCCGGCTCCCCCGCAAAGAGCGTCACGTTGAACCCCGTCGGCACCTGCATCGTCCGGGCCGCCTCCCCCGGCGGAAACGGTTTCTCCACCACCGGTTGGCTGGGCTTTACCGCCGCCAACAGAACTGTCACTCCACTCCACAATACCGCGGCCACCGCCAACCGAATTTGCATATCCGAAGCATGACCGATGCTCCAAGGACGGGCAAGTTCCACCTTGCCCGTGATCCAGTTTCCGGCAAGGCTACCGACATGAATTGGTGTTCAATGCTCATCATCGCCCTTGGCACAAGCGTCATCAGTTTAGCTGAACCCGTTAAGTTTCAATCCACCGACTGGCCGACATGGCGGGGATTGCAGGGCGATGGCCATGCGCAGGCAGTCGAGGGCTTGCCCTTAAAATGGAGCATCACGGAAAATGTTGCATGGAAAACAGCGCTGCCGGGGCGCGGGCACAGTACGCCGACGATTGTGGGCGACCATATTTATCTCGCCACGGCGGAGGCGGATTCGCAGGTGCAATCGGTGCTCTGCCTCGCGAAAGCAACGGGGAAATTGATTTGGCGGACGCCGGTGCACACGGGTAAGTTTTTGAAGGGCGGCAACAAACACGCGTCACATGCCTCCTCATCGGTGGTATGCGACGGGGAGCAGTTGTACGTGACGTTCCCGAATGATAAGCAGGTCTTTCTCACGACGTTGGGCATGGACGGAAAGGTGCGCTGGCAACAACCGGTGAGCGATTACGTGATCCACCAAGGCTATGGCACCTCGCCGATGGTTTATCAAAACGTGGTGGTGGCCAAGGCGGACAGCAAACACATTGGCGGCGCGGTGGTCGGGTTCAACAAGCGGACCGGCAAGGAGCTATGGCGCATTCAAAGACCGAAGTATCCGAACTACACCACGCCGGTGATGGTGACCGCGCATGACCAATTGCAGATGGTGTTTGCCGGTGCTGAACTCATCACCAGCCTCGACCCTCTCACAGGCAAGAAGCATTGGGAGATCAAGGGCAGCACGCAGGAGTGCGTAACGACCACGGTGACCGACGGCAAACGCGTATTCATCAGCGGCGGCTGGCCGAAGAATCACACCATGGCCGTGGAGGCTGATGGATCCGGCGTGGTGGCCTGGCAAAATACCGCGCGCGTGTACGTGCCTTCCATGCTGGTGAAGAGCGATCAACTCTATGCCACGATGGATGCCGGTTTTGCGGTGTGCTGGGATTCGGCTACCGGCAAGGAACGCTGGAAGGAACGGCTCGGCGGCGCCTTTTTCGCCTCCCCGGTTCTCGCTGGCAACCGCATTTATGCCACCAATCTCGCTGGCAAAAGCTACGTGTTCAGCACGGACCCGAAAGAGTTCAAGTTGCTGGCCACCAATCAACTTGGCGAGGAAACGTACGCCTCCCCGGTTATCAGCGGCAGCCGCCTCTACCTCCGAGTCACAACCAAACGCGGCGGACGGCAGGAGTGGCTGTATTGCATTGGGAAAAATTAAAAATGAAAACGATCATCACTCTATTTTGTACCGCAAGCATTGCTTGGGCGGCGGAAATGGCTTCGGGGACTGTGTTCAACGATGCCAACGGAAATGGCCAGCGCGACCCGAACGAGAAGGGACTCATGGGTGTGGGCGTGTCCAATGGCGAGGCGATTGTGGAGACGGATCCAGACGGGCGCTGGCAATTGCCGGTGACTGACGATACAATTCTGTTTGTGCTCAAACCCAGCGGCTGGATGACGCCGCTCAACGCGCACAAGCTGCCGCAGTTTCATTACATTCATAAACCGAAAGGCTCCCCGCCATCACGTTTCCCCGGAAGCAAGCCAACGGGGCCGTTACCGAAGTCGATAGATTTTCCGCTACGCAAACAAACGGAGCCGGACCAATTTCGCGCGGTGTTCTTTGGCGACCCGCAGCCGACGTCACAGACGCAGATTGATTACATCGCCAATGACGTGGTCGCGGAACTGGTGGGCACGGACGCGAAGTTCGGCGTGACCTTGGGCGATATCATGAATGATAATCTGTCACTATTCGGCAGCCTCAACCGCACCGTGGCGTTAATCGGCATCCCTTGGTACAACGTGATCGGCAATCACGATTTAAACTTCGAGGCTAAGCTGGACGAACATTCCGACGAGACCTTTGAGCGCATTTACGGCCCAGCGTATTATTCGTATGACTACGGCAAGGTGCACTTTATCGTGCTGGACAACGTGGACTGGTACCACGACGAGGCACGCAAGCGATCGGCCTACCGCGGCGCGTTTGGCAAGCGGCAGCTCGCCTTCGTGAAAGCCTCCCTCGCGCGTGTGCCGAAAGATCGGCTGGTGATGCTGATGATGCATATCCCCCTCACCGGCACGGGTGATCGGCAAGCGCTGTATCGCTTAATCGAAAAGCGCCCGTACACATTGAGCATTTCCGGCCACACGCACTGGCAGGCGCACCAGTTTATTGACCGTGGTGACGGCTGGATGGGAGCGAAACCGCATCATCACATCGTCAACGTCACCGTGAGCGGCACGTGGTGGAAAGGGGCCAAGGACGAGCGTGGTATACCGCACACGACCATGCGCGACGGCGCGCCCAACGGCTATTCGATCATCACCTTCGACGGCGCCAAGGCCACCTTCGACTTTAAGGCCTCGCGATTCCCCGCCAACCACCAGCTACGCATCCACGCGCCCGTGGCGCTCGCCGCCGCTGATGTGGCCAAGACGTCCGTATATGTGAATGTGTTTGCCGGTTCGGAGAAATCCACTGTGAAACTGCGCGTGAACGGCGGCAAATGGACGCCGCTGAAAAAAACGATCGAGCCGGATCCATATTACGTGCAATTACACGCCGCGGAAAAACTCGCCAAGGTGTCACCCGAGCTGAACCCCGCGCGTAATTCGTATCATCTCTGGAAAGGCCCCTTGCCCATCAACCTTCCCAAGGGCGCCCACCTTCTCGAAGCCATCACACGCGATATGTACGGCCGTGAATACACCACCAAACGCATTCTGCGGGTGGAATAATGTGCTGGTTGGGGTTCATCGCGCTGCTGTGGTTTTCCCTCCCCGGCACAGCCGCTGAGCGTAAACTAGTGCTCGCGCATTACATGCCGTGGTATGAGTCCAAGGCAGTAAGCGGCCAGTGGGGCTGGCACTGGACGATGAACAAGTTTCAGCCGGACAAAGTCGTCCAGGGTCGGCGTGAACTGGCCTCGCATTATCGGCCGCTGATTGGCGCATACGATTCGAACGATCCGCATGCCCTTGAGTGTCATGCGCTATTGATGAAATTCGCCGGCATAGACGGCGCGATTCTCGACTGGTACGGCATACGTAAGCACAACGATTACGCGGTCATCCATCGCAACTCGCAGCATTTCATCAAGCACCTCAGACGCGCCGGCCTGAAATTCGCCGTGTGCTACGAGGACCAGACCGTGAAACACATGGTCACCGCCAAAATCCTCCCGCCCGCGCAGGACGTGCCGCATGGGCAGGAAGTGATGCGCTGGCTGCAAACGAATTGGTTTCGGGACCCGGCTTACGCGCAAAACGGTGATCGGCCGTTGTTGCTGGTCTTCGGCCCGCAACACTTTACAGCCGCCCAATGGCCACAGCTAACGAACGGACTGAAGCCGGCACCTGCCACCTACGCCCTACCGCATCTCACCTCCCGACTTCCCGGCTCCGGTGCCTTCGGCTGGCCGCCGGTGCATGGCGGCAAACGGTTGACCCCGGCTGATTGGAATCAATATCTGAACGATCTCGACCAAAGGGCCGCCGATGGGGAATCCATCATCGCGGCGGTGTTTCCGAAGTTTCATGACATATACCAGGAAGCCGGCCTGCATGACAGCTACGGATATCTAGACGATCAAAACGGCCAGACCTTTGAGCAGACGCTGGACCGGGCATGGCGCGGCAAGGCACGCATTATCCAGATCGCCACGTGGAATGATTTTGGCGAGGGCACCATCATCGAGCCAACGCAAGAGTTTGGCTATCGCTACCTCGAATCGCTCCAAGGCCGGCGGGCGAAAATTGATCCAGCCTTCCATTTCATCCCGGCCGATCTCCGTCTGCCGGTGATGTTGTACCAGCTCCGCAAGCACGATCCGAAGATCAAGCAACTGGACCCCCACTACGATGCCATCGCCTTACAGCTGTTTTCCAACCGGACAGTAGAAGCCCGGAAAACGTTGCTGGCACTGTGGAACCGTGTGAAGCCGTAGTGCGCGCTGGCATTCCGATTGCAAACGCCCGCCATTCTGGCAAACTGGACGCACACCATGAAACGTCTATTTTTTCTGTGCCTGTTTATTCTCGTGCCCTCGTTGCTGGCGGATAAGCCCAACATCATTTTCATCATGGCCGATGACCTCGGCTGGACGGAGCTGGGCTCCTACGGACAAAAGAAAATCAAGTCGCCACACCTTGACCAGCTTGCGCGCGAAGGCATGCGGTTTACCGCGAACTATTCCG
>CAJWMQ010000004.1 GCA_913042895.1 uncultured Verrucomicrobiales bacterium | reverse complement strand
GGGCATCCTGAGCAATGGCGAAATGATCGTGCGCTTGCTTAGCAAGGACCCCCGAGGAAAGGATGCCGCCACCAAATTCCAAGCGCGTCCTCAGATCGCAGGACCGGGCCAAGCTTGTTCAATGGTTGAAGGCAGGGGCGGAGTGGCCGGAGGACGACAGGCATTGGGCCTTCGTTCCGCCCGTGAAACCGGCTGCGCCCAAAGTGGAGGACAAAAAATGGGCGAGGGGAGCGATCGACCGTTTCATTCTCGCCCGTCTCGAGGAGGAAGGTCTCAAACCTTCCCCGGAAGCCGACAAGCACACCTTGCTGAGGCGCGTCACTTTTGATCTTACCGGGATCCCCCCATCACCCGAGGAGATCGATGACTTTCTAGCCGACCAATCGGAGGATGCCTACGAAAAGGTGGTGGATCGTCTTCTTTCCTCTCCTCACTACGGGGAACAGGTGGCGTCCTATTGGCTGGATGCGGCCCGTTATGCCGATACCGACGGGTACCAGAACGACCGGATCCGCTACATGTGGGTTTGGCGGGACTGGGTGATCCGGGCCCTCAACGACAACATGCCCTTCGACCGCTTCATCCTCGAGCAGATGGCGGGCGATCTTCTTGCCGACCGGAACTTCATGACCCAGGTAGCCTCCGGCTATAACCGAAACCACCGGATCAATTCGGAAGGCGGATCGATCCCCGACGAATGGATCGTGGAATACGTGGCCGACCGGGTCGAGACCCTCGGAACGACTTTTCTCGGCCTGACCATGAATTGCGCGAGATGCCACGACCACAAGTACGACGCGGTTTCCCAGGAGGACTTTTATTCCCTCTTTGCTTTCTTCAACGGGATCGACGAGGCGGGTCTGGGCCCGAACAACGGGAATAGCCCGCCCTTCATTCCCGTTCCCAAGAGCTGGCCCGAGCTCAAGCCTGCCGAGAACAAGTTCGTGGTGCCTGCAAAGATGCAGATCAAGGTGGTGCAGACTTCCGTCCCCCGCCCCCAGCCCGGCGGGGCAAACACGGTCATGGTGATGCACGAACTCCCCAAACCACGGCCCACCTACGTTCTTGAGCGCGGGCTCTACGACCGACCGGACAAGGCCCGCAAGCTTCAGCCAGCCGTTCCCGAAGTGATCGGGGGCTGGAAAAAGGAATGGCCGGTCAACCGGATCGGGTTGGCCAAGTGGTTGACCGATCCCGCTCATCCTCTCACCGCCCGGGTCACCGTCAACCGGATTTGGCAAAGGTTGTTCGGCCTGGGCTTGGTCAAGACCTCGGAAAATTTCGGCGTGCAGGGCGAGCACCCGAGCCATCCGAAATTACTCGATTGGCTGGCCACCGAATTCATGCGCGCCCAATGGAGCCGAAAGGCCATGCACCGGCTCATGGTCACATCAGCCACTTACCGGCAATCGTCCAAAAGCCGCGCCGACCTTACCGATACGGATCCTTACAACAAACTGCTCGGCCGCCAATCCCGCCTCCGATTGGATGCCGAAATCGTTCGAGACAACGCCTTGGCGGCCAGTGGTCTTCTCAGCACGAAAATGGGTGGCCCGGGCGTGTTCCCACCACAACCGCCCGGCTGCATGAACCTCGGCCAACATCGCCGTAATTGGACCGCCAGCAAAGGAGAAGATCGTTATCGGCGCGCGGTATACACTTATCGTTGGCGCGCCACACCGCACCCCGCCCTGAAGGTATTTGATGCTCCCGACGCCTTCGCCTCATGCACACGCCGCATCCGGAGCAACACGCCGCTTCAAGCGCTGACACTTCTGAATGACCCGGCTTTTTTTGAAATTGCCCAAGGCTTGGCCGAACGTATTTTGAAAGAGGGCGACAAAGCGGACAAGGCGCGTATTACGCTGGGATTCCGACTGTGCCTTGCCCGCGATCCCAATGCCCGCGAGCTTACGGTCCTTGAGTCTTTTTTGAACAAACAACGGCAGCAGTATGCTGGCATGGATGCAGAGGCTCTAATGCCGGTTGCCCAGCGCGCGCACGGCAGCCAACACGTGAAAGAAACGCAACGCAGTGAACAGGCCGCCTGGACAATGCTTGCCCGAGTGCTATTGAACCTCGACGAAACGATTACCCGCGAATGATGCACGATCTTCAAGAAACCACCCGGCGCCATTTTTTTAGCCGCTGCGGAATGGGGCTCGGCTCCATCGCGCTTGGATCCATGATGAGCGACCAGACGCAAGCCAACCCGTTTACGCCAAAGCAACCTCATTTCAAGCCGCGGGCAAAAAACGTTATCTACCTCTTTATGGGCGGTGGGCCGTCGCAACTGGAATTATTTGACTGGAAACCCGAGCTCTCCAAACGCCACGGACAAGACATCCCAGAATCCTTCGTTAAAGGCAAACGTTTTGCCTTCATGAATAGCTCCTTCAAGAAGGCCAACAAGCTACTGGGTCCCACACGCAAATTCGAACGGCACGGCCAAAGTGGGATTTGGGTGAGCGACCTGTTCCCTCACATTGCCGGCATTACGGATGAAATATCTGTAGTCAAAAGCTGTAAAACAGAACTCTTCAATCACGCGCCGGCAAAACTGTTCATGAACACCGGCACAGGCTTGTTCGGCAGGCCGAGCATGGGGTCGTGGGTGACCTATGGTTTGGGTAGCGAATCCCAAAGCCTGCCCGGCTTTGTGGTGCTCCAATCCGGCTCGCGCGGCCCGCGTGGAGGCGCTGTGAACTGGGCTAGCGGTTTTCTCCCCACCACTTTTCAAGGCGTGCCGTTACGCGGCAGCGGCGATCCCATTCTCAATCTCGCAAGCCCCAAGGGTGTGAGCACCCAGTCCCAACGCGATTCGCTTGATGTCTTAAAAACGCTCAACCTCAAGCGTTTGATGGAAACTGGTGATGAAGAAATCCGCACGCGCATAGCCAGTTACGAAATGTCCTATCAAATGCAATCCAGCGCGCCGGAATTGATTGATATTTCAGGCGAATCCCAAACCACACTGGATCTCTATGGCGCGAAACCCGGACAAGCGAGCTTTGCCAACAACTGCCTACTAGCGCGTCGTTTGGTGGAACGCGGCACGAGATTTGTCCAGCTTTACCATACCAACTGGGACCACCACGGCGGTCCCGGTGAAACGCTTACCAAAGACCTCGAAAAGGTAACGCATGATGTGGATCAAGGTTGTGCCGCGTTAATCAAGGACCTGAAGTCCCGCGGATTGTTAGATGATACTCTCGTGATTTGGGGAGGTGAATTTGGACGCACGCCCATGAGCGAGGCGCGTAAAACACCGGGACGCAATCACCATATCGATGCCTTCAGCATGTGGTTTGCCGGCGGCGGCGTGAAACCGGGCAATGTGGTAGGTGAAACGGATGAATTTGGCTTCGACTCTGTTGGCCGCGAATGTCACGTACACGACTTGCACGCCACCATCCTTTATCTACTTGGCATGGATCACGAGCAGTTGACCTTCCGTTTTCAAGGGCGCGATTTCCGACTCACGGATGTTGCCGGGCATGTAATCGAACCACTCCTCGCCTAATGGCGGATTGGCTTGACCAGATTCAGGCTGAAACAGCCAAACTCATAGCTCCGCGCAGCGCGATCCTAATTGCCGTTTCCGGCGGCGTCGATTCCATGGTGCTGGCCACCGCGCTTCAGCGAGCCGCCAAGGCGAATCACTGGCGCCTTGTCATTGGCCATTTCAATCACCGCCTACGAGGACGAGCCTCCACAGCGGATGCTCGATTAGTGAAACGGTTTTGCGCGAAAAATCATCTACCGTTTCACAGTGCCAAATGGGAACAGGACCCAGCGGCGATCAAGGAACACGGCCTTGAAATGGCTGCGCGCGAGGCGCGGTATGATTTCCTAAAATCTATCGCACGCAAAACTCGCTGTCGCTTCATCACCACTGCGCATCATGCCGATGATCAGGCTGAAACCTTTTTGTGGCGACTGATGCGCGGTTCAGGCGGGAGAGGCTTGGGCGGCATTCAGCCGCTATCCAACCTGGACACCAAATCGAATTTGAAACTCGCGCGGCCTTTGTTGCATTTTAGCAAGACGGATCTTCTGTCGGCGGCAAAGAGCACCGGCATACGTTTCCGAGAAGATGCTTCCAATAGTGACCCAAAACATTTGCGGAACAAGATTCGCAATCAACTGTTGCCGTACCTCAAGCGTCATTTTCATCCCGAGATAGAACACACCATTCACCAGTCGCAAACACTGGTCGCAGCGGACGCGGATTTTGTCGCAAAATATGCTCTCGATTGGTTGAAAGATTCTTCCGGCACTCCATTCGACAAACTGCATATCGCGATCCAGCGTTGGGCGCTCTGGCAGCAATTGGTTGAGCAAGGCATCATGCCTCAGTTTTTTATGGTCGAAGAATTGAGGACCCACGTCGACCACCCATTTTCTATTGGCCCCAATAAACAATTGCAACGGGACGCTCATGGCCGCATTCATTTTTTGTCCTCGGACGACCTTTCTCATTCACAGAACGAAGCCGACATTTCGCCAAAATATTCGTGGTCTCAGCAAACGCAGGGTTCTACACGAATCGAATATCGGCTTGCAGCCCGATACCCCAACACATTTTCCGGAGAAATTTTCGACGCGGATGTCATTGGATCGATGCTCACCATTCGCCATTGGCGGGAAGGGGACCGCTTCCAACCGATTGGGCGCACCAGCGCCTCCAAGCTAAAAAAGCTCTTCATCAACGCCAAAATTTCCAATTCCGATAAACGTTCGGCTGCATTGGGCGTCACGATGGGCGGCGATGTTTTTTGGGTGGAAGGGTTAAGGATGGGGGAATTGGCCAAGGTACGCCACGATACTCAGCGGTTTTTGCTATGGAAATGGTCAAAAATCTAAGGGTTTGGCCCAAATCTTCATTTGTGGTAGGCTGCTATACAGAATCTTAATGGATAATCAGGACAACAATCAGGAAAGCTCCATGCGCCCATGGATCATTTACCTCGTGATTTTCGGGGCAATTTTCATGCTGCTTATGGCCGGCCGGAACAAGACCGAGGACTCGACCGAGATCACCTATGATCAGTTCATCGGCATGATTACCAACAAGGTCGAAGGGGATGACATTTTAATAGAGGCGAAAATCAAATTTTCCCAGGCATCCGAGCTAAAGGAAATCACCGGCAAATCCAAGGAAACGCGCGTCGCGGAAAACGCAGATGAGAATGGAGCGGCGGCTCTCGTCTTTATCCGCGAAAACGGGAAGATTAAGGAATCCTCCTTCCGCCTTCGATCCACGATTCCCGAGGATCATCAGGCACTTATCATCGGCCACCCTAAAGTGGAACAGGAACAGGAGAGCACGCTTCTTTACAGTTTTCTGCTCACAATCCTGCCGTTTCTGTTGATCGTGTTCTTCATTTATTTCTTCTTCATCCGCCAAATCAAAATGGCTGGAAAAGGCGCCATGAATTTCGGCAAGAGCAAGGCGCGCGCAATGAACAAGGATAAGAACAAGATTACGTTCAAAGACGTGGCCGGCGTTGAGGAAGCCAAGGACGAAGTCTTCGAGTTGGTGGATTTCCTAAAGGACCCCAAGAAATTCCAAAAACTCGGCGGCCGGATCCCGAAGGGCATTTTGATGGTTGGCTCTCCCGGCACCGGCAAAACACTACTGGCCAAGGCCATTGCAGGCGAAGCTGATGCCAGTTTCTTCAGCATCAGCGGCTCTGATTTTGTGGAGATGTTTGTCGGTGTTGGTGCCAGTCGCGTGCGTGATATGTTTGAACAGGCACGCAAGAGCACGCCTTGCTTGGTGTTCATTGACGAAATTGACGCCGTCGGCCGCCATCGCGGACACGGCTTGGGCGGAGGTAACGACGAACGCGAACAAACGCTCAACGCGCTGCTCGTTGAAATGGATGGTTTTGATTCTCAGGAAGGCATCATTATTATTGCAGCCACCAACCGCCCGGATGTACTCGATCCTGCGCTGCTGCGCCCCGGCCGGTTCGACCGGCAAATCACTGTACCACTGCCCGATGTGCGCGGGCGCGAATCCATTCTCAAGGTCCACGCCAAGAAGGTGAAGCTCGCCAAGGAGGTAGATCTTTCGGTTATCGCCCGCGGGACACCTGGATATTCCGGCGCAGAATTAGCCAACCTCCTCAATGAAGCCGCCTTGCTTGCTGCGCGCAAAAACAAAAAGAGAATTCGCATGATCGAGCTTGAGGAAGCACGCGACAAAGTTCGTTGGGGTCGAGAGCGCCGCAGCCTCGCCATGAGCGAGGAAGATAAAACACGCACTGCTTGGCATGAAGCCGGTCACGCTATCTTGAACATTTTGTTGCAACACTGCCATCCGCTGCACAAGGTCACCATCATCCCGCGCGGCCAATCCCTCGGAGCCACGATGAGCCTACCGAAGGAGGATGTTTTAAATCATCATAAGCTTCAGCTTCTCGACACTATTTGCATGACCATGGGCGGGCGTATCGCTGAGGAAATGTATTCAGGCGATATTTCCTCCGGCGCGGCCGGCGACATCCAACAGGCCACCAAGATGGCCAAGGCGATGGTTACTCAGTTCGGAATGAGCGATGCGCTGGGCATGGTTCAATATGGAGGCGATAACGAATACGTTTTCCTCGGGCGCGACATGGCGCAGTCCAAGGAATACAGTGAAGACACGGCTCAGTTAATTGACGGAGAAGTCAAAACTATCATCAATAATGCGTACGACCGCGCCAACCGGTTGATTACCGAAAATAAGGAAAAGGTGAAGTTCATTGCAGAAGCCTTGAAGGAATACGAGACATTGGACGCCTCGCAGGTTGAGGAAATCGTCAAGACCGGCAAGCTCGATCAATCCAACAAACCTTCTGGAGGGGAAGGCATGACCGGTGCTGAGGCCTCCACGCCCACCACGGATTCCGATGCTGAAAACAATCCGCCAAAGGAAGATTCTGGCCTTGATTCCGGCACCACAGCACCCGCTCCTTCCCCCGCCTAGCACCTGATGAAAATAGCCCCCTCTCTGCTCGCAGCGGATTATGGGAAATTCGCGACGGAAGCCAAACGCGCGGAACGATCAGGCGGCGACTGGCTGCACCTCGACATTATGGACGGGCATTTCGTGCCCAACATTTCCTTTGGGCCGGAAGTCGTCCGCACGTTACGCCCTCAATCCAAACTTTTTTTCGATGTGCATTTGATGTGCTCGCAACCCGAAATTCTGCTCGGAAGTTTTGCAAAAGGCGGTGCCGATCAACTTACCATTCATGCCGAACTGACCGATCAAGCTCGGGATTTGATTTGGCGCATTCGCAACCTTGAACGCAAAGTTGGCCTTGCCGTAAATCCACCCACACCATTGGTTGCAGCAGAGCCTTATCTCGATAAAATCGATACCCTCCTGATCATGACCGTGAACCCAGGCTTTGGCGGCCAATCGTTCATGGAGGAATGCCTTCCCAAAATTCAACAAGCCTGGCAATGGCGTCAGGAGAGGGGGCTAGGATTCCGCATTGAGGTTGATGGCGGTATCGATACCAAGACTGCCGTTGAATGCTCCCGCATGGGAGCCGACACTTTCGTGAGCGGTACCGCCTTGTTCAGCAAACGCGACATGAAACGTGCTATCACAAAAATGCGCGAAGATGTTGAGCAAAACCGCAGGCGACCATGAAACCCGATTGCCCAGTCAAGTTTGGCACCGACGGATGGCGCGCCGTTATTGGGGGGGATTACACCTTTGAAAACATCCGCCTAGTCGCCCAGTCCACCGCAGATCATTTCGCACGCAAACATACACGCACCACCCACAAGCAAATGGTAGTGGGTTACGACCGGCGTTTCCTTTCCAATGAATTCGCCCAAGTCACTGCTGAAGTGCTATCGGCCAATGGTTATGAAGTACTGTTAGCGGACAGACCAGTACCTACACCGGCGGTCTCATGGCATACAGCAAAACAGAAGGCGCGGGCCGGCATTATGATTACGGCTAGCCATAACCCTGCACGCTTCAACGGATTTAAAATCAAATTGCATCACGGCGGCCCAGCCGATCCGGAAACCTGTCGAGCCATCGAACACAGCCTCCAAAAATGCCCCGTCAATCAGTTAACCGCCACCGAAGCAAAGAGACGCAAGTTACTGCGCACAAGCAACTTATTACCAAAGTATTTCACTGCGCTTAAGCGCCTTGTCGATTTTGATTTGATCCAGAAAGCCAAACTTCATTTTGCCCATGAAGCGCTGTTCGGTGTGGGTGCCGGTTGTTTCGATCAAATACTTAGGGGTACACAATGTACCGTCCACACATTCAACGCGGACCATGATCCTAATTTTGGCGGGCTTAACCCTGAGCCTATCGAGCGGAATTACGTTAACAGCCAGCGCGAACTCAGGCGCAAGCGGGCGGATTTCTGCTTGGTCACCGATGGCGATGCTGATCGCATTGGCGGCATGATGGGTGATGGCAAACTCTTGACGACCCATCAAATCATTTGCCTCCTGCTGCGCCATTTTATCAAGAATCGCAAAGGGCAGGGCAGGGCAGTGAAAGCGTTGACCACCACATCCATGGTGGATGTGATGTGCCAGCACCACGGATTGCCTCTCACCGAAACGGGGGTCGGATTCAAGTATATTTGCGAGGAGATGCTTCAGGGCGATGTGTTGCTGGGCTTTGAGGAGAGCGGCGGGATCGGCTTCCCCGGCCATGTTCCGGAGCGGGATGGCATTCTGGCCGGGCTCATGATTCTTGAGCTTCTCGCCACCGAAGGCAAACCCCTCACCAAACTCCTCGCAGAATTAACCAAGGACTACGGCCACTTTGCTTATGGCCGTATTGACACGCATTATCCACTGAACAAACGGGCGAACCTCATGCAGTTCGCCGCAGAAAATCCGCCAAGTGATTTACTGGGTTCGCCGATTGATAAAACCCAAACCTTTGACGGGGTGAAGTACACGGGCCGCTGTGGAAGTTGGCTCATGTTACGGGGATCCGGTACAGAGCCCGTGCTTAGGATATACGCGGAAGGCCCAACCCAGCCCTGTGTGACGCGCCTGCTTGATTTGGGCAAGGCAATCGCCGATCGCGCAAAAAAATAGTATTTTCTTTTATCCAACCGCTACTCCGGTATTTTCTCCGGCTTTGTTCGAGCAAGAAAATGGATCCCACGAAGATCAGAAATTTTAGCATTATTGCACACATCGACCATGGCAAGACCACGTTGAGTGATCGCCTGTTACAGGGCACCAACACTGTCAGCCAGCGCGAGATGGAGGATCAACTTCTTGACTCAATGGATCTCGAACGCGAGCGGGGTATCACAATCAAGTCGCACCCAGTGACCATGTACTACACGGCGCGTGACGGGGAAACCTACGAGCTGAACCTGATCGACACGCCCGGTCACGTTGATTTTTCTTATGAAGTTTCCCGTAGCCTTAGTGCCTGCGAAGGGGCGCTCCTGATTATTGATGCAGCACAGGGCGTGGAGGCGCAAACCGTCGCCAACGTACATCTTGCACTGAAGCAGGGCTTGGAAATCCTACCTGTGATCAACAAGATCGACTTGCCGCACGCCGATGTGAATGCAGCCATTTCACAAATCGAGGAGATCCTCGCCATTCCCGGCGAAGAAACACTCCCTTGCAGTGCCAAGGAAGGCATCGGCATTGAGGATATTTTGGAGGCCATCGTGCAACGCGTGCCTCCCCCCAAGCCGACGGCCGAGGGCAAACTGCAAGCTTTGGGCTACGACTCAGTGTACGACCCTTACAAAGGGGTGGTCATTCATGTGCGTGTGTTTGACGGCGAATTAAAACCTGGCATGCAGGTGCGAATGCATCATTCCGAAAAAACCATCGAAGTCAAAGAGGTGGGCAGCTTCAATCCTAAGCCGTATTCGCGTGAAAAATTGGGCCCGGGCGAAACCGGCTACGTCACTGGAAATATCCGTGTGCCGCGCGATGTGAAGATGGGTGACACGTTACTGGAAACGCGCAATGCCGCCGACCCGCTGGATGGATTTCAGGAAGTACGACCAATGGTCTACAGCGGCATATACCCGATCAACTCCGCTGATTACGAGCACCTGAAAAACAACCTCGCCAAACTCCAACTCAACGACCCGGCGTTTGTTTACCAACAGGAAAGCTCCATCGCGCTGGGCTTTGGGTTTCGCTGTGGCTTTCTGGGCCTGCTGCATTTGGAGATTATTCAGGAACGGCTCCGGCGCGAGTACGACATGGATATCATCGCCACTTATCCAAATGTCATCTATCGCGTGATCCAGACAGACGGCACGGAATTGGAGGTGGACAATCCCGTGCACATGCCGGACCCATCAATCATCGACTGGATCGAGGAACCAATCGTCCGAACCCACATCATGTGCCCGAACGAAAACATCGGTGACATGATGAACCTTGTTTCCGAAAAACGCGGCGTAGTCGAACACACCGAATCTCTAGACGGCACCCGCGTAATGCTTCAGGGCACCGTGCCCATGAACGAAATTCTAGTGGATTTCCACGACCGCATCAAAAGTCTTACCCGCGGCTTTGGGAGCATGGATTACGATCCGGCCGGCTACCAGCAATCAAAGATGGTGAAGCTCGACATGCTCGTAAACGGCGACCCGGTCGATGCGTTTTCATGCATTGTTCATTTCGACAAAGCAGAGCAACGCGGCAGGGCACTAGCCGCCAAGTTAAAAGAGGTAATCCCGCGTCAGCAATTCAAAGTCGCCATCCAGGCCGCCATTGGCGGCCGCATTGTCGCCCGTGAAACCGTCGGTGCCGTACGAAAAGACGTGACGGCCAAGTGTTATGGCGGCGATATTTCCCGCAAGCGCAAGCTGCTGGAAAAACAAAAGGAAGGCAAGAAACGGATGAAATCAATCGGCTCGGTTAATATCCCGCAAGACGCCTTCATTAAGGTGCTCAAGGCATGAACAAAGAATGGTCCATCACAGACGATTTTTACGTCTCTTATCTCTGGGATATTATTCCGCTTCCCATCCCGAATACACGGGTTCTACAAGCGCGGGAGGAGCACAAGCAAATCAACAAACACCTGCTAGCCCAACGGGATCTCCTGAAGCCCAAAGCCACCGATGCACTCCAAGAATCTCTCGATCAATTACAGAAAGAATTCAAGGGAAGGATCATTCACGCCAAGGACGTGACCGCGCTTAAGGAAGCGAGAGAGAATTTGTTTAAAACCGCTAGCGAGACATTATATCTGCCCGATTCGGCCGGCCGCGATCTGGTGGAAACATTTCTCCTCGTAGCCACTCTGGTGCTTGCTTTCCGGACATTTTTCTTTCAGCCATTCAAAATCCCAACCGGCTCCATGCAACCCACGCTCTACGGCATCACCGCCTCGGATTTGAGTGAAAAAAGCTCTGGCACGTTGCAGGGGCAGGCAGAGCAGGGGACCTTTGTGGCCGACGGCAATTTTTTCGAACCCAACGATCAGGGCCGCATCATTCAATTCAGCACCGGCCAAAGTGATGCACGAATTCAAAAAATAATCTCCCCACACGAAGTCAAAATCGGCACCGGCGAATCCATTCCACCCCAACCATTTAATATCAAGCCCATTGCCCCCCCCAGCTGGGGCAGTAAATTACTAGATAAGTTAAGAGGTTATTCCTATCACAGCCTCAAGGCGGAAGGTGATTGGACATTGCGAATGATTCACCCGCCGAAACAAGTGTTTCCTTTAATTTCAAAACAAACTTTCGAATTCATCGATTCGCAAGGAAAGCAAATCACAAAAAATATTTGGTTCCCACCCGTCCGTGCCGGCGAACCATTTCTCAGTCACACCAGTCCTTACATCCACAAAACCACCACAAAAAAAGGTGAGTATGTTTTCAACCTCCGAGTGAAAACAGGAGACCATCTGTTCGTCAACCGGATGACATACAATTTCAGAAAGCCGAAGCGTGGGGACATCGCCATCTTCACCATCAACCAGGACAGCATACCATCCCGAAGCGCAGCAGCCCCAATCGCAGAAACATTCTACATTAAGCGACTGGTCGCTGTTGGCGGAGACACTGTAACGCTGGGCCATGATCGTCACCTAAATGTCCGTAACATTGAATTATTTGGTGACGATTCTATTCGGCGTATTGATAGCTCATACCGAGGTTTTTCCAAACTTTACAGTCACCCAAAAGTCATTGTTCAAAATGGCGAAAACCACATATTCGAGGCTACACAATTAGCGCAGGATTCCATCTACTCAGGGCACACGCCAATCGGCCGATTCAACTACGGTAACCAAATCAATGTTAACCAAGGACATTACCTGATGTTCGGTGACAACACTGTCAACAGTCGTGATTCCCGTGAATGGGGAGAACTCCCACAGGAAAACGTTATCGGCCATTCATCCTTTGTTTACTGGCCGCCACTGTCGCCAAGATTCGGCTGGAGCCACCGCTAATGAATTTCACCATCCACCAATAACCCGCGGACTACTGTGTTTCGCACAATATATGTTATATGCATTTTAGTTTGATGGTACATGTAGAGGTTAATTGGTGCTACTGGTAGCATCTAAGATATTGATTTGATGAATTTCCCCATCCGTATTCAGCCCTCATTCCTCTCTTCAATATTTCAAGGGACTGTACTGAGCCATGAATATCACAGGCCTTCTTAAATGATTCAGTAAGTGCCCGGACAGTAAGACGATTCAAAACTAACCCGGTAGCTTGTTGGTTGGCAACATCTTGTACTGTATCAATCAAACCACCCACCCCATTAACGATGGGGATGGTTCCGTATCGTAAACTATACATTTGATTTAATCCGCATGGTTCAAATCTTGAGGGCATGACAAAATAGTCAGCGCCAGCTTCGATTTGGTGCGCCAAAGCGTTACAGTATCCATTTTCGAATCCGACTTGTTTTGGAAACCGTTCCTTCAAAGAGTGTAATTCTTC
Organism: uncultured Verrucomicrobiales bacterium; assembly: GCA_913042895.1. Lineage (GTDB taxonomy): Bacteria > Verrucomicrobiota > Verrucomicrobiia > Limisphaerales > UBA1100 > UBA1100. The sequence continues at coordinate 36,430 of CAJWMQ010000004.1, read as the reverse complement.
AGCTAGTTGATCATCCCCCGAACCCAAACCGACAAACTGAATTTCCTTTTCGCACAATATACCCCCCAGTGCTTTAGACAAAACATCGATTCCTTTTTGCTCGGCTAGTCGCGACACCATTCCAAACATGGGGACATCCGAAACCGGTAACCCAAACTTTGATTGGAGAAATTGTTTGCAGACTTTTTTACCGGATAAATCATCCGCATCGTACGAGGCCGCCAAATATTGGTTTTCAACCGTATTCCATTCGCCGTAATCAACGCCATTCAGAATTCCGAAAAACACATCCTGGCGGCTTTGCAGTACGCCCTCCAGCCCCTCCCCAAATTCCGGTGTAATAATTTCTTTCGCATATTGCGGGCTCACCGTAGTGATCGCATCGGCGTAGTGTAAACCGGCTTTCAAAAAATTTAAGCTGCCCCAGAATTCCGGCCCTTCTGAGTGAAACCAATTCCATGGCAAATTAGTAATCTCAAATCGCGTTGCTTCGCATTGGCCTTGGTAGGCCAAATTATGAATTGTGAGCACTGTGCGTGGAATCACTCGAGAGCCGCTGGCGCGTAGCAGCATCGGCACAAAAGCTGTCTGCCAGTCATGCACATGAACCACATCATATTCGCCAGCCAACTGTGCCACAGCTTTGCTGAGAAACATGAATCTCTCGGGGTTGTCCCAATATCCATCCCCATTCGCCATGTATAACCCCGGTCGATCATAGAAACCTTCCTGCTCCAAAAATAAAAGTGTCAGCCCGTTCGATTTAGTCGCTTTCCACCATCGACCGGTAAAAGTCTGTTTACCGAGAGGCAAAATGACTTTGGGGCCAAACGGCTTGAGATCGGGTACTTGTTCTCGAATACCCCGATACAACGGTGTGGCCACCGTGACATCTTCACCCAGTTCGGTCAGTGCGCCGCTGAGGCCGGCGACCATGTCGGCAAGTCCACCGGTTTTGGAGTACGGAAAGAATTCGCTAGTCGCCTGCAGGATGCGCATGGCTAGGCTGCCGGAATGGTGTCTGCCCGCAAGTATGGCTGCAGCGGCTCGGGAATCTTGATTGAGCCGTCGTTTCGCTGATGCGTTTCTATCAGCGCCACAAACAATCGCGCCAAGGCCACGCCGCTGCCATTCAGAATATGCGGCAGTTGGTTGCCGCCCTGCTCTGCCTTGAAACGGGTTTTCATTCGGCGCGCCTGAAAGTCCTCGGTATTGGAAACGCTGCTAACTTCAAGATAGCTCCCCTGCCCCGGCGCCCAAACCTCGATGTCGTAGGTCTTGGCCGCGGCAAAGCCCATGTCGCCGCTACTGAGCGCGAGGACACGGTAGTGAAGCCCCAATTGCTGCAGCACGGTCTCGGCGTTGATGAGCATTTTCTCAAGCTCATCATAACCGTCTTCCGGCTTCACCACCTTGATTAGCTCCACCTTGTCGAATTGATGCACACGAATCATGCCGCGCGTGGCCACACCTGCCGCACCGGCTTCCGCGCGGAAACACGGGCTATAGGCGCAATAATATTTAGGCAAATCCGTTTCGCTCAAAATCTCCCCGCGATGTAGGTTTGCCACAGGCGCTTCGGCCGTGGGGATAAGATACCGTTTACCCAGTGTCTCCCCGTCCAGCCCCTCCTGCACGGCGTATGCCTGATCGAGAAATTTCGGAAATTGCCCCACACCTTCCATGCACTCTGCCTGCACCATGAACGGCGGACTCACTTCGGTATAGTCGTGCTCATGCACATGCAGGTCCAACAGATACTGAATCATCGCCCGTTCCAGGCGCGCGCCCCAACCGGTGTAGAGCAGAAAGCCACTACCCGACAATTTGGTACCCCGCTCGAAATCGATCAGGCCCAAGGCGTCGCATAGATCCACGTGCCCTTTCGGCTCAAAATCAAACGCCGGCTTGTCGCCATGCACTTTGATCTCTTCATTGGCCGATTCATCCGGCCCCACAGGCACGGAGGCATGTGCCAGGTTCGGCAGTGTTAAAATCAAATTATTGAACGCCTCATCCGCCTCATTCTTTTGCGTATTAAGCGCATCAATTCGATCGCCCAACTCGCGGGTCTCTGCCTTCTTCGCCTCCGCCTCCTCCTTGTTTCCTTGCCCCATCAGGGCGCCAATTTCCTTGGAGGCCGCATTGCGATCGGCCTGCAGTGCCTCCACCTCAGTGACAATGCCACGGCGTTTCTCATCAAGCGCCAACAATTCATCGATCTTGCCCGCTTCCTCGCCTCGTTGGGCAAGTCGTTCACGGGCAGCGTCGGGTTCCTGACGAATGTATTTGATGTCCAGCACGGCGCGGATTATAGGCCCGGCTTTCGTGAGAGCAAGGCTGCGCGGCCCCGGTTAGTGCATTTCCACCGAGCAAGTGCCGATGCCGCCGCGGTAAAAATTGAACTGCACGTTGGGATGATCGCCCAGCAAACTCATGGGCACGGCACTGTCGGCGATGTTCTTGGCAATCATCAAGGTGGTGAGGCGTTGACCAAGTGGATTGTCGTGAGTGCCTGCGTGCCAGATGGACACCTTCTCCGCCTGCCAAGTTTCCCGCGGCCCCACAGTAATCGCCTTTTGGGGCACAATGGTGATATTGCCGCCGCCACTGGTGCGGGCGTTTTGCGCCAACGTCACGGGATGCAGATCCACCATGCGGGTGCCGAGCTTACGGTATTCCATGGGCGATGGCGGGACGTTCTTCCATTTACCTTTTCGCGGCACGGGATCATTGAAGGCCCAATGCTTGATATCGCCCTGCCCGCCTTGCATCACCGCGCAGCGTACACCTTCCCAGCTTGAGATGAACGACGCCGTGTCGGCTTTGGGGAAATGCATGTTTTCATCCGGCATCCGCAACCGACGATCGATCCGGTTGAAACACAGCTCGCGATCGGCCTTCTCAAACGAAAGCGGATGGTCCATCGACACCTCACGTTTGCCATCATGCCACTCGTCCATTCCCCAGAAATGCGATGAGCGCAGGCTGAGTCCGAGCGAATTTACCAGACGCGCTACTAGAGGCAGCTGCTCAGTAGGGCCAATCGGCCCACAAATACCCACAGGATTATCGGGCGTGGATTGCCGCCAAGCCTCGATGTATTCCAATGCCTCCGCCAGATAAAAATCCTCCAACGTATCGTAAATCACCACCTTGAAACCGGGACGCGACAGGCGCTCCAATTGGCGCGGCGTCAACTTTGCCGCGTCGTTGATAATCTCATTATCCAACGTGGTGTAATCCCACCAGTCCGGCGCAATGGTGCTGAGTTTTCTGGGCATGATTAAATCCCTTTCTCGAGCGAACGCTCGTAGTCACGGTTGATTCGAAAGCCTTTCCCCAAGACTTCCGCCAACGGATCCAGTTCTTCCCCACTGAACCCATAATGCAAGTGGCGGCGCCAACCTTCGGCGTGCATAAATTTTTTGGACAACTTCCCGACATGACGGGACATGTCATCCGCGGTTTTGAGGTATGAATTCATCCCCTGACTCGCATCCAACCAATCCTGTTGACTAGCGTGCGCTGCCAGTGCCTCGATCTTACGCTCGTGAACAGCCGTTGTGTCTACAAAGGCGCCGGGGACAATTTTTTCACGGAGCGGCCCGCGCAAACTATGCGGCATGGCGTGATACACGGTCACATCATCGCCGTACGGACGTGTAGCGGGTGTCGTCTTGAAATTAGGCATCCCATGTGTAAACGCCGCCGTCACCGCCAACCGGCAGGTGTTGATGTGATCTTCCATATAATCCACCGGCGAATGCGTCAGTACGATGGACGCTTTGCTTTTACGGACGGCTGCCGCCACTTTGCGCAGCGTGGGGACGGTATAGAAAATTTCAAGATCTCGGCAAATGCTGGAGTGAAACGTCGCCCCCAAAACCCGGGCTGCCTGGCGCGCTTCCTTAGCCCGCGTTCGAGCAGTCTTTTCCGGCGGCATTTTCAAACTGCCCAGATTACCGGAGGAAAGGTTGAAATAATGAATCGTCCAACCTACGGCTTGCAACTGAAGCAACGTACCGGCCATGTAGAATTCGATGTCATCCGGGTGCGCCCCGATGGCAATGGCCGACGGCTTGGGCATGTTGATTATTTGATTCGAACCGGCTTACCGGTGGCCGCTGATTGGTCCGCCGCAAAAATGATTTCATGCGAGCGGGCCGCATCCGTAAGGCTTGTGTACGGCATCTCCTTGCCTGCCCGCAGCGCCTTGAAGAATGCCTCGAACTGTGTTTGATATGGGTGATCACTCACATCGCCGGAGTCCACCAACTGCGTGGCCAGCGTACTCCATTCATTCTTGTTCAGCGCACCCATCTTACTGGAGTAGAACTTGTTATCCAAAATACTGCCCTCACTGCCCACGAGGTGTGTGTGGAAGTAGTATGGCTGCAAGCAGTCAATCACGCTGGCCACCTTACCGATACGGCCATCCTTGAATTTCAGGATCGAGACGCTGGTGGTGTCGTATTCGTATTTCTGGAAAATCCGGTTCTTGGATTTGGTGGAATGACTGGAGACCTCCACCACATCCTTGTTGCCCATCAGATACAACAACGCATCCATCGCGTGGCAACCGGCCGAAAGCAGGCTACTACCGCCGGCCTCTTTCTTAACGTTCCAGCGATACTGGCCGTACCACGGTCCCACGCCGTGGTAATAATCCACCTCGCCGTAATGAATCTTGCCGACCAACCCCTGATCAATCACGGATTTGAGCGTCAGAAATTCCGCTGAGAATCGAACCTCAAAACAGACACACGTTTTTACCTTGGCCTGTTTCACCGCCTTAGTCATGCGATTGAGATCGCGTTTTGCCAAAGTCAGCGGCTTCTCCACAATGATATGCTTGCCGGCCTTGGCCGCCGCCACCACCTGATCGGCGTGTTGGTAGGGGTAGCTGGTGATGTCGATCACATCGATGTTCGGATCGGAATAAATGTCCTTCAGGTTCACTGTGGATTTTATCCTTCCACCATGCCGTACGCTGAGCTCGTCATCATCCAACAAACGCGAGGAGTACACATTGGTGACCTGCGCCATGCCAGTGGCGTTGATGGCGTCGATATGGGCCGTAGCAGCCCAGCCGTATCCGATAATGCCGACGTTAATTTTTTTCACAATATCCGAGGGTTGAAGTCCGTCAGCGATGGCACAATGATTGAGCCCGAAAGTCAAGTATGCCAGAATCAAAAGTTGTAGTTTTCGTCAAAGCCCCAATCCTAGGAAAGGTAAAAACACGTTTAGCCAAATCTATTGGGGATAAGGCTGCGTTAGAGGCTTATAAAGAATTAACTCTAACCGTCCTTGGTCGCATTAAAAAACTAACCAAAGTCGATCTATGCTTTACTCCTGATGATTCAATTAACGAAGTCATACCATGGGCTCAGGAAAACTGGACGACCACACCTCAGGGCCCAGGCAATTTGGGAGAACGCATGTGCAAAGTGTTCGATGACGCAACGGAACCTACCCTTCTAATTGGATCTGACTGCCCTTACCTTAAAGAGAAAGACCTTATCGAAGCAGGCCATGCTTTAGAGAAGAATGATTTAGTACTAGGCCCATCCAAAGATGGCGGTTATTGGATGATAGGAATGAAAACCCCTACCCCTTCATTATTTAAAGAAATCAACTGGGGCTCCGGCACAGTTTATAAGTCAACCGTGTTATGCGCCAAAGAACAAGGGCTTCGGATCTGGGAAGGCCGAATGTTAGGAGATATTGATTACGCAGATGATTGGTTTCAGTTTAAGGCAAAAACAGTCTCTCTAATGATTACCATGAGCATGAGCATGACCCTCCTCTAGAAAGGGGCGTGTTGCGAACGGCGCTGGCAACACAGTTGTACCTCCACGAGATCTCATCATTGCAGTTAACTGCTTCTTTACATCAGCATTATTTGATTGCCGTGCTGAACCATCAGTAAGGGCAAGACCACCTTGGCTTTTATTGAGGCCGGCCATGGTGATTTCAGCTAATTCAGGGCCACCATGACTGTGAAAGTTATCTCCAGGACCCCCATCATCTTCTTTTCCAACCTCATCAGCACCTCGAAAATGACCCTCAATTTCGCCTTCTTCCCAAAGAGTTATTCCAAACTCAGGATTTGGAGCTGCTATTCCCCAGTTCCATTTCCATCTTTCAACCTCGGGATGAGCGTTGATGTTACGTGTGCTCATGAGAATATTACTGGGCCTTTGGGTGCAAGCTCCGAGATAAACGGCATAGCTTTGCATTGAACTCTCGACATGGCCCCAATCAAACCCTTCTGCCATGACTCCCTCATAGTGCGCTCGAGTTTCCGGGTCACTAGGGGATGTAAGAATTTCAGGGTTAGACACGGCTTTACCCAGAGGTTTCCATACATGCTCGATACAAAGACTATCAGCATGATCTGCCGCGCCATACATAGCATCCAAGGAGCGTGGCGTTAAATTCCACGGAGGGCTTCCAATAGCGTAAGCCGAAGCTAAAGATTTAAGATTATTTACGCATTTAATGCGATTTGCTTTGGCCTTTGCCTTAGCCAATGCCGGCAAAAGCATACTTGCAAGGATACCGATGATCGCTATGACAACCAAAAGCTCAATCAACGTGAAAGCGTCACGATCTTTTTTTTTCATCATAATTGAACCCATCTAATTAAAAACATGTGAGATTTTCACATTGAATTCGTTATTTCCATGAAGTTTGCGGCAAAACCGAATTTATTGCAACTAACTTGCAATGAAATTAAGATTAAAAATCATTAACACCCCCGCGGTTGCTTTCAACGCAATCTGATGTGCTACAGGAGCTGTAACGGCTGGGCACGCTTCAAAGGCTTCCATAGCTGATGGACTTACTTATAAGGGCAGAAAAACAATATTAGAGAGATGAACAACTTTCAAATGTGAAACTGCCTATAAACGGTGATATTAAGGGTAACGCTGCTATTGGCTAATAGCGGGAATAAAGACTGATATACAGAAATATAATGGAGCGGGTGAAGGGAATCGAACCCTCATCAAGAGCTTGGAAGGCTCCCGCTCTACCGTTGAGCTACACCCGCAACGGGGTTACTGTAGCGTGTTCGCTTGCGTTGTCAATCGGGCAGCGGGTATGGTGACGCCGATGAGTTTGGTGCTGCTTCAAGGCGGGCGCGTGGTGGATCCTGCCAATAACCGCGACGAAATCGCGGATGTGTTTCTTTCCGGCGGAAAAATTCAATCTATTGCCCCGGATCTCCCGACACCGGATGGTGCGGAGGTGATCGACTGCAGGGGGCAAGTGGTGTGCCCCGGCCTGATTGATCTGCATGTGCATTTTCGCGAACCCGGCCAAACGGCCAAGGAAGACATCGCCACAGGCGCGGCCGCAGCGGCCACCGGCGGATTCACCACGGTCGTCTGCATGCCCAATACCTCCCCCACCATCGACAGCCCGGCCACGGTAAAGCTGATTCAAGCACGCGCCGCCGCGGCGGCTCCGGTGAATGTTTACGTCACCGGCACCATAACACTGGGCATTGCCGGGGAGGAATTGTCGCCCATCGGCTCACTCAAGGACGCCGGCGTAGTGGCCATCACCGATGATGGTAAGTGCGTGCAAAACAACGAACTGATGCGGCGCGCCCTGGAATATGCCGGTATGTTCAATCTGCCGGTCATGGATCATTGCCAGGATTATTCCATCGTAACTGACGGCGTCATGCACGAGGGCTACTGGAGCACCAATCTCGGACTCAAAGGCTGGCCGGCGGCTGGCGAGGATTTGATTGTCGCACGAAATATCGAGTTGGCCGAACTCACTGGCACACACATTCATTGCCAGCACATCAGCAGCGGCAAATCAGTGGAATTGATCCGACAAGCCAAAGCTCGCGGAGTACCAGTCTCTGGCGAGGCATGTGTGCATCACTTCACTCTTACCGATGCCACGATCGGCGGCAGCGAACATTTCTGGGCTGAAGACGGCCGCGAACTGCAGACCGAGGCTCAACGCACGGAATGGCCAGCGTACGACACGCATTTCAAAATGAACCCCCCGCTTCGCTCGGCTGATGATCGCGCCGCAGTCATTGAAGGGCTCACCGATGGTACATTGGAGATTATTGCCAGCGACCACGCCCCGCATTGCGCACATGAAAAGGATGTGGAATTCGACTACGCACCCTTCGGCATCACTGGTCTGGAAACGGAGCTGGCCGTCTCACTGACCTTCCTTCACCACAAAGGCCATCTTGAGCTACCCGATCTGATCGCCAAATACACCGTGAATCCTGCCCGTCTCCTCAAACTACCCAAGGGAACGCTGAGCGAAGGTGCGGATGCGGATGTGACGGTGATTGACCCAGATGCCGAATGGGTTTTTGATGCCAGCATAAGCCCAAGCAAGAGCAGCAATACCCCCTTCAATGGCTGGACCTTCAAGGGCCGACCCACTATGACAGTGGTGGGCGGCAAAATTGTGTGGCGTGCCGAGGCGGAAATGGCCTAAACTCGATCAACTCAAATCCCTATGAAAACACTCATCGCCCTTATTACCCTCATAGCCTTCAGTCACGGCACCTATGCCGAAAAAGGATGGCTCACCAACATTGAAGACGCCAAAAAAATCGCCAAAACCCACAAAAAACTTATCTTGCTTGAATTCACCGGCTCGGATTGGTGCCCGCCCTGTAAGGCCCTAAAGAAAAATGTGTTTGATAAACAGGCCTTCAAAGATTACGCGAAGGAAAATCTCGTGCTGGTGGAGCTGGATTTCCCACGCGATCGTAGCAAAATCACCAAAGAGCAATACGCCTACAATCGCACTCAGGCCAAGGAATACGGAATTCGCGGCTACCCGACCGTGTTTGTACTAGATGCCAGCGGCAAGGAGCTGCTCAAGAAAGTGGGCTTCGGCCCCAACTCAGTCGAGGCTTATATCAAAATGCTCAAGGACGCAAAGTTCCAATAGGCGCACACTTATTCACCGGCGCGGCCAACAACTGGCTGCGCCTTTTTTATGTGGCCGCTTGACCCATCAGGGCCGCATTCCTAGTATCGCCCGGCTTCACGGCCGCCCCATGGCAATTCTCGCGTTAGAAGACGGTACGGTTTTTCACGGCAAAGGATTTGGCGCCAGCGCCACGTCCTGCGGTGAGGTGTGTTTCAACACCTCCATGACCGGTTATCAGGAAATCCTGACGGATCCCTCTTACAAGGGGCAGATCGTGACCATGACCTATCCTGAGATTGGAAATTACGGGGTCAATCCGGAGGATATCGAATCCTACCAACCGCATGTCTCCGGCTTTGTTGTGCGCGAACTGTCGCCGATCGTCAGCAACTGGCGCTCGAGCGAATCATTGAATGACTACCTCAAGGCCAACGGCATTCCGGGCATTGAAGGCATCGACACGCGGGCGTTGACCAAAAAACTGCGCGTGCGCGGCGCACTCAATGGCGTGATCAGTACCGAGAATCTTTCGGATGAGGAAGCCCGCCAACAAGCAGCCGATTGGCCCGGCATGGTCGGCGCGGACTACGCGAAGGTGGTCACTCACAAGGAGCCTTTTGCCTGGGACGAACATGAGCAGCCGAATGAGGAGTTCACCCTCCCCCAAGGCGCGGATTCCTCCCCTGCCCCGCCCACACTCCCGGCGGCGGAAATTCCGATTGTCGCATTTGATTTCGGAATAAAATACAACATCCTTCGGTGCCTGCGTCGCCATGGATTCAAGGTGCAGGTCGTACCGGCCACGGCCACGGCTGAAGAGGTACAATGCTATCAACCCGCCGGCCTCTTCCTCTCCAACGGCCCCGGTGACCCGGCAGCCCTAGATTATGCGGTACGCAACGTAAAGGAGCTTATAGATCATGGCTTACCTACTTTTGGGATTTGCCTCGGCCATCAGGTTTTGGGGCAGGCGCTCGGCGCCAAGACCTTCAAGCTCAAATTCGGCCATCGCGGGGCCAATCAACCGGTGAAAGATTTGGAATCCGGCCAAATTGAAATTACTTCCCAAAACCACGGCTTCGCCGTGGATGACAATGCTCTCCCGGATGAGGTGCAGGTGGATCGCATCAACCTAAACGATCAAACCGTCGAAGGACTAAAGCATCGGTCCAAGCGGGTCTTCAGTGTGCAATACCACCCCGAGGCCTCCCCGGGCCCGCACGACTCGCAGCCGCTGTTTCAGCGTTTTCGGGACATGGTCGCGAAAGTGTGACCCTTGACACCCCTGAAAAAGTTATTTATATAAAAAAGCCCGACCGAAAAGTAGGAGCGTTGTTTGAGGCATGGCTACGCTACTCTACATTATCACCGAAGGAACCCAAGGCGGTCCTTTCGAGTTAACCGATGGCACCCATGTTCTGGGGTCCGCGGGAGACGCCACCATTCTCGTTCCCGACTCAACTATCTCTGCCCAACATGGTCAGTTTGATGTGGAAAATGGACAGATTTTTTATCAGGATTTAGGGTCTCAGAATGGCAGCTTTGTCAGCGAACAACCCATTGCCCAAGCCCAGCCGGTCCCCTTATCCGCCGGCCACATCCTTCAGGCGGGCAGCATTCATTTCCAATTGGTGGATGACCCCAACGCCGTGGAAAGCATGAAACGGGAAACAGCCGTCATATCCAATACTCCAAAGGCCATCGAACCCAGTGATTTTGGCTCCGCCGACCCCAGCGCGTCCCCCTTTAAGACCCGCAAATCCGGTTGGGTGAAAATTTACATCATCGTCATCACCGTCATCGGCATCGTTGCGATAGTCGCATTGGTAATGACGCTACTTCAGGGCTAATCCGCCGCTGCCCAGTAATCGATGACAAACACGTCGTCGAGAATGGGCTTCAGCAGTCCCACGAATTTCTTGTGCTCCGGATGGGGCAGGTATTCCTTACGGCCCTGTTCATCGTCAAAGGTCACCACGAAACAATGCGTGAACCCCTTATCCAATCCCTCAGGGCTATTATTCGTGCCCATCTCAAAATCCTTGATGGCTGCAATCTTTTTTTCCAGAGCGGCAAACGCCTTCACAACCACATCCACTTCAGAAGCTTTTGCGGTGTCCTTGAATTTGAAACACACCACATGTCGCAACACACGGTTCTTTTTTTCTTTAGCTTCCATGGTTTGCGGGGTGAACCCAAAAGCAACGATCGCCATCAGGCACAAGGCAAGGCGCTTGGTACAATAAATCATGACGCCGGGAGGCTACCGATCCAAGATGCAGGCCGCAATGCGTTTCAACTATTCGATGCGGCCCTTTTCCCGAAACTGCTTTAACATCTCCGCCTTGGAGGCCCGCGGACGATGACGCACAGGTAGCGGCAGGCAGGTCTCGCGATCAAATTCATCCGGTGCCTCGAATTCCGGCTCGCGGTCGTCCGTGCGTTTTTGCCAGCCCTTCAATTCCGCCCGCAAACGCTTCAAGTGCGTGACGTATTGCGGCTTGCCGGCCAGATTATTGAGTTCATACGGGTCGTTTTCCAGATCGTACAATTCCTCCTTCGGACGCGGCTTGATAAAACAATTCATTTGGGCCGCGTTCAGTTTCCCAGAGTCGCGCAGCTTTTGCATGGTGCGAAAGACCGGGCTGCGCAACGCATCGGCAGAGGGCGTGTTCGGATAGTGCGGATAAAAATTGCGGATGTATTTAAACCGCTCATCGCGCACATATCGGCAACGGTCGGAGAAATCATGCCAGTTCTTTTCCCCAAAGGCAAAATCGCGAATGCTGGCCTTAGGATTTTCCAGCATCGGCGCAAAGCTCTTGCCCACGAAAGTATCCCCGTATTTAGCTCCCGCCAAATCCATGAAGGTCCGCGCAATATCCACGGAACTCACGAGATTCGGGTTCACCGTGCCGGCCTTGACCTTGGCGGGCCAGCGAACAATCCATGGCGTGCGCACGCCGCTGTCATACAGAGTCGTCTTATCCCGCGGCATCGGCCGACCATTGTCGCTGATAAACATTACCAGCGTATTGTCATCGACCTTCTGTCGCTTTAGCTCAGCCAATACTTCGCCAACAAACCGATCCAACCGGCGAATCTCATCGTAATACAATGCGTAATCACCACGCACCTCCGGCGTATCTGGCACGTACGGCGGCAACGTCACGTCCCTGGGTTTCGTTGGGTTCTTGAGAATCTTTTGATCATACGGCCGGTGCGGATCGAGCGCAGCCAACCACAGGAAGAACGGCTTATTATTGGGGCGTTCCTTGAGCGTCCGTACCCATTCGCTGGCACCACTCTTGGCATCGCCCTTGGCGGATTCCTGAAACGTGCCCTTGGCGCTCGCGATGAATCCACTCATGTCCGCTTCGATCACTTTATCGAACCGATTTTTCATCGCTTCGCCCATGTGAAATTTCCCCACCGAAGCGGTCCAATAACCCGCCTTCATGAGGCGTTCAGAAAAGGTGATCTGCTCCTTGGGGATCGGCCAGTGCAACTGTTCGGCATCAGTTTGGTGTGGATATCGACCGGTGATGATGCTAGCGCGACTGGGGCTGCAGGAGCTGATGGTCAGAAACGCCCGGTCAAACCGCATTCCTTCCGCCGCCATCCGGTCAATATTCGGTGTCGGCAAACCCTTGTTTCCGTACAAGCTACAGTCATCCCAAGCCATATCATCGGCAATGATCAGCACCAAATTAGGTCGGCTCCCGGCCAATTCCGCCTGAGCGGCAATCACACAGAAACAAAACGCAACAAAAGTGAAAACAAATCGCATCCGCGATTCTTCAAGGGGATTGGGCCAAGTTTCAACCACAAAGGGTTGCACTTTCGCGCGCAATCCGTATTGATTTGCCCCCGTGGAAGACACGAATCAACTCATCGAACAACGCCGCGCCAACCTCGCTGCTCTGGCGGAGGCCGGTATTGATCCGTTTGCCAACAAGTTTACCCCCAGCGAAACCTGCGGAGCGGCTAAGGCAAACTACGAGGAGGAACGACTTGTGGCTGTCGCTGGCCGGCTGGTTTCCAAACGGGAGATGGGCAAAACCATTTTCGCACACATCAAGGACACCAGCGGCAGTATCCAGTTGTTCATCCGCAAAAACGATGTCGGGGAAGAGGCGTTCAAGATTTTCAAGGGGCTCGATCTGGCGGATTTCGTAGGTGCCAACGGCGCGCTGTTTACCACCAAGACCGGCGAGATCAGCGTGAAGGTCACCGATTATGTCGTGCTCGCTAAATCCCTGCGCCCACCGCCCGATAAATGGCACGGCCTCGCCGATCAGGAACTCCGCTATCGCCAGCGCTATCTTGATCTGATTGCCAACGATAAGGTGCGGGATACGTTTCTGAAGCGCAGTACGATCATTCGCGAGATTCGCAATTTCCTCAACGAACGGGGCTATGTGGAGGTGGAGACGCCCATAATGCAGGCCATCCCTGGCGGTGCCGCCGCGCGGCCTTTCGTCACGCATCACAACACCTTTGGGCGCGACTTCTTTATGCGCATTGCTCTGGAGCTGTACCTTAAACGTCTGCTGGTTGGCGGCATTGATCGAGTATTTGAGATCGGCCGAAACTTCCGCAACGAAGGCATCTCGCGCCGGCATAACCCGGAGTTCACCATGCTCGAGGCCTACGAGGCTTACGGCGATTACGAAACCATGATGGAGCTCCTGCAATCGATGATCTGTCACGTGTCCGAGAAAGTGCTTGGCACAATGGTCATTGAGCAAAAGGACGAGGAAGGCAATGTCACCAAGACGATTGACCTCACGCCCGACTGGCGGCGCGCAAAGTATAAGGATCTGGTCCGAGAAAAGGCCGGAAACGATTGGTTCGAGCTCACGACAGAACAACGCCGCGCTCGCGCCACGGAGGAACTTAAGATTGAGGTCGACCCGGAAGAGGCAGATTTCGAGGTGACCAATGCGGTGTTCGAAAAACTCATCGAACCCACACTCATACAACCGACATTCGTCACTCACCTCCCCAAGGAACTCGTTCCACTCGCAAAGCTATCGCCCGAAGATCCCGATTGCGTGGAGGTCTTTGAGTGCTGCATCAATGGCCAGGAAATTGCCCCGGCCTACACGGAGCAAAACAACCCCATCGAACAACGCGAACGCCTTGAGCAACAGGCCGGCGGTGAACAGCAGAAGTTAGATGAAGATTTTCTCGTGGCGCTGGAGCACGGCATGCCGCCCGCCGGTGGCATCGGCATCGGCATCGATCGCCTTTGCATCATGCTCCTCGGCCAGGAAAGTATCCGCGACGTGATCCTCTTTCCGCAACTAAAGCCGCGCGAAGAATAGTTATCCCGTTAAATTGCCCCAGTCGATCGGCTGGTTCATATCGATTCGAGGTAACTCCGCCGCCACACTTTCCGGATATTTCTGCGCCGCGCCGGTATTAAACACCAGCACGCGGTCCTTGGGCTGGATCTTCCCCTGCCCCATTAACTGATCCAACACGCCGAGGCACACGGCTGTTTCCGGGCACACAGCGATGCCCTCCATGGAATTGGCCAACTGCATCCAATTAGAAATATCACCTTCAGGCGCGCTCATGGCCACACCGCCGCTATCGCGCACGACTTCGAGAATCATAAAATCCCCGACCGCTTGCGGCACACGCAGGCCACTAGCCACCGTAGCGGCATTGTCCACCCGCTTGGCATGGCGGGCGCCGGATTCAAACGCCTGCACAATCGGGGCACACCCGTCGCTTTGACAGGAAACCATCTTCGGTCGTTTGCCACTCTTGAGCCAACCCAACGTTTCCAATTCGTCAAACGCCTTCCACATACCGATCAGGCCCGTACCGCCACCGGTGGGATACAAAATCCAATCGGGCAGTTCCCACTCAAACTGTTCCGCCAATTCCAGCCCCATCGTTTTCTTGCCCTCGATCCGATACGGCTCCTTGAGGGTCGAGACATCAAACCACCCCATCTCCTTTATGCCCTCTCGAATCAACCGGCCGCAATCATCAATCAGCCCGTTTACCGCAAACACCTTGGCGCCGTGCAGCAGACATTCCTTCTGGTTAATCACCGGCGTATCTTCAGGCATGAGCACCCAGGACTCCATCCCGGCCCGGGCCGCATACGCCGCCAGTGCGCCACCGGCATTCCCAGCTGTAGGCGTTGCCAACCGTTTCAGGCCCAGTTCGTTTGCCATGGTGACCGCCATCGCCATCCCACGCGCTTTGAAACTGCCGGTGGGCAGGCGGCTTTCGTCTTTGATCAATAAATTCTCCAACCCGAACTCTGCACCCAAACGTTTGGCCGGAAGAATGGGTGTGATGGTTTCGGTTAGGGAAACGATGTTTGCCGGATCCTCCAGCGGTAGTAGCTCGAGATAACGCCACAAAGTGGGCGGCCGCCCAAAAAGCGCCTTCTTTGGGAACTCTTGCTTAACCTGATCCAGATCATAACGCACCCAGAGTGGCCGGTTACAGCTAGTGCAAAGACCATGCACTTCTCCAGCCGGAAAATCTTGATCGCAATAGGCACATTCCAGATGTGTAACGAAAGGCATCCGCGATGAAACGGGTTTAATGCCCCCTAGTCAATGGCGGTTGATCCTCACAACCCACTTATACGTACTCATGCTTGCAGACACGGCATTCCGTCAGGCAGAGTCCCGACATGGCACGCAAGGTTCGCATGGGTTTTATCGGGGTAGGCGCCATGGGCTACAGTCATCTACAGCTCTTCCATCAGGAATGTCGCGGGCAAGCCGAGGCCGTCGCCCTATGCGCCAGTAATCCGGAGCGCATCCAGCGCGCACTGGAGGTCGCGCCGGACATGGCCCTGCATAAAAAGGAATCCGACCTCATCCAATCTGATCTGGACGCCGTCGTGATTTCCTCGCCCAACTTCACACATGTGCCGTTGACGCTGGAGGCCATGAAGGCCGGTAAACATGTTTTCCTGGAAAAGCCTGTGGGCATCACGGCCGCCGAATGCCGGAAACTGCTCCGGGCAACGCAAAAGAGCGATCGCGTGTTGATGATAGGCCATGAGCTGCGCTACTCGGCGTATTTCGCGAAGATCAAAAATTTGATCGACCGCGGCGCCGTCGGCATACCGCACATGACCTGGTGCAAGGAGTTCCGAGGCCCCTTCCAGCCAAAAAGCCGTGACTGGATTCAGGATCGCCGCAAGAGCGGCGGCTGCCTCGTGGACAAGAATTGTCATCACTTCGATTTAATGAACTGGTGGCTCGACGCGCGCCCCAAGCGCGTCAGTGCCTTCGGCAGCAACGCCGTGAACCGTGTCATTCCGGGCACCAATCAGGTGCATGACCACGCCACCGCCAGCTGGGAATACGTCAATGGAGCCAAGGGTACGCTGCATCTTAGCCTGTTCGCGCACGAGCCGCCCAAGGAGACACTCGAGATGGGCGTCGTGGGCGAAACCGGCGTGCTGCAGACCGATCTGGACAACCTGCAAATCCTCCATTGGGAAAACGGCAAACGCAAAGGCGCGCCGCGCGTGATTCGCGTGAAAGCTAAACGCGGCGTCGGTTGGGGCGGACATTTGGGCTTTGCGGAAATGCATCCGGCGTTTATTAAAGCCGTCCGTACAGGCCAAGCGCCGTTAACCTCCGTGGCCAACACGATCGACGGTACGTTGCTGGCCATCGCTGCCGAGGAATCCATCCGCAAACGAAAAATAATTACAATCCAATGAGCAAACATCCGATTAACGACGCCCTCCTCAACGGCGACCTCGTCCGCGAACCCGTAGGCGACGAACAAGGCTACTGGGCTGGCGCGCCCGGTTGGGTCTGGGATGACACCGATCAAGCGGGTTACATTTGCTACCGCATCCGACGACCGCGCGGCGTGGAACCTGATCGCGGCGGTGAATCACGCATTGCCAAGACCACTGATTTTAAGACCTTTGAGGATATTTGGAGCGTGCACAAGGACGCTTACGAATCCGCGTCCATCGAGAAAAGCACCCTCCGCCGCGGTGCCGATGGTCGCTTCCGCTATTTCACCAGTTACGTGGCACCCGAGGACGGCCGCTGGTGCACTACTGTCAACACTGCCGATACCATCTCGGATCTGGATCCCGCTAACACGAA
The DNA here is from genome assembly GCA_913042895.1 of uncultured Verrucomicrobiales bacterium. Classification (GTDB taxonomy): domain Bacteria; phylum Verrucomicrobiota; class Verrucomicrobiia; order Limisphaerales; family UBA1100; genus UBA1100. Next base: position 19,385 of record CAJWMQ010000004.1, on the reverse strand, counting down.
ACGCCTGTTCACCGCTGCCGATCTAGGTTTAGAAGGCGTGAAGGATCCGTGGATTCTTGAAGAGAATGACCACTACTCCATGTTCCTCAGTGTGGCTATCAACACCGCCGCGACCAGCGACAGCTCACACAATACTCTGGATATTTTTAATACCGGCGAATGCGTTAGCGCCACTGCCCTGGCCACCTCGGATAATCTGGACGAGTGGGAGTGGCAAGGCATCGTCCTTCAGCCCGAAGGCGACACGGCTTGGGATAAATACTGCCGCCGCATCAACAGCGTGCTGCCTCTCAACGGCAAATATTACGCCTTTTACGATGGTAGCGAAGGACACCACCAAAACTATGAGGAACGCACCGGCCTAGCTGTTTCTGAGGATTTGAAAAACTGGACCGTGCTCACCCCGGAAGGACCGTGCATTACCAGCCCACACACCACAGGTTCGTTGCGTTACATCGATGCCCAACCCCACGGCGACGACATCCGATTTCTTTACGAACTCACCCGCGCCAACGGCTCCCACGAAATGCGGATGACCACCTTTCCCGCCGCCGGCTTTACCCTCGAATAATCACTCCGGCAAATCCTGCCCCTTGGTTTCCGGTAGAAACGCCACGACCACCAAGCCTAACAAGAACGTCGTCGCCAATAGGCTCAGGGCCAGCTGTGTGTTAATGCCTTCCATAGCCTTAACCATTCCCGAGAGGATCAACATTGGGGCCGCCACAATACGCCCAACATTGAAACAGAAACTGGTCCCCGTCGCCCGGAGATGGTTGGGAAATAGTTCCGGAAAATAAACAGCGTACCCCGCGTGCATACATAATGTGAAAAACCCGAACACCGGCAGGATAAACAACAACTGATCATACGTTTGCGGCAAATAACAGGTAATGGGCACAATCAAGAAAGCGCCGATGTGCCCAAAGACAAATGCCTGGCGTCGCCCCAGCCACGCACATAACGGCCCAAACGAAAGCAGACCCACTCCAGCTCCTACCGTTTGCACAATGCCATACGCGAATTTTGCCTTTGAAGCTGCCGCGGCCTCAGTCACACCCTCAGCAAGCAGCATATTTTTTGCAAGACCCTGAGTAGCAACACCCACAGCCCAAAAACTAGCCAAGCCTACCGCTGCTAGGGCCATGCCGAGCAATGCGTGTTTCCGCCAACGGGCGTCGCCGAATAAATCTAAGTAACTTCCCGCCTGTTCGTTCTTGTTCTTTTGGGCATCTTTCCAGCCCTCTGGTTCTTTTACCTTCGCGCGCACCCACACCACCAATAACGCCGGGATGACGCCAATCAGATACGCCAGGCGCCACTGTGTGCCCACAGCGATTCCCGCGATCGCAGCCATCCAAGTACCTACCACACTTGAAGCATGGAAAATCCCGGAAGCATGTGTCCGAGCATGTTTTGGGAACACCTCGGCGACCAAGGCTGCTGCCACGGCCCATTCTCCACCAACCCCCATAGCCACAAAAAAACGTAACGTCGCCACCTGCCACAATTCAGTTGCGAAATATGTGAGGCCAGCAAAGACCGAGTAGGTCAAGATGGTGGCGATCATTATCGGACGGCGACCGTAGCGATCAGCCAACGAACCAAACAACAAACCACCGGCCGTCCCGCCGAGGAGAAAAGCAGCCAAAAACCAGTCACCCCACTTATCAATCGCCGCCTTTTTGGCCGCCTCATCCTCAATACCAGAGAGCAGATCATTGAGCATGTCACCCCGGGTGATATTGAAAATTTGCCCCTCATAAACATCAAAGATCCAGCCTGCGCAGGCGATGGCAAGAATCAGCCACTGATATTTAGTGATGCCGTGATACCACTTGGCCGGCGTCTCCTTAGTGTCATCACTCATTATTCAGAGTCCTCAGGGCGTTCGAGCTTGAAGGTGCCGTGATCCTTATCGGCGCGGTAGTTGATATCGATTCGATTGGTCGTTCCGGCGCCATCGTATTGATAAACCCCACCGGCGAGCTTGCCGAGGTCAGCCTCGCCGGTGAATTTATATTTGGCGCCATTTTGCGTAATGGTCATGTCCATGTCGTACGGATAACTAATCGTCAGCAGTCCCCATTTATATTTGGCGTGGAACCGTGTGAAATAGGTGCTGTCTTCCTTTTTCATCAAGAGACAGCGTAAAACTCCATTGTGCTGATTATAATCGCTGTGCCATCGACCAATCCAGCGACCCTCCATGCCGTTAAAATCCTGACTGGAAGCTTGTTTCCAGTCGCGATCAAATGAGGAACAGCCTGCTGCGATGAACAACGTTATACAGGCTAGGAAAATTATGCGCGCTTGCATCAAGGAAATCTAGTGGAGCGGCCGTACGCTGGCAACATTCAGCTGAGTGCCACACCACAATGCGGACAAGGAACCGGTTTATCGTTTTCAAGCTTTCCACCACACTCACTGCAGAAAAATCGCTTGGGCTTCAATAAATATGTCCCGATTGCCGACAGAATCGCCCACAGAATAAGAATCTTCACAACGCTGGGAACAATCTCCTGCCGAGGAGCACCTTTTAAACCCACCACGAGCAGCAACGCAAACAAAGCCGCCACGGCCATAAACCCTTGATACCAGGGATTATCGCGCGTTTCGATTCCGGCCCATCCAGCAGCAACCCGTTGATGAACCGTGGGTGGCGATGCTGGTGCCGGCACCGCTACGGGAGGAGGCGGTAAATCCGATGGTGCATGTCCTAGTGTCGCGGGTATCGACGGCAGTGTGGGCGGAGCCGTAACCGGTGGCATTTCAATCGCGCCGCTGGAAATCCATTCCTCAACCGCCACCGCGCTAGGTGGACGATGCGCCGGATCCTTAGCCAGACACGCCATGATCATGGCGCATACCGCATCAGGCACTTGATTTTGCAGACCCAATTCCTGGACACGATCCGCGAGCGACTTAGGCATTTCATTGAGCACCTGATAAGTAATATCGCCACTGTAAAAGGGCGTACGGCTGGTGAGTAACTCGTAAAAGGTGGAGCCTAATGCATACAGGTCATCACTGGCTCGTGGTAGTTCACCCCGCATTTGTTGCGGGCTCATGTAGACAGACGTACCACTCACGCTGCCCTGCATGGAGGATCGACTCAAGCTTTCGGCCATAGTCGCGGCGATCCCGAAATCCGCCAACTTCAAATTGCCGTGCCGATCCACCAACATGTTGGCGGGCTTGAGGTCGCGATGCACAATCTTATGTTGATGCGCATACTCAAGGGCATCGCAAAGCTGCGTCATCAAGGGCCGCAAATTTTCCCATGCAAACAAATGGCCGGGCTGCTGCAAACGAAGCGAAGCGAGGTCTTGTCCGTCCACATATTCTAACGTTACAAAAGCTGGCTCACCCTCGGGTTGCACCAGTTCGTGAATGCGGATGATGTTGGGGTGATCCAGGTTGCGGCTCTTTTGCACTTCCCTTGTGAGATCACTCAGGGCGGCCGTATCGCCGGCCAGTTCAGCGGGCAACCGCTTAATGGCCAGCTCATCACCGGTCTGTTCATCCACAGCCAACCACACTTCACCGCGACCGCCACGACCGAGTTGCTTTACCAGCTTGTAACGGGCGGCGAGAATCTGTGATGAACCCGATTCCGGTTGATTCGACTGAAGCTGGATCCAGCAATCTCCGGCCTGAATAGTTTGCCCCGGATAAACCCGCACTCGCCCGAGCACGGCGGCCCCATCAAGAAAGGTCCCGCCGCCTGACCCGGAAGTGTCTTCAATGAAAAACCCCGCCTCGCTCACCTCGAGGCGGGCATGCAACTCCGCGGCTGTGTCCACTTTTAATTGCGCCCCGGCGCCTGAGCCGATCACATAAATACCTTCCCCCAACAGGTAATCGGCAATCACCAGCCCATCCGAACGGGCCAACAGCACCTTGAGCGGAGCATCAGACATAGGAAGAATGGCGGAGAGGGGGGGATTCGAACCCCCGGTAGAAGGAATACCCCCTACGCCGGTTTAGCAAACCAGTGCATTCGACCACTCTGCCACCTCTCCGGCCGGGTCGGCGGTGAACATAGTCATTTCGCTCCCCCGAGTCAAAGCCAATGCTGTGCCATCCAGTCGTGGATCACGACCAGCGAAGCGTTGCGAGTGAATGTCTCAAGTTAGTCAGTTTATCCGATAGAGTTTACGGTAAACGCCTACTTCTCAATGGAAACTACATTGATGCGACGATGGCATTACCGGAGAAATTGTTTCAGTTGCATATGTGGCCGACATAAACATGAGGATCACTTTTGAACCAACGTAACTGGGCCTCAAACCCCTCCCCCATCGGACCATGCAATTAGATAAGCCATTTCACTTGCCTTTTGATAGCCTCCGTTTGATTCTTGGGCATGGAGGTGGCCTTGCCCATCATTTTGTTTGTCGGCGGCTTTGTCGTGGGCGGATTTGTCGTTTGGCAGATGAAACAGCGCGAGCTGGAGGATCGGCGGCGTTCGGAAGAGGAACTCGAGGCCGCTTTCGGCAATCTTTCCCGTCAGGCGCTGACCGAAAACCAATCGCAGTTCCTGGAGCTGGCTCGCGGTGAATTCCAGAAATTAGAGAAGCATTCGGGCGAGCAGTTAAACCAGAAAAAGGAACTGATCGACACCAGCCTGCAAAACATCACCACCTCGATCCTGCAGCTCAACCAAGGCACCGCCCGGTTGCATGGCCAGGTGGAGAGTTCCACCAAGCGCATTGAAAATCTGACCGAGACCACCAATCAACTGCGTCAAATTCTTTCCAGTAGTCAAGCCCGCGGCCAATGGGGCGAACGGATGGTTGAAGATATCCTCAATCTGCTTGGTATGTTGGAGGGGAAAAATTACGACAAACAAACCACTGAAGGCAGCGACCGGCCGGACTTCACATTTCACCTCCCCAAAGGTAAACGCCTGAACATGGACGTGAAATTTCCGATCACCCATTACGAACAATTTCTCTCGGCTGAAGACGAGCCCACGCGTGCTACCGAGAAGAAGCAGTTCCTCACCGACATCCGCGGCCATGTTAAGGCAGTAAGCGGCCGGTCCTATATTGATCCCGCCGGCGGTACGGTGGATTACGTGCTGCTCTTCATCCCGAACGAAAGCATTTACAGTTTCATCAACCAGGAAGACCACGAGCTGATGGATTTCGCGCTGGAAAAGCGCATCGTGCTTTGCTCTCCGCTTACGCTTTACGCCATCCTGTCGCTCATCCGCCAGTCCGTAGCCAGCTTTGCCGTGGAACAACGCGCCGGTGACCTGCAGCAGTTGGTTCAGAAATTCAGTGAGCAATGGGTTAAGTACAACGAGAAGGTCGAGTCGGTAGGCAAATCGTTGGCCACCACCCAGAAACATTTCGATGATCTCAACAGCACCCGCACCAAAGCGCTGGAACGGCCGATGGAAAAAATTATCGGGCTAAACCTTGAGGATTCAGCCACGCTGGAAACCGAAGATTCCGAATAACCTCAGATTTGCTCGAATAGCGCAAATTTGCTATCGTCTTTATCCGATGATGATTTGGCGCTTCATGCTGTTGGCGGGGATTCTAACCCTTCAATTCCCGCTATTCAGCGAAGAAAAACTGCCTGAGACCGTGCAGTTCAATCGGGATATCCGACCCGTCCTTTCCAACAAATGTTTCACCTGCCATGGTCCTGACGAAAAACGCCGTAAAGGCAAGCTGCGTCTGGATGTGGAAGCGGAAGCAAAAGCCAACGTCATCGTGGCCGGCAAACTCGCCGATAGTGAATTCTGGGCGCGCATCATTTCCACCGACAGCGATGAGCTCATGCCGCCGGCCAAAGCCAAGAAACCGTTAACGCCTAAAGAGATTGCTCTTTTCAAGCGCTGGATTGAACAAGGCGCCAAATACGAGGGGCACTGGGCGTTTATCAGCCCCAAAACTCCAACGCCGCATAAGGGCAAATTGAAATGGGGTCACAACCCAATTGATCATTTTGTCCTGAAACAACTCGAGGCCAACGGCCTCGAGCCCACAACGGAAGCGACACGGGAGCTACTCATTCGCCGGGTAACCTTTGACCTCATCGGACTGCCGCCGACCTTAGCGGAAGTGGATGCGTTCGTGAATGACAAGAGCCCGAACGCTTACGAAAAAATCGTCGACCGCCTACTCGCTTCCAAGTCGTACGCCGAACGGATGACCCTTCATTGGATGGACGTAGCACGTTATGGCGACAGCAGCGTGCACCACGCCGACGGCCCACGCACCATGTGGCCATGGCGCGATTGGGTGATCAACGCGTATCACACCAACAAATCCTTCAAGGATTTCGCCACCGAACAGCTCGCCGGCGATCTCATTCCCAATGCTACGGTGGATCAGAAAATCGCCACCGGCTTCAACCGCAACCATGGGACCACCGATGAGGGCGGCTTGATCGTGGAGGAATACCGCGTGGAATACGTGGTCGATCGTGTGAAGACCACCGGCAATGTCTTCCTCGGTCTCAGCATCGAATGCGCTCAATGCCACAGCCATAAGTATGATCCCATATCGCACAAAGAATACTACGAATTTTTTGCGTTCTTCAATAACAACGCCGACAGCGGCAAACAAACTCGTGGCGGCAACGCCCCGCCAATGGTCGATGTCATCAGCAAGGAAAGCCAAGCCAAGCGCCAAGCCGCCGAGGCCAAGCTGAAAGCTGCCAATGAAAAGATCGCCGCCTACCGCAAAGGCGTGCAGGCCGCGTTCGAGAAATGGACAGTCGAAGCCGCAAAAAACGTGGACGCCCAACCAAATGAACCAGCCGGATTGCTGGCTCATTTTCCGCTCGATGAATTCAAGGACCGCAAGGGCGCCGACTTTGTGAATGAGAAGAATGAGGTCAAATGGGAAGGCGGCGGACGCACGGTCGCTGGCCAGTCTGGCCAAGCCTTTCGCGTGGAAGGCAACGGCTTCATTAACGTAAAGGACGTACAACCGCCGGAATGGAATCAGCCCTTCAGTTTCGGTTGCTGGGTAAAACCAGATGCCGGTAACGCCAACGGCGCACTCTTTAGTAAAATGAATGAAGGGAATGCCTTCCGCGGATTCGACCTATGGCTGCAGCAAGGTTCTGTGGGCACACACCTCATTTCCAAATGGCAGGACAACGCGATTAAGGTTGTCAGTAAAGCCAAAGTGCCTGCCAAAAAGTGGACACATGTGTTCGTCACTTATGACGGTAAGGGCAAGGCCGCCGGCACCAAAATCTACATTAACGGCAAAGTACAGGAACACAATATCGAAGCTGACGGACTAACAGGCACCATTCAAACGCCAAAAGAATTCCGAATTGGCCGCCGCTTCAATTCGGCGCAAGCCAACAACATTGAGATCGACGACGTGCGCTTGTACGGCCGGGAATTGGTTATCGCTGACATCAGCGCCGTCAGCGGCAGTAATCCCATTACCCCCCTACTCGCCATCGCTTCAGATAAACGCTCCCCGAAGCAAACGGAAACGTTGCTCAACCATTATCTCAATAACATCGATCAACCCCACCGAAAGCTCCTAGCCGAAAAACGCGCTGCCGAAGCAGAGATCGCTGCAGCAAACAAAAGCAAGGTCAATACCATGATCATGGGCGACCTTGGAAACATGCGTAAAACTTTCGTGCTGGAGCGCGGTCATTATGAACATCCACTTAAGGAGGAAGTGATCAAACCCGGCGTACCGGCTTTTCTGCCGCCCATGCCCGAGGGCTCCCCGGCCAATCGACTTGGCTTGGCTCAATGGCTCACACGCCCCGATCATCCGCTTACTGCGCGCGTGGCAGTAAACCGTTACTGGTCCCTACTCTTCGGCCAAGGCATTGTAAAATCTGTTTCCGATTTCGGCACGCAAGGCGCCTGGCCTACACATCCTGCCCTGCTCGATTGGTTGGCCACGGACTTCGTAAAGAACAACTGGAATATAAAACACACCTTCAAACAAATCGTCATGAGCGCCACCTACCGGCAATCCTCCAAACTAAATCGTGAGCTCTACAATCGGGACCCGGAAAATAACCTGATCGCCCGCGGCCCGCGCTTTCGTTTACAGGGCGAGTTTGTGCGCGACAACGCCCTCGCCGTCAGCGGTTTGCTGGTGGATCGAGCCGGTGGCCCCGGTGTGAAGCCTTACCAGCCTCCCGGCCTCTGGAACGAGGTGAGCCTCGGCGGCAATGTCCGGTTCCGGCAAGACACCGGTGAGAACCTCTACCGAAAGAGTATGTACACCTACTGGAAACGCTCTGCGCCCGCGCCTTCAATGACAATTTTTGATGCGCCCACACGCGAGAAATGCATGGTGGAACGACCGCGCACCAACACGCCGTTGCAGGCGTTGGTAACCCTGAACGATCCCCAGTTCACCGAGGCCGCCCGCAATCTCGCCCAGCGCATGATCAAAGAAGGCGGCCAAAGCGCGCAGGAACGCGTCACTTACGGCTATCGGCTCGTGACCGCCCGCCAACCGAAGCCCATCGTGGCAAACATCCTCGTGGCCGCTTACAACGAGGAACTGGAGAATTTCAAGAAGAACACGGAAGCCGCTGACAAGCTCATTGCTGTAGGCGAATCCAAGCGTGACGAAACCATCAATAACGCCGAACACGCGGCCTGGACGATAGTGGCCAGCATGCTCCTGAACCTCGACGAAGTGATCACCCGACTGTAACCGCCATGAACATCAACGATCCCATTTACCAAAACGGCCTACTCCAAACCCGGCGCGAACTAATCTTCAACACCGCCAAATGCCTTGGCGGTGCCGCCCTTGGCTCACTGATGGCACCAGATCTGATCGCCGCCCCCAAGGCCAACTCACGCGGCGGCCTACCCGGCGTGCCCCACTTTGCCCCCAAAGCCAAACGCATCATTATGCTATTTAACTCGGGCGGCCCAAGCCATATCGACATGTTCGATTACAAACCGGCAATGCGCGATTTCCATGGCGAAGAACTTCCGGAATCCGTCCGCAACGGCCAACGGCTGACCACCATGACCAGCGGCCAAAAATCGTTCCCTTGCGTTGCTCCAATGTTCGAATTCAAGCGCATGGGCCAGCACGGTACGTGGGTGAATGAAACCCTACCGCACATCGGCAACGTCGCCGATGACATCACCATCATTAAGTCGATGCACTCCGAGGCCATCAATCATGACCCGGCCATCACCTATATTCTCACCGGCACGCAGCAGCTCGGCAAACCCAGCTTCGGCTCATGGATTAGTTATGGTTTGGGCAGCCCGAACAAGAATCTACCGTCATATATTGTAATGATCTCACGCGGCTCCGGAGCGTCAAATCAGGCCCTGTACTCGCGCTTGTGGAGCAGCGGCTTCCTACCCAGCAAACATCAGGGTGTAAACCTCCGTAGCGGCAAGGAGCCGGTGCTCTATCTCAAGGACCCCGAAGGAATCGACCGCGATTTACGCCGTCGCATGCTCGATGGGATTTCAAAAATCAACCAGGAACAGTTTGAGGAATTTGGTGATCCCGAAACTCAAACGCGCATTTCTCAGTACGAGATGGCATTTCGCATGCAGTCCAGCGTGCCGGATTTAATGGACATCACCAGGGAATCTAAGAGCGTCACGGATCTATACGGCCCGGACGCCCAACGCCCAGGCTCCTTTGCCCGAAACTGCATCCTCGCCCGCCGCATGGCCGAGCGCGGCGTACCGTTCATCCACCTCTTCCACCGCGGATGGGATCACCACGGCGGATTACCCGGTAAATTCTCGAAACAGTGCAAGGACATCGATCAACCAGCTGCCGCCCTGATCAAAGATCTCAAGCAGCGTGGAATGCTAGATGAGACGCTAGTCATTTGTGGCGGAGAATTTGGCCGCACGATCTACTCACAAGGGAAACTAACCGAGACCAATCACGGACGAGACCACCATAGCCGGTGCTTCACCACTTGGGTTGCCGGCGGCGGATTCAAGGCCGGTTATGAACACGGGCAAACCGATGATCACAGCTACAACATCGTGAAAGATCCCGTGCACATCAATGACCTGAACGCCACGCTTCTACAGCAGATGGGCATTGATCACGAGCGTCTCACCTACCGATTCCTCGGACTGGATCAACGCCTCACCGGCGTGGAAGGCGCCAAGGTGATTCCGCAATTGGTGGCCTAAGACCTTACGCGGTAGCGCCTTCGGGCTCGAGACCTCCTGAATCCACGGAATTCCCCACCTCAGCTTCATTGTCCTCCATGTACTCGTCCACGATGGCGGCTCCCACGGAATCACCGAAGCAGTTCACTGCCGTCCGGAATCGATCCAGCAGCCAGTCCACCATCAGGATCAGGCCAATCGCTTCCACAGGCAATCCGGCGGCATTGAGAACAATCAACATGGTCACCAATCCGGCCTCCGGAATTCCGGCGGCACCAATAGCCGCCAACGTGGCAGTCACGGCGATAATCAGCTGTGCCTGCATAGTTAGTTCCTGCCCTGTAATCGGGAAATAAATCTGCGCAATAAAGATGGCAGCGGCTGCCTCATACAATGCAGTTCCATCCATATTGATCGTAGCGCCCAACGGCAGCACAAATTTCGTGGATTTTTCAGAGATTCCCGCCTTGTCCACCGCGCACTCCATAGTCACAGGCAGCGTGGCCGAAGAGCTTGCGGTCGAGAACGCCGTCAACACAGCCTGCGACATGTTCTTGAAAAACGTGATCGGATTCTTGCGCGTGAAAAACCAGTAGGCAAAAAACAACGTAACGAACATGTGAAAACCGAGCCCCACTAAAATGGTGATAATGTAAAACCCCTGTTGCCCGGCCATCTCGGCCAGCTTGCCGTCTAGATTAGCCTCGCCAAACTTGGATGCCACGAGACAGAAAATACCAATCGGCGCGATGTTCATCAACAGCATCACAAAAGACATCAGCGCAGCGTTCGCCTGGTTGATCATGCGTGTGATGGCAAAAACCTTATCGCCCATCGTGGTGAGCATCGCCGCAAAAATGATACTGAAGACAATTAGCGGCAACAGGCTCATTTCCGCCGCAGAACGAAACAAATTATCCGTCACCAACATCAAAAGGATATTTTCCAGGATATCCCAGATCGTTTTCTCTTCCCCCACCGCCTTACGTTGAGCCACAGCCTTGGCGTAAGCTTTGTCAGCACTATCCTTGTTGGCCTCGGCCTCCACGGCCTGTTGTTGCAAGGATTCATTCTCAGGATCTTTCGCCAAGGCCTCCTTAGCTTTGACTAGAGCGGCCTGTGCCTCTTGTTTACGCTCCTGTGCCGCTTTTTCGTTTTTGGCCGCGTCCTTCCGCTTGTTCTCCGCCTCAACCGCATGAGCGGCTTCCTCATTACTGGAAGTAGAATCATCGAGATTTTTCTGGATACTAGCCTTTAGGGCATTGAGCTCCTCCTCGGCCTTTACCTTTTCGTCCCCAGTTGCATTTTCCCACTTCGCTTCAGCCGCAGCCAATTCCTTGTTCACCCCGGGCTTAAGGATATTAACGGCAATCAATCCCACCGTCACAGCCAGCACGGTAGTGCACATGTAATACCCGACCGCGACGCCGCCTGGTTTGCCGAGCTTACGCACATCTCCCAAACCGAGAATACCGCTCATCACGGAGGAGATCACCAAAGGCACCACCATCATCATGAGCAAGCTCAGAAAGACTTCGCCACCAACCTTGAATTTGACGGCAATTTCAGGAATGAAGAACCCTGCGCCAATCGCTGCTACGATTGCGCCAATGATATAGTAGGTCAGATTACCGTGACCGTCGGATTGTTTGTCGCTCATGAATTTCTCCAAGGCGCGCTGGGATTACCATTCTAGGGTGACTTAATGGGTGAATCAATATTTATCCACTTTCTTCATACCATTGAGTTTCTCGAACTTTGAAACTAACAATGTATCCACAATCAACTGAAACAAATGATACAGCACTAACGGTACAGCTCCATATGGATTGGTGGGAAAGAAATGGATCCAAATGTAAACCCCGTTGGGCAGTGTCTTTTGCGAACCACAAAGAATCACTGCCGTCCGATCGGGCCAAGATAATTTAAGTATTCCTGACACAACCGCCATCGCGCTCAATAGGATGGCGTGCAATGCAATACAGGCCACCAGAAACCGGACCAGCAATTCTCCGCCTTGTCGCAATGTATCCGCCCCGGAGGCGAAGCCGGCGTACACGAACAGCAGGATAATTAGTTGCGGCATAATCCTCAAAGCCGGTCGAATGGATTGTGTGCGATCCCACAATTTCGGGCGCAACAATTGCCCGATCAAAATTGGTAACAGGACCATTAGAAACATCCGCAACACCATGGCGCTCGTGTTGAACTGCACTGTGGCTCCCACGGCTCTTTCCAGAATGAAGGGCGTCAAGAGAACGGTCAGCGAATTAGACAACACGGTTACCATCAATGCCAATTCCCGGTTGCCTCCGGCCATCATGGTTAAAGCCAATGCAGACGCCAACGTTCCCGCCTGTGCCGCCATGATCATCATTGCCGACAGAAAATGCGGGTCGCCCTCGGGCCGCAACCAATGTGCCAACCCATACGCAGCCACCGGTGCCAGCACAAAGGTCGAGGTCAGAACCGCCACGATCACCCGCCAATTAAATACCTGACGCACCAGACTGGAGGTATCCATCGAAAACCCAGACAACCCCAGCATCAACCCCACAAACACAGGGATGATATGCCCCTGTTCCTTGACGTACAACCCCGGCCCCGGTGCCCAGAGCCCAACCGGGATCAGGCAGAGCAGCGCTGTTAGGAACCAGTAGCGTTTTATGAAATCACCATTCATCGAACCCCCATCACGCGGTTCAGATCGCGTACCAGCAGGGTCATATTTGGAGGCCGCTTTTCAGGAAGGAAATCGATGCATTTCAAGATTAGCTCCTCCAATTTGATCGGAATGTTTTCGTTAAACTCCCGCGGCTTGCGAATGCGATAACGTGGGTTGAGCTGGTTGGCGAGCATTGCTTTTTGCGTCTGGCCTTCAAACGGCTTTACGCCAGTTAGCAGTTCGTACAGCGTAACTCCGTAAGCATAGATATCCGCACGTTGATCAAACTTCCAGCCATTGGTCAGCTCAGGTGACATGTAAAATGGGGTGCCGGATTTCTTCTCAATTTTCACCGGCTTATCCGGGATCACTTGAGCGGTGTCAAAATCACACAAATATGTGACGCCACCCCGGCTTATAATCACGTTCTCCGGCTTCACATCCAGATGCATGTAACCTGAATCATGCACATGCTCCAGCGCGGCGGCTAACTCCACCAGAATGTCACTGAGAATCGCCCCCAATCGAACATCATCTCGAACCATCATCTCACGGAGACACTGGCCTTCCACATATTGCAGCACCCCAAACTCGCGACCTTTCACCTCGCCCTGCCCAATGTAGCCCACCACATTAGGGTGAAGCGGCATGCGCTCCATGATTTGGCAGCCACGCCGAAATAACTTTGGTCCCGATGAACCAGCCCGAAAATTATCGTGTAACACACGCAACGCCACCGGCTTTCCATTCGCATCATTTGCCAACCAAATGGTCGCCAAGCCGCCTTTGGCAATGCGCTCCAGCAATCGGTAGTCCCCAAATTTTCTGTTCTCAATCAGTTCGATAATTTTCCCTCTTGAAATCGTTTCCCCCAATCGAACAATCCGATTGCCGATCGTTCAACAAAAATCGCTTGGCTACAACCAAACCAGCGTGTACTGCCCCTTCGTGCGTAACACTGCCGCAATTGCTGTTTACCTTTTGATCGTGTTTATAGGGGCTGCCGCCATGGCTCCAGTCGCGTGGATGGCGGTGTTCTCGGATACGCCTGTCCTGAGCTTCCTGAACTTCCTTGAATCCCATGACGATTTCCATCGCTACTTTAATCGTTGCCTCATGCTATTGGCCCTGATTGGCCTCGGCCTGCTTTGGCGCGTCACCAAAATCAAATCCTGGGCGGAGCTTGGTTGGACGGATTTTCCAAAAGCCAAAAACCACGTCAGCATAGGGCTGCTCATCGGCCTAGCCTCCCTAATGGCTGTAGCGACCTTGGGATTGATCTTTGAAGCCCGTGAATTTCGCCCGGCTCATCCGCTTGGAGAATGGGGCAAACATTGGCTCAACACATTGGGCGCCGCCTTTGCCGTAAGTATACTCGAAGAAACCCTGTTTCGCGGCATGCTCTTTGGCCTGTTGCGCCGTGATATGCATTGGCGTTGGGCCGCTGTTGCCAGCACCCTGCTTTTTGCCAGTGTTCATTTCATTGATCAACGGCCCAACATATCGGAAATCACCTGGAGCACCGGCTTCACAGCATTCCCGCAGTTCATCCACGATTTTGCCAATGACCCTCACTGGCCAGCTTACGCAGTGAACTTGCTCCTGGCCGGGCTGATTCTGGCTGGCGCCTATCAACGAACCGGCAACCTCTTCATTGCCATCGGCATCCATGCCGGCTGGATTATCGCCCTGAAAACCAACAGCTTCATCAGTGCTCCCGTGAACAGTCATGTCTTCTGGGGCGATAATAAAACCAGCGACGGCTGGGCGGCGACCCCCTTGCTTGCAGTGATGGCATGGTATATCTTGCATCATGAGCCACAGTCCGCTGACTCGGTGGATTGATACCGCCCTGGCAATCGCTTATCCCGATCAATGCCAGCTTTGCGAAGAACACCCTGCGACCGCCGTGCAGGGGTATGTATGCCGTTCATGCCACAAATCATTGCACCCAATAAAACCACCTTGGTGCCAGCAGTGTGGTCTTCCCGTGAGCGCAAACCAAAATCCAAATGCTCCGTGCCTAAATTGCCGGAATACAGACTGGCAGTTCAATCAGGCACGCGCAGCCTTCACAGCACAAGGCCCCATGCGGGAAATCATTCACCGTTACAAATACGATCAACATGAGTTCTTTGAGCCGTTCCTGAAACAATGTTGCCTCCAAGCGACTCTTCTTCCCTCAACAGCCTACACCGCTTTGATCCCGATACCGCTTCATCCTACAAAAGAACGCGAACGAGGATTCAATCAAGCAGACCGGCTAGCAGCATTCTTTGCGGAACTATTCGACATTCCGATAAATGCAGGCCTATTGAAGCGGGTGACTTTCACCGAAACCCAAACTCACCTTTCCCGCTCACAACGTCTCCGTAACCTGCGCGGCGCATTCGTTTGCTCTAATAGCCAGTGCGAAGGCAGTTTTTTGCTGGTCGATGACGTAATGACCACCGGTGCCACGGCCAATGCCGCAGCGCATGCCCTAAAGAAAACTGGTGCCCAACAGGTAGATGTACTCACATTGGCCCGTGCATTACCTTTTTAATTTTAGCTTGTGACATGCCACTGAATCTCAGCATCATCCTCTTGGCACGCATGGTGCCGCCTATGGCAGATACACCCAAAAAGACGCTCGGCTTGGAAACGGTTGAACCGGCCGTCACGCCGCCCACCGATGTGGAACCGGCCATTGAGAAAAAGCCTGTCAGCACCGGCACCTCCAGAAAGCGGGAAATCCCCCAAGGACTCTGGACCAAGTGCCCGGAGTGCGGTGAGATGATCTTCGACAAGGAATTGGAGGAAAACCTCAAAGTTTGTCAGCACTGTGCACACCATTTCCCCACTACCGCCTGGGATCGCATTAACGCTCTCACGGAGCCCGAATCATTTCAGGAAACCGAGGCGGATATGATCAGCGTGGATACTCTGGAATTCACTGGCACAGCGGCGTATGCAGACAAGCTGGAAAAGCATAAGGAAAAAACCGGCCTCAAGGACGCCGTCATTACCGGAATCGGCCGCATGGGCGATCATGAGGTTGCCTTGGGTGTCATGGACTTTAATTTTCTAGGTGGCTCCATGGGCTCAGTAGTTGGGGAGAAAATAACCCGCATCATCGAGCTAGCAACGGAACGCCGCCTACCCGCAATTGTAATCAGTAGTAGCGGTGGCGCTCGCATGTACGAAGGCATGTTTAGCTTGATGCAGTTGGCCAAAACTAGCGCTGCTATTGCATACCATGGCCGGCAAGGCCTGCCCTATCTAAGCGTACTGACCCACCCCACTACGGCGGGCGTGATGGCGAGCTATGCCAGCCTTGGTGATTTGATTATTTCAGAACCTAAGGCGATGATCGGCTTCGCGGGACCGCGCGTCATCAAGGACACAACCCAAAGCGAGTTACCCGAAGGATTCCAGACTGCAGAATTCCTGATCGAACGCGGTCTAATCGATTCAATTATCGACCGAACCGAGATGAAGGCCCAGATCACCGAGTATCTTGATTATCTCTGTCTGAATCTGAAGAAGAGCTAGAGCTTCGGCTTGAGTTTCTCGTAAATCAACTCTGAAGCACCTTGGTCACCAAACGGTCCAACCCGAATGGAGAGTTCCGTCTTCTCGGGGTTCCTCGCCTTGGCCTTGAACACCACGCGGCCAAAATCACCATCCGCCACCACCGTACCGGTAAACGCCTTGGTCTCTTTCTTATCGATGTTAAAATTTAATTCCGTGCATGTTTGCTCAATCGCCGCCATTACCACATCCACCGGCTTGGCAGATTCCACCTCCAGATCGCCACGAATATAAGCCACCGTTCCGGCACCGGCACCTACCGCCACCAAACCCACGCAGCCTGATTGCAGCCACAACATTCCCCCCGCCACAAGAGCGGCCAATAAAGCCTTGAATTTCATGTCTTCTCCTTGATCGCGATCGCGATGTCTTAAGAATAGGCGGGGTGACTTTACGGGTCAAGCGGTGCACCTCCGACTTATTCACACTAGACTACTCTTGCCACCGACTGACCCCAATGCGACATTTGGTGGACGGTGGCGGATAACGAACCCAAATCATTGGCTACGGAGAAAGCTCGGCAAAAAACGCTGAATGCCATCCAGATTCTGAACACCGACCCTGAGCCTGCCCTCGATCAACTCACCCAATTGGCCGCCCACATTGCCGAAGCTCCCTTTGCCGCCATTAGCTTCACCGGCCCGAATGTACAATGGTGCAAGGCGGAATACGGCTGGGCGCTCGGGACCATCCCGCGCGATCAATCCCCTTGCGCCATCAGCGTGGAACGAGGCTCACCGCTCGTTGTCGAGAACGCCCAGAAACACGAAGACATCCGCCACTTGTCACCGATAACCGATGGTGGCATTCATTTTTACGCCGGCTTTCCCTTTTCCGTAAACAACCAAGCTGTTGGCGCATTATGTGTCGCCGGCCCGGAATCGCAATCGCTGGATGATTTACAAATTGAATTACTCGAAGACTTGGCTTCACAGGCGGGAGTTCACCTGGAAAACCGCTACCAGATCAATAAACTGAAAGAGGAAAACGCCGAACTCCTAATTCAGGAACTCGGTGCGGAAATGGCCGAGGAAAAATACCGCAGTATTTTCGACCACGTCCAGGAAGGTATTTTCCAAACCACAGCGGATGGCGAATTTATTTCGGCGAACCCAATGCTGGCGCGGATTTATGGTTTCGATTCCCCGGAAGAACTTATCAGCCAAATGAAGGATGTCTCCCGGGAATTGTATGTGGACCCCCATCGTCGCGAGGAATTCATCAAGATCATGACCGAGCGGGACGTGATCCATAATTTTGTTTCCCAGGTCAAAAAAAATGATGGCTCATTAATCTGGATAGCTGAAAATGTTCGTGCCGTACGCAACAAAGATGGCCAATTGTTGTATTACGAGGGAACCGTGGTGGACATCACGGAAAAGGAGGAAACCGAGAAAGCTCTGCGTGATTCCGAGCTACTCTACCATTCATTGGTCGAAACCATTCCGCAAAACATTGTTCGGAAAAACCGCGAAGGCGTCTTCATTTTCGCTAACCAACAATTTTGCCAAACCGTCGGCAAACCGCTGAAAGATATTCTCGGTAAAACCGATTATGACCTTTCCCCAAAACATCTCGCTGACAAATATCGCCGCGACGACATGCGCGTAATGGAAACCGGGGAAATCTACGATACCACCGAAATCCATACTGGCACCGGAGGGGGCGAGGAAAACATCTATATCGAAACGGTCAAAACCCCCCTACTCGATTCCCAAGGACAAATCAATGGCATCCAGTGCATGTTTTGGGATGTAACCGAACGCCACCAGATGGAGGAGCAGCTCGCCTATGAACGCGACCTACTCAATGCGTTATTGGACAATGTTCCGGACCGAATTTACATCAAGGATACCGAATCACGTTTCATCAAAGGGAGTGCGGCACTGGCCAAGCGGCTGGGACTGAAGACGCCCGGTGATATTGTCGGTAAAACCGATTATGATTTCCACCCCGATACTTTGGCCAAGTCATTTCACGAGGACGAGCAACGCGTCATTCTCACCGGCAAACCGATCATCAACAAGGTGGAGCAACAAACCGACACCGATGGTCGGGCCATTTGGGCTTCGGTCACCAAGGTCCCATTCACTAACCGATCCGGCATTGCCACGGGTGTTATCGGAATTTCCCGCGATATCACGGCCTTGAAACTTGCCGAACGCGAAACCGCGCGCGCGCGCGACATGGCCTTGGAAGCCGCTCAGATGAAGGCCCAGTTCCTCGCCGTGATGAGTCATGAGATTCGCACACCAATGAACGGCATCATCGGCATGATCGATCTGCTGCTCGACTCTGATCTCTCGGAGGAACAGCAGGAATATGCAGGCACAGTCCGAACGAGTGCCGATGCCTTGTTGGAAATTCTGAATGACATTCTGGATCTCTCCAAGATTGAGGCCGGCCGTCTGGAACTCGAAAAGGCCGAATTCTCACTCCGCCAAGTGATCGAAGAAGCGGTCGAACTACATGCTCTTCGAGCCGAGGCCAATCACATTGAATTACACTGCCATATCCCACCTGCGCTGGACGGTCAGTATCGAGGAGATGCCGGACGACTTCGGCAGATTCTTCTCAATCTGATCAGCAACGCGGTGAAGTTCACTGAAGTAGGCGAGGTACAAACGGCTGTTCGGGTCATCGACGAGACTGATGACGATGTGAAGCTTCAGTTCACCGTCTCCGACACAGGCATTGGCATCAGCCCAGAGATGCGTGAAAAAATCTTCGACGCCTTCCGCCAGGCCGATGGCTCCACCACTCGTCGTTACGGCGGCACCGGCCTTGGTCTCTCCATTTCCCGCCAGCTCACCGAGTTGATGAACGGTGACATGTGGGTGGAGAGCACACAAGGCGAAGGTTCCCACTTTCATTTCACGGCGGTGCTGGAGAAGGAAGACAGCCAGCTTCAGTCGCACGCAGAAGACTTATCCGGCCACTCGCTGTTGATTATTGTCCCCAATGATTTTGCCCGGAGTGCCATTGAGGAATATGCCGCCCAAATGAAAATAAATGTCACCGCTG
>CAJWMQ010000003.1 GCA_913042895.1 uncultured Verrucomicrobiales bacterium | reverse complement strand
TGCAAGTTGGACTTACGAAAAGCTTCGTTCTTCGGGCCGTAGGCGGCATCCCAAGCTTGTCGTTGATCCTTGCTCATCCGCCCGAGGAAGGAGTTCATGTATTTTGCATAACGCTTGTCCTCATGACCCTCGACCTTGAGGTCGTAGAAGAAGGACATGTGGGCATCGATTCCCATCTTGTGCTTACCCAGTACGGATGCGCGTTTCGAATAGTCGTCGAAGAGGGTGTCGGGCTCGGGGATGGAGACGTCGTCGTACTTGGTGAGATACTTGGGTCCCGGCATCCAGTTGCGGTGCGGCGCCTTGTACTGGCACATGAGGAAAAAGGGTTTATCCTTTTTTTGCTTGGAAAGGAAATCGAGGGCCAGGTCGGTGGTGACTTCGACCGAGTATCCGGGGATGGCCTTCTTGCCCTCGGGCGTTATGTAATCGGGTTTGTAATAGCTGCCCTGCCCCGGATAGACCATCCATTGATCAAAACCCGTCGGGTTGGTGCCGAGGTGCCATTTCCCGAAGACCGCCGTCCGGTAGCCGACCTTTTGAAGGAGCTTGGGAAAAGTCATTTGCTCGGGATCGAAACGGTTCCCGTTTCTTTTAAAACCATTCTTGTGGCTGTGTTTGCCCGTCAGGATACTGGCCCGGCTTGGACCGCAGATCGAGTTGGTGCAAAAGTTCGCCTCGAACAAGGCTCCTTCCTCGGCGATCCGGTCGATGTTCGGGGTTTGGTTGATCTTGGAACCGTAGGCAGAAATGGCCTGGGTGGCGTGATCGTCCGAGAAGATGAATACAACGTTGGGCTTGGCCGCTTGCAGATTTACGGCCTGCAAAATGAATCCGCATGCCAACAGCCAACGGAGGCCTCGTGCTTTCTGTTTACTATTTTTCATTAGATTAATGCTTTCAATTATATACACAACCAATCGATTGAAAAATTACCATTTTGGTTTCACATCCTTCGCCCAAGCCGTGTGCAGGGCCCGCAGGCGCCCAACAACCTCCGGTTTTTCCACCGCGTAATCCTTCACTTCAGGCTTGGCATCAGCAAGGTTGTGAAGTGTGGCCTTGGGTCGACCTTCCATCCCAATCAGTTTCCAGTTCCCTTCACGCACCGCCCATTTGTTACCCCAGGCAAAGTGCAGGGTTTTGTATTTCGATTTCTCCCTGGCATCATGAATAAGAGGTAAAATATTGAACCCATCCAGCTTAGGTGCTTTCGCCGGTTGCTTTACCCCACAAAGACCAAGCACGGTGGGAAACCAGTCCATGGCAGTCACTGCCTGATTTCGCACTGCTCCTTTAGGCAACTTGGACGGGTAACTGATTACAGCCGGCACACGAACGCCTCCCTCAAGGAAGCTGCCCTTTTGGCCAATCCACTTACCGGTAGAACCTCCGCCACTAGCGCCATAAAAATGTCCCTCGGGGTAGCCACTCTTATGGTTACCAGTCCGGATATGGTTGCCGGTTTCCTCGGAGTGCCCGTTGTCGCTCATGTAGATAACAATCGTGTTTTCCCGGAGGCCATGTTCCTCCAGTTTATCAATCACCTGACCGATGTAATGATCGGTCGTAGTCACAATCGCACCATAGGAACGGCGGGCGGGGTCTTTCATATCCTTGTAGAGCGCCTCATGTTTTTTGAGTGCCTGCTCCGGGTAATGCGGAATATTGAAAGGCACATAGAGGAAAAAGGGGCGGTCTTTGTTTTGATCAATAAAATTCAAGGAACGTTGTACCATCATTTCCGGAAAATATTTTCCGGGCGCCTTCACCGGCGTGGTGCCCTCGTACAGATCATGAAAGCCGGTACCGTGCAGGAAGTAATGGTTATAGTTATCAATGAATCCATCACGAATCCCGAAGAATTCATCGAAGCCCTGCTTTTGGGGACCGTAATCGCGGTGCGCGCCCAGATGCCATTTTCCGAACAAGGCCGTGCGGTAGCCTGCCGGTTTCAATGCCTCAGCCAGAGTAACCTCCTCCAGGGCCATATTAATTCCCTTGGCCGAATTCATGTCACCCTGTGTCCAGTGACGCACCCCACCGCGCTGCGGGTGTCGCCCGGTCATCAGGGCCGCGCGCGCAGGACAACACACCGTGTGTGCATAGGCTTGAGTAAACCGCACCCCAGTGGCAGCCAGTTTGTCGATATTGGGGGTAATCAAATCCTTGGAACCATAACAATTCGCATCCAGCGTCCCCTGATCATCAGTAAAAAGAATGACCACATTCGGTTGTTTGGCCTGCAGTCCGTTAATACATAATAGGAAAAGAAGAGTGGAAATCCGGTTCACGTCTCCAGCATTTCTCAGAGTGTTCGCGAGGTCAACCTTACTCGCTTTTTTAAGCAAAATCAGGGCGTTAGGGTTTTGATGGTTACCTTGGTATCCCTTACCCCAATGACATGATCCGCACTGCCACCGCCCCTGGCATGCGGGTACATCCTCTGATGCGCGAAAACGCAAACAACTCTTTACCGGCCGGCCTGAATGGTTGCGAACAACTGCCGCATGGCCTGCACGCGATCCGGATGGAGGTCCCACAGGTCGGTGGTTTCGTAGGGATCCGTTTTCAGATTAAACAACATCCCCTTGCCTTGATCCGGACGCACACGGTTGGCGCCTTGGCCGAAGATAATTTTCCACGGGCCATCGCGCAGCGTCTTCACGCCGTTGCCGGCCTGATTGACCATCGGCCCGCGCCGGGTGGGTTGGCCGAAAAATGCCGGCAACAGATTTTCACTGTCTTCACCCGCGCCCTCGGGCAACGTCAAGCCGATCAACGCCGCGGTGCTCGCCATCATGTCCACGTGGCAAAAGGTGTCGTCATTCACCGCGCCCTTCGCGATGCGGCCGGGCCAGCGCACGATAAACGGCACGCGATGCCCGCCTTCAAACGGTCGCCCCTTGTAGCCGCGCAGGTTGCCGGCGGATTGATGTTCATTACTGATCTGTGCGGTGCCTTCGCGTTCGCCGATCTTGACCGAACCAATCAAGGGTCCGTTGTCGCTCGTGACAATCAGCAATGTACTTTTCGACAGCCCGTGTTTCTCCAGCGCCGCTAACACGCGGCCCACACATTGATCCACCAGCCACACCATATCGCCCCGCACGCCGGCCTGGCTTTTGCCCGCGGCAAACTGGGGAACCAAGTGCGGTGAATGCGGCGCGGACAGTGGAAGATAGAGAAAGAACGGCCGCCTTTGCTGCTGCTTTGGCGTAGCATCGGCTGCGGCGATGAAGCGCACAGCTGCGTCGGTGAAGCGCACATCCACCGTCGCGTTATCCCACACGCGCGCCGCCATGCCCGAGCGCCAACTGCCGGCCGGATTACGATAGGTCGTGCCTTCCATCCCGAGGAATTTGCCGTTGGCGATAAAGCAAAACGGTTGCTGATCCGTAGAACAACCAGTCGTGTAAAAAGTCTCCTCAAACCCCAACACTTCCGGTCCACCAAAGACCGCCTTGGTAAAGTCGATACTCTCGCTCATCGCGCGGCCCGGATCCGGCCCGTGATACCACGGAAGCGGTTTCTTAAAATCCACCTGCTGCCCCGGCTTGGCCGTGAAGCCGAGGCCCAAATGCCATTTGCCGAACAGGCCCGTGCGATAGCCGTTTTGCTGGAGTAACGACGCCAGAGTCATGCGGTCGCGCTCGATCAAGGGTGGCTCGAAATTGAATAGCACACTTTTCTGCAGGCGGGTACGCCAGCAATACCGCCCGGTAAGCAGCGCGTATCTGGAGGGTGTACAAAATGCCGCCGAACTATGCGCATCGGTAAATCGCATTCCCTCCCGTGCCAGCCGATCCATGTGCGGCGTCGGGATTTTCGAGCCTGCGTTGTAACAGCCCACATCCCCATACCCCATATCATCTGCCATGATGAAAATAATGTTCGGCTTCTCTGCCGAAAACACAGTCATCGTCACCAAATAAAATACCGATACTATAGTGCGAATCATGACCGAATCATTCAGATACTCCTCGTAAGAGTGATACGCCAGTTTAATCTCTTATTCTCAAAAAACTAATTGGGTGGTTCTAAGATTGCATTAAGTTGCTGGATTATTTCATCACCAATTGCCAATGAAGCGGTGGCCGCCGGAGAAGGCGCATTCAAGACATGGAGAGACTGATGCCCCCGCACAAAGTGAAAGTCTTGGACAAGTGCACCCACCGGGGCCATGGCTTGCGCGCGTACCCCGGCGCCACCTGTCTCCAGGTCGTCCACGGTAATTTTAGGGACAAGCTTTTGCAGCAGGCGACAAAAATATTTCTTACTGAAAGACCCCCGTAATTCCTGAGCCGCCATTCCTGGATGTTTCCACAAAAACTTCCACAACCCCGGGAATGTAAGGGCGTCAGCCAGATCACGGAGGTTGACCTGAGTATTGGTGTAACCTTCGCGGGCAAAAGCCAGAACAGCATTGGGTCCGGCCTCTATGCCTCCATGAATCATTCGGGTAAAGTGGACACCCAGAAAAGGAAACTTTGGATCGGGCACAGGATAGATGAGGTGACGAACCAGATGGCGACTGGATGGTTTGAGTTGATAATACTCCCCTCGAAAGGGAACGATTCGAACCGATCTTTTGTGTCCGGCAAGCTGACTCACTCGGTCACAGTGAAGCCCCGCGCAGTTAATTAAGAGATCACCTGTGAAATCGCCAGCCGAGGTGGTAGCAACCCACTGATCTCGTTGAATCAAATCAGCCACATGAGCGTTAGTAACAATTCGCCCTCCCCGCTGCTTTATATCCGAAGCCATGGCCTGTACCACAGCCGGATAATCCACAATCCCCTCCTGAGGCACTTGTAATGCACCGATCCCGCCACAGTTCGGTTCAATTTCACGCAATTCATCGCCGGACAATTTTCGGATTCCCTCCAAGCCATTAGCCATCCCTCGTTCCATGAGAGTTTCCATACGGCTTAGCTCCTCAGAATCGGTCGCGACCACAAGTTTACCGCAAATCTCGTGCGGAACATTATGCTTCTGGCAAAACTCTACCATTTGCCGAATTCCATCCACCGCCAATCGAGCCTTTAGTGAGCCGGGCTTGTAGTAGAGACCACAGTGAAGCACTCCACTATTGTGGCTGGTTTGATGTTGTCCCAGTGTTTGTTCCTTCTCCAGAACGGTTACCTTCAAACCGGGGCGGGTATGCAGGAGCTGACGAGCGGTAGCCAACCCCACGATTCCGCCTCCCACAATGATCAAAGATTTTTTTCTGTTTCCCAAGGGCCGTGAATCTAACCGAAGCAGAGGGAATTGGCCAAACTCCAGTTGTACTCAGCGTTCCACCAAAGGATAATGATTTGATCCAAGCACTGCATCGCACTAGCCTCCGGTTTCGCATGAAACAACTGCTTCTCTTTCTGCTGGTTTGGATGTCGCTTACCGAATCGATGTCGGCCCGTCCGAATCTGGTTTTGATTTTCATCGACGACATGGGCTACGGCGATATTGGCCCGTTCGGCTCCCAGCTCAACCGCACGCCGCATCTGGATCGCATGGCGAAAGAAGGGCGTAAGCTCACGAGCTTTTATGCCGCGCCGGTTTGCTCCGCATCGCGGGCGCAACTGTTGACCGGTTGCTACGCGCCGCGCGTGGGTGTGCCGGGCGTGTTTTTCCCCGCTGGCCGAAACGGGCTCAACCCGCAGGAACACACCGTGGCCGAATATCTTCGCGAGCTGGGCTATGCCACCATGTGCGTAGGCAAATGGCATCTAGGCGATCAACCCGAGTTCCTGCCCACGCGGCATGGGTTCGACGGCTACTTCGGCATCCCCTACTCCAACGACATGGGACGCACTGCCGCCGCCACGGGCAAGCGCGTGCATCCGTTGCTGCGCGATGACAAGGTGGCCGAGCTTCTGGAGGATGAAGGCCAGCGACGCATCACCCGGGAGTATACCGAGGAGGCCGTGAAATTCATCGAAGCCAGCGCCAAGGCGGACAAAAACTTTTTCCTCTACCTGCCCCACACCGCCATGCATGTGCCGCTGTATCCGCACCCGGATTTTGCCGGTAAATCAAAGAACGGCGTGTACGGCGATTGGGTTGAGGAAGTCGATTGGAGCGTCGGGCAGGTGTTGGAGGCCTTAAAAAAGCTGAAGCTCGCCGAGAACACGCTCGTACTGTTCACGAGCGACAACGGCCCGTGGGCGTCTAAGGGTAAAGCCGGAGGTGTGTCAGGGCCGTTGCGCGGTAGCAAAGGCTGCACGCTGGAAGGCGGCGTGCGCGAACCGACCCTCGCCTGGTGGCCGGGCACCATCGCGCCCGGTACGGAATCCGCCGGCATCGCCGGCACCACCGATGTGTTGCCCACCTTCATTTCCTTGGCTGGCGGTAAAATCAAACAGGACGTGAAAATTGACGGCCTCGATGTCTCCGATTGGCTCCTCGGCAAAGCAGAACAGTCCCCGCGCGACATCTGGCATTACTTCCGCGGCACCCAACTGCAGGCTGTGCGACAGGGCCCATGGAAACTCGCCCTGACCGGCCAATCACTCGGCATGGGCATCCGCCAGCGCGATGCCGATCTGGCCAAGGGCGGGCGCCTCTACAATCTGAAAAATGAAATCGGCGAACAAACCGACCTCGCCGCGCAACGTCCGGACATTGTCGCGCGCCTGACGCAGCTGGCTGAAACCATGACCGCCGATCTCGCCGCCAACAAACGTCCGGCTGGTTCCGTAACCAATCCAGTCACGCTGTACCCCACCGCTCCCAACCGCCGACCCGGCTCTGTCCGGCCCACCGGCAAACCGATGGACTGGGCCAAGGCCAAGCTCGGCGACTCCATCGCCAGTGCCGGCGCCCCGGCCATTGCCGGCAAACCTTTCACCATCCAATGCACCCTGGATACCAAGAAACCCAACGGCGTGATCCTCGCTCATGGCGGGTCGGCGGTCGGTTATGTGTTGTACGCCAAAGATGGTGAGATCGTGTTCGCCGTTCGGCACTCCACCAACCGCCTCCAGCGCGTCACGCTACGGCCGGCCGAGGCGCCGTTTGCCATCACCGCCAAGCTGACCGCCGCCCAACTCTCCCTTACCATCAACGGCCGCGGCATGACGGCCAAGGCCGTCGATCTCTTGCGTCGGCATCCGCAGGAAGATCTCGGAATCGGCCACGACGCCAAAAACCCCGTGGACTCCGAAGCCCCGCGCGCCCAGATCAACGGGAAGCTCACAAACCTGAAAGTCACCCTTCCTTAATCTTTTTTATGAAAACACTCCTCACAATTTGCATTCTCCTCCTTGGTCTCGCAACCTATGGCGACGAGCGACGGAAACCGGATATTGTAGTGATCATGGCCGATGATGCCGGCTACTCAGACTTCGGCTGTTATGGTGGCGAGATTGAAACGCCGGCGTTGGACAAACTCGCGGCCAACGGCCTGCGCTTCTCGCAGTTTTATAATACCGGCCGATGCTGTCCGTCGCGGGCGGCGTTGCTAACCGGCGTCTATCAACATCAAGCGGGGATGGGGCACATGACAAAAGATCGCGGCCTGCCCAGCTACAGTGGCACCATTCTGCCTAACGTACCAACGCTCGCCGAACGGCTGCGCCGAGGCGGCTATCGCACGATGATGACAGGCAAATGGCATCTCGGCACAGAACCGAAGCAATCGCCGATCGCGCGCGGGTTCGATCGCTTTTATGGCACGCGCAACTTCATCGATTCCTACTTCACCGTGCTCGAGCATTGCCCGGTCTTTCTCGACGACAAGATTGTGCTACCCGGCACCGAGACACCCGTGAACCATCTGCATCCCAACCAGGAATGGTACACCACGGATGTCTTCACCGATTACGCACTGCATTTCATGGACGAAGCGTTTAAGAAACACAGCAATCAGCCGATCTTCCTGTACATCGCCCATAACGCGCCGCATTTCCCGCTGCACGCTCGCGAGGAGGACACTAAAAAATATCGCGGCCGCTTTCGCGACACCGGCTGGGACAAGCTCCGCCAGCAACGCTACGAACGGATGATAGAGCTTGGCCTAATAAAAAAAGAATGGGCCCTCTCGCCAGCCGACGTGCCCAAGTGGGACACCTACGACGCCAAGCTGCGCGATGAACTCGACCTAAAAATGGCGCTCTACTCCGCGATCATTGATCGCATGGACCAAAACATCGGCCGCGTGATCGAGAAACTCCGCACCGCCGGCCGACTGGATAACACCCTATTCCTCTTCATGGTGGACAACGGCGTACCCGGCACGGGTGTGCACGATTGGCGAGGACTCTTTGCTAAAAACGGTCGTCACCCTGAGACACGCGTGGACAACTACTCCGAATGGGGTCGACGTGGCGGCTGGTCCTCCAGTTCCGGTCGAGGTTGGGCCAACCTTAGTAACGCTCCTTTTCGCATGTATAAGCGCTACACCCATGAAGGAGGGGTCGCTACCCCACTCATCGTCCATTGGCCCGACGGGTTGAAGGACCAGAACAAATTGCGCCATTCCCCCGGCCACATCATCGACATCGCCCCCACCTGCCTCAATGCCGCCGGCCTATCTACTAAAGGTATGGAAGGCCAGACCTTGCTGCCGGTGTTTACCAAGGACAGCACCCAGCCACGCACACTCTTTTGGGAACACGAAGGCAACCGCGCCGTGCGGCAGGGTGATTATAAACTCGTCGCCCAACACAACACCCCGTGGGAGCTTTACAACATGCGTAAGGATCGCAACGAACTCCACGACCTCTCCCGGTCTATGCCGCAAAAAGCCGCTGAACTCAAAAAACTCTACGAAGCTTGGGCTCACCGTGTGGGTGCCAAACCGTGGGACGAAGTCAGCGTCATCCGGAAAAAGAATCCGCCGAAAAAGTGAGGACGAGCGAGGCTACTCGCGCAATTCAATGATCGCGAAGATGGCGCGGTGATCGGACGCCACAGCTTCGGCTAACACACGCGTTTCCAAGAGTGTCCAGCGCTCTTTCGGGCGCACAAAAATATAATCGATTTGTCGGGCCGGTTGACCGACTGGGATCGTCGGCATGATGCGCGCGTTGGTCCGTGTCCAAGTTCGACCGATTTCCTGCAAGGTCCGGCTAGCCGGCACGTCGTTCAAATCCCCCGCGAAGATCGTCGGCATTTCCGGTTGTTTGACGGTCAATTGATTGACGAACTTCGCCGAGGCCAACCGCTCCGCATCGGGCCGTCGATGATCAAAATGCGTCGCCAATAAACGCAGGCTTCGATCCTTGGACATATGAATTGTCGCCGCCAACACGCCACGTTGTTCGCCGGCATCCACATTGGGCAACAGATGATTTCGATGCTCCGTAATCGGAAACCGCGACAGAATGGCGTTGCCGTATTGACCGCCCTGAAACGCGATGTTGGCGCCGAAGACATGATGCATTTTGGTTAGCCGCGCCAGTTCGGCGGCCTGATCCACCTTGCCCGTGCGCGTCGTGTTCCGATCCACCTCCTGCAACGCCACCAAGTCCGGCTTCACCGATTGGATCACGCGCGCAATGCGCGGCACATCCAGTTTACCGTCCACGCCCGCCGCATGATGGATGTTGTAGCACAACACCCGCAACCGCACCGGCGCCCCCTTGCGCCCGGCAACAATCACCTGCCGCTGAGCGCGATGGATGCCGATCAACCCGCCGGTGACCGGATCATTTGCCAAGCCCTGTCCGGTAAACGGCACCGCGTGTTGGCCGAGGTACTGAAGCTCGTCGCCCTGCTTGGGGAGCGCCAACCGAAAGGCCACCGGATCATCATGCCCTGTCACCCATATTTCGTCTCCGTGCCAAATGCCGCCGGACAAACTATAACGCCCCAGCTGGTTGATGACTTTCTTCGGATATGTCCAGCGCGCCACCTCGCGCCATTGATCGTCGTACTTGGCGAGAAAAGTCTTGGCGTTGCTCGCGCCGTAGTGGGCGAAGTTGCACCACCAATGATCGTCCTTGCGCAACACCCACACCAGTGAGCCGCCGGCATTGCCAAAGGCCTTGAAGGTCGACAGCTTCATGGTATCGACATCGAGCGCCATGATCTCGCTGCGCTCGGGCTTGAAAGGATAATTCGAATGCGCGCACAGCAACTTACCCTTCCAGAAAAATCCGCTGTTCAAATGCCGCACCGCGCCCGTACTCAACGCCACGCGCTTACCCGTCGTCCGGTCATATTTCGCCACCGCGCGACTCGTGATGGCATAAAAGAATTTGGCGTCCGCCGCCGCTGCCTGATGTGCCTCCGGCGCGGGCCACTGGCGTACCGGCGCCCAGTCCGTTCCCCGCACTACCTGCACAAACAGGAAAATGAGGAAAACAAAGCGCATGTTATTTCTTAGGTTTCTTGTCGACCGCCGCTTGGCGGAGGGTTTCGAACACCTTGTCGTATCCGCCACCGGCCAGCGCATTTCCGCCCGGAACAAATTCACCATAGGGCCGGGCTGTAAACCGTTTGAGCTCCGCAGCAAGTTTTTGTTTCATTTGAGCCAATGTCCCGGCATGGCGTTTGTGGTCAGCCAGATTATTCTGCGCATCCGGATCCCGGTTCAAATCGTACAATTGATCGCCGGTGTACGCGTGCGGATGTGTGGCAATGGAACGTGAAACACCGCCGCTCAAGCCGGTCAACGCCTTAAGTTCCCGCCGCTGGCGCTCCTGCACGCCAGCTACCTGTTCCCGTGTATACCGCAGGGCGATGTAACTGTGTGTTTTGGTCTTGATGGAACGCGCAGCGCCAATCTCGCCGTAAACGTACTCACGCACTGGCTCGTGCGGTGCCTGGAAGAGCGGAGCTAAGCTCACGCCATCCATCCGGTAGGCGGCGGGCTTTTTTACACCGGCCAGCTCAAACCATGTGGGCACAAAATCGGTGTTTTGAATCAACTCCTCACTGCGCACGCCCGCCTTCATCCCCGCCGGCCAGCGCATGATGCAAGGCACCTCCGTGCCCTTGGCCTTGTACAACGACCCCTTGTGGCCCGAGCCATGATCGGCCACAAACAACACGATCGTATTATGCGCCAGTTTCAATTCATCCAGCTTGTTGAGGATCAATCCGAGAGAATCATCCATCCATAGGTACCCGGCTTGATTCGAGGTTAATCCAGCTTGCTCGATTCGTTTCATGACCGAACCTCGAGACGGCAGCACGTTTAAATCCGCATCGATGATGCCTTCGCCGGTGACCCTCGGCTTGTCCAGCGACTTGTGCCAGGAACCATTCGGCCCATGTAACAGTGTAGTGCAGTAGTGCAGATAAAACGGCTCCTGATGGTGGCGCTCGATAAACTCCACCGCGGCCGCGGCCGTCCATTCCGGATTATGACTTTGGAACGGCGCCTTAGTATTGTCCCAATAAATATTCTTGGCCCACGTAAACCCGAAATCCTTCACGGCCTTCCGATACCCCTTCTCATTTTCAAATTTTTTACGGTTGAGCGCCGGCGTGAAGGGCACGTTTTTCTCAATCTCGTGCAGGCCGTATTTCTGCCGAAACTCCGCATCACTGAGCGACGGCCCTACATGAAATTTGCCCACCATGCCCGTGGCGTACCCAGCCTTAGCCAGCAGCGCCGCAACGTTTTGATTATCCGGTTCCAGTTCTACGTTGAAGCCCGGCAGGCTTTGCTGCCCCTTAGGGAACAGCTCCAAAAATTCCGCTGAGTAGGCCGACCCCGCATATCGGCCAGTCAGGAATGTGTAACGTGACGGGGTACACACGGTCGAGGTCACGTGCGCATTTTCAAACGTGATCCCCTCCCGGGCCAACCGGTCAAGATGTGGCGTGAGCACCTTGCCGCCGTACACGCTCGCCTCGTATTTGTCGTAATCATCGACCATGAATACGATGATGTTCGGCTGCGCCGCGCTCAACAGTCCGGCACCGCCCAGCAACCATACGAGAAACCAACGTGTCATGGGTGAAGCATTGGGCAGTCGCGAATGGAGGTCAAACCTCAACCGGCTGCAACTCGATGTTTCCCGCTTGAAGAAAACTCCGTAGGATCAGACACTCAGCCCCATGCCATTTATTTTTACGCACACTGTCTTGGTGTTAGTCCTATTGATTGGTGCTGAAGTTCAGGCACAACAGTCTAAAACTACCGAGCCCCTCAACGTGATGGCTTTCAATATTCGGTACGCCAGTGCCACAGGAGCAAATGCCTGGCCGAAGCGGCGAGGCGGTGTGGTCAAAGTGATCGCCGATCAAAAGGCCGACCTCATCGGCACGCAAGAAGGACTGCATCATCAACTGGTATTCATGGACAAGTCGTTACCGAACCACAAATGGATCGGTACTGGGCGCGAAGGTGGCCAGCGCGGAGAATTCATGGCCATCTTTTATCGGCACGCGCGGTTTGAACCATTGGAGACGAAACATTTTTGGTTGTCGGACACGCCGGAGAAAGTCGGCTCCGCCAGTTGGGGCAACACGGTGAAACGCATGGTCACTTGGGTACGCTTTCTCGATCGCCGAACGAAAAAAGAGTTTTATTTCTGGAACACGCACTTCGATCACCGGTCACAGCCATCGCGCGAGAAATCGGCCCAACTGATTCTGCAGCGAGTGAACGCTTTGAAGGCCCAGCTACCAGTCATCCTCGTGGGCGACTTCAACGCGCTCGCAAAGGCCAACCGCGCCTATACCACGCTTACCTCCGAGGGGGCCTTTCACGATTCATTTGAGGTCGCCAAGGAAAAAGTTAACGCCGGCTGGAACACCTTTAACGGCTTTGGCCAAACCCAGCGCGGCAACCGCCGCATCGACTGGGTTCTAACCCGTGGCCCGGTGCTGGTGGACCGCACGGAAATTGTGCTCTTCAAGGATTTCCTCCAAATCCCCAGTGACCATCAACCCGTGACCGCCCGCCTGCGCTTACAGTAGTTAAGTCGAATTTGACGGTGACGGCCACTCGGCACAACTCGATCAAAAGTACGAACGGCAGCCCAAGGCGTCAACGCCCGCCCGCTAGATTGAGGGTGTACATCTTCGATTTGTTGCCGAGAATATCCTCGCAGATCAAGTGCACGGTGGCGCGGCCGAGTTGCTTGATGGGCAGCTCGACCCGTCGCGTGGAAGGGACCATACCGGAGGCGACGCGGGGCTTGATGCCGTCGTAAAATATCTTGTACGAAAACTGCGGCAGCGTAGCCGGATCGTTTTCCCACTCGACCACGAGCGTCTTGCCGTCCCTCTTGACCTTGGCGGATTTAATTTTTATGGGCGCATAGCCGGGCTTGGTGGCGGTGCGTTTGATGGCGTGTTGAGATGGATTCTTGGTGGTGGGCTGGGTTGCCTTGCCGCCGGCGATCATGAAATAATATTCACCGGTGGCATCCTTGGCCACGCCGCCGTTCCAGTTGGTTTTGAAGTTGAACGACCGTTTACCGGGATCGAGGTCCCAATAGTTCACCGAGTACTGCGCGCGGCCAAAGGCGTGCCACTGGCCGTTAAGCTGGCGTTTCCAGCCGCCGCGCAAATGGGAAGTGCGCGCGTTTTTGCCAGTCTCCAGCCAATCCTCGATAAAGGCATCCGTTCCGCCCTCGAAAAAAGCCTCCTTGGCGGCGACATCCATGGTGACCAAATGCGTCCAATGCCCGGTCTTGCCCGAGCGACTCCAGAACCCGTAGTAAGTGTGATCACCCATCACCCAGCAACGCGAGACAAGCGTGTACCAAGTGTCCACCTCCCACCCGAGCGTGAAGTTCCACGACTTGAGCCCAGTGCCCTCGCCGCCAAATTTCTCGGTCAACGTCCCCGGCCCGCGATGCACGGCGCGAATCGGCGCGGTGTGACCTTTGTGATCCCAGATCGAGAAAATGTAATTGTGCGCCTTAGGATGCGCTTGAATGCCCGCATACCCCGCCGCGCGGCCGCGCCAACCGAGCGTTTCGTAATAGGTGTACATCGCCTCGCCCGCCTTCGGCACGCGCACTTCGTTAATCAAAATATCGCCGGGAAAGTTATCATCAAACACCAGATGCGATGACGGCGCAGCGTTTTGGCCGGCCTGCAAACTAAAGCTGAGCGCGATTAAGAGTGCAGTAAATTTCACGCGACCAGTCTAGGCAGCTGATTTGGGCATGTCAAAGCAGGCGGTTGAGGATTGAATAAACGGCGGATTTTTGGATGATGCCCGTACATGGCGAAAGCCACACAACCGGCCGCGGAAAATCCCGAGGAATTTACCGACCTGCAACGGAGCACGCCGGCACAGTCCGCTGCGGGCCTGCCAGCGGTGACCAGCTCCATGAAGCATGCACTGCGGGAATCAGGTGCCGGCCGTGCGCTAAAGTCCTGGCTGGGCCTGAACCAGAAGGACGGCTTCGATTGCCCCAGCTGCGCCTGGCCGGATCCCGATGGGCACCGGGCCGCCACGGAGTTTTGTGAGAACGGCGCCAAGGCACTGGCCTCCGAAGCCGCCAATCGCAACCGTTGCGACGCCGCGTTTTTCAAAACCCATTCAGTCGCCGAGCTGGCCGCACAAACCGATCACTGGCACGAACTGCAGGGCCGCCTCACCGAACCGATGGTCTTGCGCAAGGGCGCCACGCATTATGAACCGATCGCTTGGGACGACGCCTTCAGCCTGATCGCTGAGGAACTGCACGCACTGTCGTCGCCCAACGAAGCGATCTTTTACACATCCGGCCGCACGGTGAATGAGGCCGCGTATCTGTACCAGCTCATGGCCCGCCGGTTTGGCACCAACAACCTGCCCGACTGCTCGAACATGTGCCACGAATCCAGTGGCGCCGCGCTCAAGGCCACCATCGGCATCGGCAAAGGCACCGTAAGCCTGCAGGATTTCGAGGAAGCTGGTGCTATTTTCATTTTCGGCCAAAACCCCGGCACCAATCATCCACGCATGCTGAGTTCGCTGCAGGCCGCCAAGCGTAACGGCGCCGAAATCGTGGCGGTGAATCCCCTGAAGGAAGCAGGCCTGCTCGGCTTCGCGCATCCGCAGGAAGTGAGCGGCATGCTCGGCATGGCCACGCCGTTGACCGAGCAATATCTGCAGGTGAAAATTAATGGTGACATGGCGCTGCTAAAGGGAATGCAAAAGGCCTTGCTCGCCGCCGAAGCCGAGGCGCCCGGCACCGTGCTGGATCAGGAATTTATCGATCAACACACCACTGGCTTCGACGAATGGCGTACCGCGGTCGAGGCGGTGGAGTGGGATGAACTCACGGAACAAAGTGGTCTCAACCGCAAGGAAATTGAAGCCGCTGCTGACACCTATCGCCGGGCCCGATCGGTGATCTCCTGCTGGGCCATGGGCCTGACCCAACACACCACCGCGGTGGCCTGCATTCAAGAATTGGTGAATCTCCATCTTCTACGCGGCAATATCGGCAAACCCGGCGCCGGCCTCTGCCCTATACGCGGGCACAGTAACGTGCAAGGCGACCGCACCATGGGCATCACCACCAACGCCCCTCCAGCATTTCTGAAGGCGCTGGGTAGGGAGTTCCGTTTTACCCCGCCAACCGAACCCGGTCTGGACGTGGTGCAATCCATCCGCGCCATGCGCGATGGCCGCGGCAAAGTGTTTATTGCCCTTGGCGGCAATTTTCTCTCGGCCACCCCGGATGTAAAAGTCGTCGCCGAAGGTCTGCGCCGATGCCGACTGACCGTGCAGGTGTCCACCAAACTTAATCGCAGTCATCTCATCACCGGCCAACAAGCACTGATCCTACCCTGCCTCGGCCGTAGTGAAAAGGATGGTGACCAATTTGTAACGGTGGAAAACTCCATGAGTATCGTGCACGCCTCGCACGGCAAACTGGAACCAATCAGCCTCACTGTGCGTAGTGAACCCGCCATTGTCGCTGGCATGGCGAAGGCGGTATTGACCGAGGATGACACACCTTGGGCTGATTTTGCCGAGGACTACACCCTGATCCGAAAACGCATCGAAAAAACCGTTGCCGGGTTTGATAATTTTGAACAACGCGCAACCGAGCCCGGCGGATTTTACTTACCCAACAACGCCAAGGAACGCCGCTTTGCGCAAGAGGACAAAGCGCCTTTCAGCATTCATCCGCTGGAACCTCTGGAGCTTACGGACGATCAACTGGTGCTCATGACCATCCGAAGCCATGACCAATTCAACACCACCATCTACGGCATGGACGACCGATACCGCGGTGTCCGTGGCGAACGCCGGGTGGTGTTTCTCAATCGTGAGGACATGACCGCGCGCGGACTGGAGCCCGAGCAGCCCGTGAACCTCACCAGCCATTGGCAGGGCGAAACCCGCGAAGCCAAGCTCTTCCTCGCCCTGCCCTACGAACTGCCCCGCGGCTGTGCGGCGGCCTATTTCCCCGAGACCAACGTCCTCGTCCCACTCGAAAGCACCGCACGCGTTAGCAACACGCCCACCTCCAAATCCATCATTATCACAGTGGAAGCGGCCAATTGACTTACCTCCAGTGCCCTCAAACTCTGTCTCTGCTCGGCCTTGCCCTATGGGGATTTGCGCTCATGCAGACCATGGGCAACGCGGCCTGAACTTCGCCACCGGATCAAATAAAAAAGGAACTAGTTGCGTTTCACGGTCCGCTTCGGCGCATGTTTCTCGCCCTTGGGCATAATGGGGCTTTCCCAACCGGCAAGGTCGGCGGGCTTAACGTTTTGCGCTTCGCCACCATTGGTAAAAGGAGTTGGCTGATAAGCCCCAACGAAGTCAACATTCATGGTCGCCTGTATTTCCTTTTCCATGCCCATGCACCAAAAGACGCCATTGATGATGCAGCGGCGCACGCCTTCGCTGATGATATCTTCCGAACCACCCTGCGTACTACAAAACACGCGGCCTTTCTTGCCTTTGGCCGATGTGTATTCGCGCACCCAAATGCTCGGGCTGGGCGGCTTGTCGGCCAACGGTTTACCATCAGGCTTCATGGAATCGAGCACCTGATTTTTACCGAGGATCACCGAGCCTTCAATCGGTACCGCGCTATAGGCACCGGCCAGGGCGTGCATATCTTTCACACCGCGCATCACCGGATGCTTCTTATGTTCCGGCACCACAAACATGCGTGTGCTGAACTTGTGATTTTTCCCGTAATGGCCTGCTCCTTCACGCGGCCGCCACGTTTCACCGAGTACCTGACGCCCAAAACCCCAGTCATACTTCTCGTCGCGCGAATTGAAGTTGTAATAAGCGTACTTGCCCTTAAGGCCGTTGAAGGCATGCGTGGTGGTGCGCAAGCCAAGCACGGGACCACCGCGATCGAGATATGCGGTGAATTGCTTCATCCATGCATCGCTCGGTGCCAAGAAACGCAGGAAGAGAAACATCATGTCCGCATCCCTGAGCGACTCGATGCCGGGGACATCAGAGGAACCCGCCTTGATGTGGCCGTTTTCATCGAGCCCAAAGAGCACGGTGCACTTGAAGCCATAGCGCTTGGCCAGGATGCGCGCGATGGCCGGGCAGGTTTCCTCGCCGCGATATTCGTGGTCGCTGGCGATGAAGACGATGTGTTTGCCCTTGCCGGGCCCTTCGGTGCCCTCATAAACCAGCGGACCGGCCACGGCGAAGGCGGCCAATTGCAAGAAGAGAGCGAGTGCGATATGGATAGTTTTCATTTTTTAAACCAGATTATTTGAGTTGGAGAATGCCTAGCTTGCGGAAGTCGATCGCCATGTTGCGGTTGCCGTGCAGTTGAATGCCGATGGGGCCTTCCGGGATGGCCGAGTCGCTCTGGTAGGTCATCACCTTTTCGCCCTGCAACCACACGGTGTATTCCTTGCCGATGGCCTGAATGCGCATGTGGTTCCAGTCCTTTGCCTTCAGCAGCTTCTTGATATTTTTGGCCTCCACCGGATAGCCCTTACCGGGGATGTAAGGCGAGCAGGTCATGTCCCGCTTTAGTGAGCCGCTGATGCCGATCTGAATCTGGTCTTTGTTACGCACGTGCACGCCACTGTCCACCACGCCTTCACCAAAGCGGAACTCCAGCTCCATCATAAAATTACCGTACGCCTTTTCCGTCCACAGCACTGAGCCCTTCTTCTTCGGTCCGCTTTGAATTTTCAAGACGCCATCAACCGCCTTATACCAGCCGGCCGCGTCATTGCCCGTGGGCACCTTCCAGCCGGAAAGATCCTTGCCGTTAAACAGCGGTTTTAAAATCGGCTCCGCCATAGTCCCGCCGGCCAACCCGGCCCACAACAACACACCCAAAAGCTTGGAGTACATGCGCGCAGTGTGCCCGATCCCTTCCGTGAATCAAGCCCGCAGGCGGTTTTCCCCATTGACCCCACCTCACACCCGCCTGACACTGGTGCCCTCATCATGAACCTGCGCCACGCCATCCTGATTCTGCTCGCCCTTACGGTCACGCTCCCCGCCCAAAAGGCGCCGTACGATAATCCGCCGGATGTGAAGCCGCCGTACTATCGCATGCGGTTCGAGGCTTCCACCAAACCGGGCGAATTGATTTATCCAGTGCAATACACGGTTTGGATTCCCAATGACGTTAAAACCCTACGGGGTGTGGTGGTACATCAACATGGTTGCGGGGAAGGCTCGTGTAAGTCCGGCCAGACCGGCGCGTTCGATCTGCATTGGCAAGCGCTCGCCAAAAAACACGACTGCGCCCTGCTGGCCCCTTCATACGAGCAACCGCAAAAGGCCGATTGCCAAATGTGGTGCGATCCGCGCAATGGCTCCAGCAAGGCTTTTCAGGAGGCGCTCGTTGAGCTGGGCAAACTTAGCGGACACGACGAACTGGCCACCGTACCGTGGGCGCTCTGGGGCCACAGCGGCGGCGGACATTGGGCCGGCGGCATGGTAATGCTGCACCCCAAGCGCGTGGCCGCCGCCTGGCTGCGCTCCGGCGTGCCTTTCCTCGCGGCTAATCCCGATCGGCCTACCATCAAGCCGCACACCCTGCCCAAGGCGGCGCTCGGCGTGCCGATGATGTGCAACCCCGGCACCAAGGAAGGCGTCACCGTCAAGACCGGCCGCTTCGCCCGCGTGTGGCCCATGAATGAAACTTTTTTCAACACCGTCCGCAGTCACGGAGGTCTGCTCGGCATGGCGATTGATCCGCTTTCCGCCCATGAATGCGGCAACCAACGCTACCTCGCCATCCCGTGGCTCGACACCTGCCTTACCGCCCGCCTGCCCGCCCAGCCCGGTCAACCGCTCAAGCCCATGCCCACACAGGGCGCTTGGCTCGCTCCGTTACTCGATGTTACGGCTGTACCCGCTGCGGCGTTTAATGGCGACAACCATAAGGGCACCTGGCTTCCCAACAAGGCCATTGCCCAAAAATGGATGCAGTACGTGACGGATACCAAGGTGATCGATACCACCCCGCCGCCTGCACCCAAGGACGTGAAATGGACCGGCCGCACGCTGACTTGGACCGCTGAAGCTGATTTGGAAAGCGGCATTTCTCATTTCATCATTGTTCAGGGCAGCCGCACTATCGCCACCGTGCCCGAGCAGCCGAGCAACCGCTTCGGCCGCCCGCTCTTTCAAGGCCTACAATACAGCGACACCCCGACCGTGCCGCTGGCAAAAATGGAATACACCCTGAAAGACACCGTCACTCTCAGTAAAAGAGGCTTCAAAGTGATGACCGTAAACACGGCAGGGTTGCGATCAAAATAAAGACTATGGCGGTCTTGATCAATTACAGGATTGATCGGGCGATCGCTTCAAGGCTAAGACCCATCCGCAAGATAATGATGGTAAAATCAAACAGGGAGCACACGCCACGTTTACTCACCAAGGGGTGGGTCATGAAAATCGAAAAATTTTAACCATGAACTTTAACAAAAAAGCCCTGCTTACCATGTTTTTCAGCATGGTGATTACAATTAATGTTTGGGCAACCAAACCAAACATCATCTTCATTTTTGCCGACGACTGGGGCTGGGGTGACCTCAGTTGCCATGGTCATCCCTATGTGAAGACCCCTCACATCGATAGGCTTGCCAAAGAAGGTACGGACTTTACTCGATTCACTGTGGCAAGTGGGGTTTGTTCCCCAAGTCGTACTGCAGTAATGACCGGTCATTTTCCCGCTCGCTATAACATCAACGGCCACTTTGCCTGGGTACCCAGCAATGCAAAGCGCGGTATGCCCGATTGGCTAAACCCCAAAGCCCCCCTGCTTCCACGCATGCTGCAAAAAGCTGGATACCGCACCGCTCATTTTGGGAAATGGCACCTGGCAAATAACATGATCACCGATTCACCGCTCCCAAGTGAATACGGTTATGATGCGTATGGAGCATTCAATTGCGCCGGAGAACAAATGCCGGTGCACGAGGACGCCAAGCACACGATCGCTTTCATTGAAAAGTGCAACAACGAGAAAAAACCCTTCTTCATAAACCTCTGGATACATGAACCCCACACACCTTTCCACACCGTCCCAAAATATCGTTGGCGTTTCCGTGAACTTCCCGAGCCGGATAATATCTACGCCTCAGTCCTTTCCCACGCAGACGATCGAATTGGCGAAGTCCTTAACGCTCTAGACAGGTTGAAACTCACAAAAAACACCCTCGTAATTTTCAGTTCAGACAATGGACCCGCTCGAGCAGCTTCCCCTACCGAGCTAACACTAATGCACGATACTGCCACAGGAGCAGGATACGGTATTGGTGCTGCAAAGGGTATAACCGGAGGTCGCAAGGGCTACAAAGCAGCTTTATTTGAGGGCGGCATTGGTGTTCCATTTATTGCCCGATGGCCTGGAAAAATTGGAGCAGGAAAAGTGGATAATCAGTCTCTTATCTCTGCAATCGATCTTCTCCCCACCTTCTGCGAGCTTGCCGGAGCTAAGTTTCCAGCAGACTACCGCCCCGACGGGGTCAGCCAACTCGAAACACTCAAAGGCCGGAAATCACCCACCCGCGAAAAACCACTTTTCTGGAAAGCACAATCCCGATGGCCTGCACCCAAAGGCCGACCTCACCATTGGGTGTCTTTCGCAGTCGTATACAAAAACTGGAAACTCCTATCCAACAATGAATTCACCCACACAGAACTCTACGACATCACAGCAAACCCCTTTGAGAAAAACGACCTTACCTCAAAAAACCCAGAAATAACCCAACAACTCATTAAACAAATTAAAAACTGGGAAGCCACTCTTCCGACGCAACCTACTGGAAAAGTTTTCTCTGCAGAACGCGGAAACCTAAATCCTGAAAAGTAATTTAGAATAACTTAGAGAAAACATCTGGCATGTCGTTACGATCAAGTAACATTGTCTTCGTGGTAATATGCCAATCCCATCGACAAGTC
Organism: uncultured Verrucomicrobiales bacterium; assembly: GCA_913042895.1. Taxonomy (GTDB): domain Bacteria; phylum Verrucomicrobiota; class Verrucomicrobiia; order Limisphaerales; family UBA1100; genus UBA1100. The sequence goes on along the minus strand of CAJWMQ010000003.1, from coordinate 29,647 downwards.
CAAACCACCACCCTATACTCCGCCATCCATTGACTCACGCCATGAACAAATTATCCCGCAGAAATTTCGTTAAAACATCCGCCGCCGTCAGCAGCTTTTTCGTGCTGCCATCCGGGTTGCGGGCCAACTCGCCCAACAGCCGGGTTTGTACCGCCCACATTGGCACCGGCGGCAAAGGTAGAGTAGATACCGGCGAGTTAGTTAAACACGAGCGTGTGCAGGCAGTTGGATTCTGCGACGTAGACCGAGAACGCGGTATGATCGATTCGTGGCTTTCAAAGCACAAAAGTGCCAAGTTTTTCCAAGACTACCGAGAGATGCTGGCGACCCTTGGAGACAAGGTCGACGTGGTTTCGATCTCTACACCGGACCATACCCATTATCCGGCCACAATGGCCGCAATGAAACTTGGCAAACACGTCTTCACGCAGAAGCCCTTAACGCACAAGCTTAGTGAGGCACGAGAGCTTGCTGAATTTGCCGCGGAGAAAAAACTCACCACACAGATGGGTATCCAAAACCAGTCCCGCGCTGCTTACCGCTTCACTCGACACCACATCAAGGCGGGTATCATCGGTAAAATCAAGAAGGTCTACGTATGGAGCTTCAAGAACTGGGGATATGATGGCAAGCCATTCGCCGAAAAATCTGTCGTGCCTGAGTCGCTCGACTGGAATCTCTGGCTCGGCACGGCGCCGGTTCGACACTTCACCGAGAAAGTTTATCACCCCGGTCAGTGGCGGAAAATTCTTGATTTCGGTTGCGGCACGTTGGGTGACATGGGAATTCATATCTTTGATACTCCCTTTAAATCGCTGGATCTCATAGATCCACTGTGGGTCGAGGCGGAATGCCGCGCGCCTAATGGCTTTGGCCATGCCGAGACAAATAAGGTGCACTACGGTTTTGCCCCCACCAAATATACCACCGACAATTTCACCTTCACTTGGTGGGACGGTGAAGGGGCTCCCCGCCACAACGGCAACCCCGACCTTCAACTACCCAACGGCGGCAAACTTCCCAGACAGGGCGCGCTCTATGTGGGCGAAGCAGGCAGGATGGTGCTGCCCCATGGTAATGGGTACCCCATCCCCACCTTTTATCCCGACTCCGTTCTGGATGGCGTTAACAAGAAGGAATTCAATGACGTCAACCACTACACACAATTCCTCGACGCTATCGAGGGCAAAGACAAGACCCTCGCCGGATTCGACTACGCCGGACCGCTGGCCGAGTCCTTATGCCTCGGTGTGGTTGCCTGCCAATTTCCCGGCAAACGCCTGAAGTGGGACGCCAAGAAAATGCGCGTGACCAACCTCGCCCAAGCCAACCCGCTGCTCAAAGGCAAGTACCGGAAGTTTTAGTCGCTCACCCAAACCGCTTGTCCGTTGGTGGAACGCGTTTGACCGGGTGTTCTGACCAAAACCATGCCCCAGCAACCCATCGCTATTACGGCCGCCGAAGTCATCGATCTTCGCGTGCCGACTTCGGATCAGATGCTGGGTTCCGATCCGTTTCATGTGGCACCGGATTATTCATCGGCGGTATTGCATCTGGAAACCAATGCCGGCCTGCGGGGCGTGTCAGTGGTGTTTACCATCGGCGCGGGCACGGACTGGATGTGCCACGGCATCCGCGACCTCTGCCAATTAGTGATCGGCACCACCCTGGATGAGTTTACCGATTCTCCGTTCAAGCTGTACAAGCGCCTGATTGATCATCATCAACTGCGCTGGCTGCACGACGGCGTGTTTCGTATGGCCGCCGGCGCCGTGTTGAATGCCATGTGGGATCTCTGGGCCAAATCCCTCAATCAACCGCTTTGGAAATTGCTCGTTGATTTGGAACCGGAATTTGTCGCCGACTGCATCGACTGGCGCAACCTTGGCGATGCCCTCACTCGCGAGGAAGCTATCACCCTCCTGCAAGCGCGCCGCGCCGAGGTGCCCCAACGCGAAGCCGCCATGGCAACGCGCGGCCCCAAGGCCTACTGCACCGCCGGCTGGCTAGGCCTGAGCAATGAAGAAATCCTCGCCACGATCCGCAAATTGCAGGCGGAAGGGTTCGATGCATTTAAGCTCAAGGTCGGTCAGGACTCTACCCAAGACGTGGCGCGCATTCGTTTCATGCGCGATTCCATCGGGCAGGACTCGCAACTGATGGTTGATGCCAACCAATTCTGGGGATTAGCCGAGGCCAAGCAACACATCGAGCAATACCGGCCGTTTGGCCTCAAGTGGATCGAGGAACCCATCGCCCGCGACGATGTACTCGGTTATGTGGAATTGGCCGAGGCCTTCGCCGATGCCTCCTTTGATTTTGCCTGCGGCGAACAGGCGGCGTCGCCCGTGATCTTCAAGCAATTGCTGAAGAGTGGCGCGATTCGATACTGCCAAATTGATGCCGTCCGCGTCGCCGGCGTAAATGACGTAATGGCAATCATTCTTCTGGCCGCCAAATACGGCGTGCCCGTCTGCCCGCACGGCGGTGGCATCGCCCTCTGCAACATGATCCAACATTACGGCATGTGGGATCAGATCGCCGTGACCGGCAATTCCGACACACAACTGGTGGAGTACATCGATTTTCTGCAGGACGCCGTCGAGCATCCCGTGGAGGTCCGCGGGGGCTGCTATGTCACACCCACCGCTCCCGGCTGGGGTCTGGAATTCCGCCCGGAATTCATCGCCCAACACCGTTACCCCGAGGGAGTCCAATGGAAAGATCGGCCGACCCAAAAAAAAGGTGTTCAGTTCGAGGCGAACTAAACGCGCATCTTATGCTCGCGCCGGCGGAGGTTTTGACCGATTCTCTGCCGATCCAATGAAACACTGCGCACTCATTCTGTCTTCACTCCTCTGGATTGGATCCATTTGGGCCGATACAACCGAAAAGCCAAATGTACTCTTCATCATTTGCGATGATTTGAATGATTACGTGACAGGCTTTGGCGGACATCCGCAGGCGAAGACGCCCCACATCGCGCGCTTGGCCAAGACGGGCGTTTCCTTCACTCAAGCGCACTGCAACATACCCATCTGCAATCCCTCGCGAGCCAGCCTGATGAGTGGACTTTACCCACACACCTCCGGAGTGTTCGGGTTTGAACATTGGGATGCAAACGAGGTGTTGAAGAATTCCCGCATGATGATGGCGCATTTTCGGGCGCAGGGTTACCACGCCTTAGGCACGGGCAAGGTGATGCACAATCGCGACGAAAAGGAATGGAATGAGATTGGGCATCCGTCGGATTACGGCCCCTTCGCCTTCGCCGGCGGTAAGGAAAACCTTCCGCATCCCGACGTGCCTGCCCCATTTCGTGATGATTTCGGCGCCATCGATGGTTCCTTCGGTCCTTTGCGAAAACTTCTACCCGAAGAAAAACTAACCTGGCGCACGGGTGGTTGGCGTAAACAACGTGAAATGCGCTACGAATCCGACGATGACCGTGATTCCACAGGGGACGAACTCAACGCCCAATGGGCGGTGAAACGCCTCAAAGAAATCGCCGCTGACCCACAGGCGAAACCGTTTTTCATGGGCGTTGGTTTTGTGCGTCCACACACGCCATTGATTGTCCCGCAGAAATATTTCGACCGGTTCCCCCTCGAATCCATCGAACTGCCAGACATCCTGCCCGATGATACGAAGGATACCTACAAGCACACCGTGGACCCCGCCGACGGTGACCGAGGCGATAAGATGTATCAAAGCCTCTTGAAGTCCTTTGACGGCCATGGCGAGCTGGCCTTGAAGAAGTTCATCCAAGCCTATCTCGCAAGTGTGGCATCGGTGGATGACCTTGTCGGCGAAGTCCTCGACGCACTCGACAATTCCCGACTCAAAGACAACACCATTGTCATCTTCACTAGCGACCACGGCTGGGGCATGGGCGAGAAAAATCATCTCTACAAGAACTCACTCTGGCAGGAGAGCACACGTGTACCGCTAATCCTGCGCGCGCCCGGGATTTCGAAAGCCGGTGGAGTTTCCGATCTGCCGGTCAGCCTAATTGATCTCTACCCCACCCTTATCGATCTGTGTGACCTACCCTCGAACACCATGAAGAATGAGAAAGGCAGACCCCTCGATGGTCACAGCCTGAAACCGTTGCTAACCCAACCGGCAAGCGGCCGGTGGACGGGACCGGACACCGCCCTGACCGCGCTCTACAAATGGGCTAACCATTACGACCCGGCTAAACAGAGCTACAGCCTGCGCGCAAAAGACTGGCGCTACATCCGCTACAGCAATGGTAAAGAGGAACTGTACCACACTGTCAAAGATCCCCACGAGTGGAAGAATATCGCCCACAATTCAACCCATCGTCCCCAACTGGAGTCCTTCCGCAAAGAATTGCTCGCCATGATTCCTTCCCGACCCAAGCCGGAGCCCACCGTTACGAACGCTGAATTATGGAAAGCTAATTATTTCAGGGAATTCCCGCTGGCGGACGCCAACAGCGACGGCAAACTTTCCTGGCCGGAATTACAGGCTCATCGGAAGAAACCCAAAACCGAACCGACTCCCAGCGCCCCAGCCAACAAAAGCTTCCGAGGCACGGGCACGTTTTCGCATCCAAACGGCAAAGACCTCATCTTCACCAGCTTAGACGGTGAGCTCTACTACCCCATTGATTCGCTTACTACAAAGATTACCCCGAATCTTGGCAAACAGGTCAACGTCCTCGCCCGCGTCAAAAAAGCTAAGGGCGGGAAGGCGATGCTCATGGTTCACATCATTTCAATCAAGCCGCTAAATCGGTAAGCTAACAATTTAACAAACTCTGAAACGGATTGTCACGTAGCCGGTTTTGTCTAATGCTCTGTTGATCCAATGAAAAACTGCGCGCTCATTCTCTCTTTACAACTCTGGGCCGGATCCATTTGGGCTGGCGAATCAGTGACCATTCGCACCCAAGCCGAATGGGAAAAGGTCGTGACCTATTCCAAAGGAGTAGCCATCAAAGATGGCACGGTGTCACCCACCGGTCAGGCAGGACAGATACGCACTCACCTCCAAAAGTTTGATCACAAACAAAAGGCCAAGGCGCTTACCCTCACTCAATCCGCCGTGTGGCAAAACTGGAACCCGATCGAAAACCTTGGCCCAGCCAACCTTAGCGATGCGCCGGTACTGCTCACCGTGGGACCGGACAACTATTGGATGTTCGGCCGGTATGGTGGTCGGCGCGGCAAACAACAACCGGTGTTCGAACCCAAGAAGGCCAAGTTGGAGGGATTCGACGTGCCACTGTTGACGACCCGTTATCCCAACCAATTCGACGCACCCGGCGGGCTAAAGCCCGGAAAAGGCGGATATCACGCTTGGCAAAGCCGCGACATGAAAAACTGGGTCCATCATGGGCCGGTCACCGAGGGCTTTTCCCGCTGGGTCACCAGCGCAGAGTGGGTCGATGGTAAGGCGTACATCTACTACGATTTCCCGAATGATCAGGACCCGCACGTTTATGTGGACGACAACCTCTTCGACGGCGCGCCCGGCAAGAACATGGGCATCGCCGTGGAAGATCCGTCACACGGTTCAGACGCTGGTTTCATCCGCGATCTCAAAGGCAACATGCACGTGATAATCGAAGACTGGAGCCCGATCAACGCCAGTAAACGATCGTGGGATTCCCCTCTCGCCGGACACGCCGTGAGCCCGAACGGCCTGAACAATTTTAAGTTCAAAAAACCCGCCGTCGACAACCGCACGAAGCCCACCGGCAAAATCGCCAGCTACAACCATCCGCACTGGCTCAAGGAGGATCCGAAGCGGTTCAAGACCAACGTAGCCAAATACGAGATACACAAGCCCGAGCAGGAAGCCTACGGCGACTGGGCGGCCATCTGCATCGGTGGCCAGTATTACTTGTTCGGCGATTATGATCCCGCTGGTGGTCACCAGATGAGCGTCGGCTGGTTCACCTCAGCCTCCATCGATGAGCCGTTCGAGTGGTGTGACAAAATTGGTAATGGCCATCCCGATCCGGACGTCGCCTTCGCCAATGGACAATTCTATCTTGCCACCCAACAGCGCACCGACTACGTCAGCCCCGGCCCGTGGGTCGAGACCGTTACTGCCCGTGTCGGCGTCGATATCGACAACGACGGCAAGATTAACCAGTGGACCGACTGGACCGAGGTCAAAGAGACCTACGACTACATCAAGAACTTCTCCAAACAAATCCAGCGCACGCCCGCCGCGCTTGATCTCTCCAAGCTCCCCGCTGGCTTCGCCTTCCAGATCGAGCTGAAGATCACCGACTCCACCGCCAATAAGTCCAAGCCCATTCTTGAGAGCCTGAAGCTAGAACTCAACTAACCGCGTGCTGCTATGTCATTACGTTTAATTACAATCCTGACTACGCTGTGGATCGGTCTACACGCACAAGCGGAGCGAGCCAACCGCCCCAACTTCGTGGTGATCTTCACGGACGACCAAGGCTATGGTGATCTCAGTTGCTTCGGCGGTAAACATGTTCACACCCCACGCATCGATCAGATGGCCAAGGAAGGAGCCAAGCTCACCAGCTTTTACGTAGCGGCTCCGGTCTGCACGCCCTCGCGCGCGGCCTTGATGACCGGCTGTTACCCGACCCGCATCGACATGGCCACCGGCTCCAAGTTCGGTGTCCTCTTGTCAGGTGATCCCAAGGGGCTCAACCCCAAAGAAGTCACAATCGCCGAGGTCCTCAAAAGCGTCGGTTACAAAACCGCCATCTACGGCAAGTGGCACTTGGGGGACCAGCCCGAGTTCTTGCCAACGCGCCAAGGGTTCGACGAGTTCTTCGGCATCCCGTACAGCCACGACATTCATCCGTTCCACCCGCGGCAAAGTCACTTCCAATTCCCACCTCTGGCCTTGCTCGAAAACGAAACGGTCACCGAAATGGATCCCAACGCAGATTACCTGACCAAACGCATCACCGAACATGCCGTGTCATTTATTGAGCGAAACAAGAACGAGCCATTCTTTCTCTACGTCCCCCACCCGATTCCACACAAGCCACTCCATGTGGCACCACCGTTCATGAAAGGTGTGGCGAAGGAAATCACTGAGAAACTAAAACTCGAGAATGGCACGGTCGACTACAAGACCCGCGACCGTCTCTTTCGTCAGGCCATTAACGAGATCGACTGGTCCGTGGGACGCATCCTAGATACCCTCAAAAAGCACGGCCTTGACGACAGCACGATGGTGATCTTCACCTCCGATAATGGTCCAGCTATTGGTAGCGCCGGCCCGCTAAAAGGCCGCAAAGGCAGCACCTTCGAAGGTGGTATGCGCGAAGCCACAGTGATCCGTTGGCCTGGAAAAATCCCGGCCGGTAAAACCAATCCCGAACTCATGACTACCATGGATCTACTCCCGACCTTCTCCAAACTCGCCGGCGCCAAGCTCCCGAATGACCGCGTCATCGACGGCAAAGACGTCTGGCCGGTACTCACCGGCAAGGCGAGCACTCCGCATGAAGCCTTTTTCTACCACAGCCGAACCAACCTCAACGCCGTGCGCTCGGGCAATTGGAAGCTTCACGTTAACAAGGGCAAACCCACCCAACTATACAATCTGGAAACCGATATCGGTGAAAAACAAAATGTGCTAAAGGCAAACCCTGACATTGTGCGTCGTCTTCAAAACCATCTTAAGACATTCACCAACGATATCTCAAAAAACAGTCGGCCGGCCGCTTTTGTAAAAAACGCCCAACCCCTTTCGAAATAACACATGAAATCTGTCTCCCTCCAGAAGCTTGTTACTGTTCTAATATTGATGAGTGGCATGACACATGCCACCAATGAAAAACCCCCGAATATCTTGTTCATCTTCACGGATGATCACGCGCTGAACGCCATTTCCGCGTATGAGGGGCCGTTGGCGAAAATTGCACCCACACCGCATCTGGATCGCATCGCCAGAGAGGGCATGCTCTTCAAGCATTGTCTGGTGAGTAATTCCATCTGCGCCCCGTCGCGTGCGGTGGTATTGACCGGCAAATATTCGCACCTGAACGGTCAGCTCACCAACAAGGACATGTTTGATGGTTCGCAACAGACCGTATCTAAGCTTCTTAAAAAAGCCGGTTACCAAACTGCCATCGTCGGCAAATGGCACCTTAAATCCACACCCACTGGATTCGATCATTTCGAGGTTCTTAAAGGTCAGGGGCAATACTACAACCCGTTACTGTTTACCAACGGAAAAAATGTGAAGCACACCGGTTACACAACTGATATTATCACGGATCAATCATTGAAATGGCTCGAGACACGCAACGCGGATAAACCATTTTTTCTCATGACCCAACACAAGGCACCGCACGGGCGTTGGGAACCAGCGTTACGTCATCTGGAGGTGTTTGAGGACATGGAAATCCCGGAACCGCCGACGCTCTTCGACAATTACGACGGCCGAACCACAGCGCCGGCTCAGCATAAGATGGGCATTGCCGATCACATGGGCCCTCATCGTTTAATGTTCCAGTACTCCAGTAAATTCACCCCAGAACAATTCAAGATTTTCGACGGCCATTTCCGTCCGCTCAATGATGCGTTCGAGAAACTCAATCTGCAGGGTAAGGCTCGCACGCGCTGGAATTACCAACGCTACATCAAGAACTACCTCCGTTGCGTAAAGGCAGTGGATGAAAATGTCGGCCGACTGCTGGAGTATCTCGACGACAACGGGCTCGCCAATAACACCGTGGTTATCTATAGCTCCGACCAAGGCTTCTGGCTCGGCGAGCACGGCTGGTTCGACAAGCGCTGGATGTACGAAGAAAGCCTGCACACACCGCTCATCGTTCGCTGGCCGGGCCAAATCCAACCCGACACCACCAATACCGATCTCGTTTCCAATCTCGACTTCGCCCAGACCTTCCTCGACATCGCTGGTGCCAGACAACCCGGCGACATGCAGGGCCTTGCACTCACGCCGTTGCTTCGCGGAAAAACGCCGGCCAACTGGCGCAAAACTCATTACTATCACTACTACGAAGCCGGCGGACACGGTGTGCCCGTGCACTACGGCGTTACCGATGGCCGGCACAAACTCATACGTTTTCCCGACGACACCCTTGATGCTTGGGAATTTTTCGACCTAAAAAAAGATCCCAACGAGATGCAAAGCCGCTACGGCGACCCGCAATACACCCGCACCATTGCCGCCCTGAAAGAAGAACTCAACCGCCTGCGCAAACAGTATCAGGTGGAGAATTTCGAAAACCCTTAACCCACTCTCATATCTCAAACATCATGAAAAACTCCCTCACGAATCCTAAATTGAAAAACTGGCTCTGCCTCGGCGCCATGGCGATCGGCTTTAATGCCACGCCGATCCAAGCTCAGGAAGGTCAGGCGAACAAGCCGCGGGTGAATAATGAAAAGCCCGGCAACCGCGGGCAGGTAAAACGGGTCCATCCGCATGCACTCAAGCTGATCCTGCAAGGGAATAAAAAGGAGGCTATCGCCTATCTGAAGGAGACCTCTGCCTTTGAGGTGAACCCGAAACATACCCAGCTGTTACTGGACATCGCCAACGATAAGCCTAACGCTTGGAAGTACGATGCCACAACTTGGCCATGGGAGCGCGCACTGCCCAACACGGCTTTGAAGAAGGACGAGCCGACGGATAAATTCACCATCGCCTTTGGCGGCGGCTCAGGCTACGTGCCTGCCAACGAACGCGTGTGGAACACCATCGGCGCCCTCGACCCACGCGCAGTCCTGTTGCTCGGCGATAATGTTTATATCGACGACCCTGAAACACCAGAAATGCAACTGTTCCACTACTACCGCCGCCAGAGCCAACCCGAGTGGATGAAACTTGCCAAAACCGTACCGATCTACGGCATCTGGGATGACCACGACTTTACAACTAACGACGGTTGGGGTGGACCCGATATCGAAAAGCCCAAGTGGAAGCGCAAGGTCTGGGAAATCTTCAAGGAGAATTACGACAACCCCTACTACGGAGGTGGCGAGAAACAACCCGGCTGCTGGTTTGATTTTCGGATCGGTGACGTCCACTTCGTGATGATCGATGGCCGCTACTATCGCGAATCGCCGCGCAGTAAGGAGAACCCCTCAATGCTTGGCCCAGCTCAGTTGAAATGGCTCAAGCAAACGCTCCAGCAGCCGGCCACCTTCAAAGTGCTCTGCACCAACGTACCCATGACGCCGAAGGTGAAACCCGGCTCCAAGGATACTTGGGATGGCTTTCCCGCTGAACGCCAAAAGATTTTCCAGTACATCGCTGATCAGAAAATCCCCGGTGTCATCATACTTTCCGCCGACCGTCATCGTTCCGACGCCTACAAGATTGATACTGATATCAAAGGCATGTATCCCCTGTACGAATGCCAGTCCTCACGCCTAACCAACCAGCACGTACACGGCCTGATCAAGCACTCGCTCTTCGGCTACAACGAAAAGCAATCTTTCGGGCGTGTTGACTTCAATCTCAAGGCGAACGACCCAACCTTCAAGTACACCGTCATCAACATCGACGGCAAACCCATCCACTCACTCACCGTCAAACGCAGCGAACTGCAGCTCAAATAAACGACCATCCAATCATGAAACTCAAATCTGTTCTTACCACCCTCACCGCGATCCTTTTTGGGGCGTTCACCACGCAAGCCGCTCCCGACGGCACCCGACCCAATGTGATTCTCATCATGGCCGATGACATGGGCTATGAAGCGTTGTCCGCAAACGGCAGTGAATCATGCAAATCGCCTAACCTCGACAAGCTGGCAGCCAAAGGCGTGCGCTTCACCAATTGTTTCTCCAACCCAATCTGTACGCCGTCACGCGCAAAGATCATGACCGGCCATTACAACGTCCGGAACTACGTGAAATTTGGCTGGCTTGATCGCGAGCAAACCACCTTCGCCCATCAGCTCAAGGCCGCCGGTTATGCGACCGCCATCGCCGGCAAATGGCAACTGGGCAAGGACAAGGATTCACCGCAGCATTTCGGATTCGAACAATCCTGCCTCTGGCAACACACTCGCAGTGGTCGGTCTAACGATGGGGATAAACGCATCGACCGCCGTTTCGTCAACCCGCTATTGGAGATCAACGGCAAAGAGAAGAATTACACCAACGGCGAATACGGTCCGCAGGTCTGTACCGACTTCATCTGTGACTTCATCGACAATAATAAGAAGAAGCCGTTCCTCGTCTACTACCCGATGATCCTCACCCATTGCCCCTTTGACCCCACACCGGACTCCACCGACTGGGATCCCAAGCGGCTCGGGTCCACCACCTACAAGGGCGACCGCGAAGATCCTCAGCGTCACTTCGTCGACATGGTTGCTTACGCCGACAAGGCGGTCGGGCAAATCGTCGCGCAGCTCGAAAAATCCGGAGTGCGCGACAACACGCTGATCATCTTTACGGGCGATAATGGTACGGACACACCCATTGTTACCCCCTGGAACGGAACTAAGGTTGTCGGTGGCAAAGGCACCATGAGCGACACGGGCACACGCGTGCCGCTCATCGCCAGTTGGCCGGGCGGCATCCAGAAACCGGGGCGTGTCGTAAACGATCTTGTCGAGTTCACCGATATGTTTCCGACCCTCTGCGAAGTCACCGGCGCCAAACTGCCAAAGGACCATCCAAATGACGGTGCCAGCATCGTCCCTATCCTCAAAAACAAAGCCGAGACCCGCACAAAGGACTGGATTTACATCTGGTATCGAAAACAAGTCATGGTGAGAAACAAACAATACTCACTAGTCGCCAATCAGGATGGCACCGGAGCCGCCCTTACTCGCTACAAGGATTCCTTTGATGGCAAACAACTAAAGGATAATAAACTCACCAAAACCGAACGCGCATTGAAAGCGAAGTTCGAAGCCAAGATCGCCGAACTGGCTAAGACCCGCCTCACCACCGCCAGCGAGGAAGGCCGCAAACAAGGGCTCAAGAATAAGACCAACCGGTAATTAAAAATACCATGTTCAAGACGAACAAAATATTTCCCATCATAGCGCTTTGTGTTGGGGGGGGTGGAGCCCTTTGGGCAACACCAGAGAGCACTAAACCAAATGTGCTCTTTGTAATATCTGATGATCTCAACTATGCCATCGGCGGACTAGGCCATCCGGAATCCAAGACACCTAACCTCGACCGGTTTGCCAAGACGGGCGTTAGCTTTACGCGGGCGTATTGTCAGTTTCCGTTTTGCGGGCCCTCGCGAGCCTCCATCATGACGGGCCAGTATCCGTCGGTAAATGGCGTGATGCGCAACGGAGGCAAGGTCGACCCCAACCGGGTGACCCTTCCCCGGCACTTTGCCAACCACGGCTATTGGAGCGCACGCGTGAGCAAGATCTATCATATGGGTATTCCCATCGACATTGTACAAGGGACGTCCGGCCCGGATCATGCCGCTTCCTGGCACGAGGCCCATAATATCACCGCCCTCGAAACAATGACGCCCGGCAAACTGGCCGATTACACGCACCCAGACGCCGCTGAAAATTACCCCGCCGAACGCATCAAGTGGGCCGCCGCCCATCGTGAAGGGGCTCCCTACAAAATGCATCCCTCCATCCGCGGCGATTATGCTGTGCTCGAAGTAGCGGATAAGGACACCGGGTTACTCGCCGACACCATGGCCATTGATAAAGCCCTCGCACTGCTCAAAGACCGCCAAGGCCAGGCCAAGCCCTTCTTTCTAGCTGTCGGCTTGGTGCGCCCGCACTTTCCGTTTGTGGCGACCGAGGGTAGCCTTGAACCTTATGATGCCCGTCGAATGGCTTATCCGGATTTTCCGAAGGACGACCACGCCGACATGCCTTCCGGCTCCAAGGGACGCATGATGGATCTCAAAAAATCCGCCGTGCGCGAAGTGCGCCGCGGCTACTACGGGGCCGTCACCTACATGGATGAACAATTCGGCCGTCTCATGGCCGGGCTCGATCATCTCAAGCTTCGCGGCAACACCATCGTCGTCTTCGTCTCAGACCACGGTTACTTGCTCGGCGAACATCAAATGTGGAAAAAAGGAGTCCTCTGGAACGAGGCCGTTCACGTGCCCCTCATCATTTCGGCACCAGGCAAAAAGCAAGACGTGCGCACCCATCACATCGTCGAACTTGTCGACCTATACCCTACCCTTGCCGAACTCGCGGGCTTGCCGCCCGAACCCAAAGCACAAGGGCAAAGCCTCGTTCCTTTGCTCAACAACCCGGTCGCCAAACTAGATCGGCAAGATGCCATGACCACCGTTTCCCGCGGCCATGGTCTGCGCTCGGGCAAATGGGCCTTCATGTGGTACCCCGCCTCCAAGCGCGCCCAAACGGAAGGCTTCATGCTCTACGATATGGAGAAAGATCCGAAACAATTCACCAACCTCGCCTACGACCCAGCCCACAACGCTACCAAGATTCAGCTTTTACAGCGCTTGAAAGAGCGCGTCGATGAGTATCAGTAATCCTACGGTACACTCACCTCACCTCAACTGATGATGAAAAGAACTAGATCGATAAACGCTATATTACCTGTCATAGGCGGCCTACTTTTTCTACTGGCTGCCAGCTTAACTGAAGCTGCGGACCGGCCAAACGTGCTGTTAATCGTATGCGATGATTTGAACACACACGTATCCCCCGCCGGTTATGAGCCGATTCACACGCCGGTGATGAAACAGTTCGCCACCGAAGCTCAAACGTTTCAGCGGGCGTTTTGCCAATATCCCGTTTGTGGCCCCTCACGCGCTTCATTCATGAGCGGACTCTATCCTGAATCAACTGGGGTGCTCGATAACACAGCCGATATCCGACAGACCCGACCGAACACCGTGAGTTTGCCGCAACATTTCAAACAACACGGCTATTGGACCGGCGGCGTGGGCAAACTGTTCCACACCCCGAAGCACGACCCCGGGGATGCTGCCTGGAATGTCAATCTACGATTCGATAATGATGAGTTACCCAATGTCCGCGCAGCTCGTCAGAAGTTTGAGGCAGAGCACGGTTTAGTAGAAACGGGCCCTAACCGTCGTCGTTGGCGCACGCTAAAGAAGCAGGTTTCAGCCAAGCTCAGTGGCCAATCCCCGCCAGGCCACGGTCCCAGCGGCCTCACTGACGCCCAGCATAAGGATGGCAAAAACGCGCGGCAAGTCGCCCAATGGCTAACCCAAAAGACGTATGGAGATCAGCCATTCTTGATCGCCTGCGGCATCCAGAAACCGCATGTGCCCTTCTTGGCACCTCACAAGTATTTCGATCTCTATCCGCTAAACAAAATCACCTATAAACCGGACCATCCAAAACTTTGGGATTCGCTCCCCTCATTGGCCAAGGTGAAACGCTACGAATCGTTCGGTTTCGAGCTGGGCAAGGAAAACGACGCCTTACGCCGCGAATATATGCAAGCCTATCATGCGTGCATTTCATTTATCGACGCGCAGATCGGAATCATGCTTGAGGCTCTCAAACAAAGTGGCCACTGGAACAATACCGTGGTGATCATCACGTCCGATCACGGCTATCATCTCGGCGACCATTTTCTCTGGGGCAAGGTCACTCTGTTTGATATTGGAGCCAAGGTTCCGTTAATCATCCGCGTCCCCGGCCTCACCCAGGCTGGCAGCACATCGCAGGCGATGGTGGAGTTAATCGATCTGTATCCCACTCTCGCTGATCTGGCTGGCTTACCCAAACCGACACATTTACAAGGCACCTCGCTTCGGCCTCTCCTTGGGCATCCGGAACGACTCGGTAAAAAGAAATTTGCTTACACAATCGTCACACGCGGCCCCAAGCTGGGCTACGCATTGCGTAATCAAAACTGGCGTTACGCAAAATGGCCCGATGGAGAGGAACTCTATAACCTTAATTCCGACCCCCGAGAGAAACAGAACCTGGCCGGAAACCCCCATCTCAACGACCGTCTCATTGAATTTCGCCAGATTCTTGCCGGCAAACAGATTGAAGCTATCTCAAAGAAACGGTAGTTTTATTGTCGGTTTGGCACCACCAATTATCTATCCACGCTTAAGAGTTTCGTCTGCCTCTTTGGCTTTACATTGGGAAAACTGTGGTCCGTCCAAGCCGAGCGAATTTCGCCGCTGCAGCCCTACAAAAACGAAATCCTACACGCGTAGTTAACGGGCCACCAAATCCGATATGCCCGCGTCCCACTTGAGCGTGGCCACCTTGCTGAGATCGCCGGTAGACAAAATACGGTAGGCCGTCAGAGTCGCGCCGGTGGTGGCGGTCACCAACAGATATTTTCCGTCGGGCGACGTCGCGAAGCCCCATGGAATCTTGTCCGCCTCCGTAAGTCCGAGAAATTCTGCGTGTCCGTTCTCCAGCACGCGATAGCGGCTGACCCGATCGAAATCCTGCCGATGCCCGCGCAGGCCGCTGAAGAGAAACTTGCCGTCCGGCGTGATCACCAAATCCGACGCACTCAAGCCGGTCTTGGACATCCCCTGCGGCAGCACGTTGAGGTCCTGTACAATCTTCAATTGCCCGTTCGCCTGCCGTCGGTACGTCGAAAGTCCGATACCCTGTTCGTTGGTGAAATACACCATCGGCAGCTTTGGATGATAAGCCATGTGGCGCGGGCCCGTACCTTCTGGCGGGCGAGCATCCTTCGGCTCCAGAGCCGTGATCGCGCCCGTGTCGCCGTTGTAGTGATACTGCAACAACGCAAGATTCCCCTTCACATAAGGAATATACAAATTCCGGTTGTCCGGCGACACCAACACGCAATGCGCCGCGTTGATGCCTTCATCCACCGTCGCCACCGACTTGCCGGGCACGCCGTCCTTGCCCAGCGGATACACATGCAGCCGCCCGTTGCCGTAGCTCACGCCCAACAGATGTTTGTGCCCGCGATCCACGCTCAGGTAACAGGCACCATCATTGAACTTCACGGGCACGTGCTTCTCGTACGCACCCTTAGCCGACAGCGACACCACGGTGCCCGGCACCTTGCCTGGATCTCCGCCGGTAGCCGTGACGTATAGCAGCGGCTTAGCTGGATGTGCGGTGATCACGCGCCCCGCCAGGCCCAGAGCCACCTTACGTTCCACCTGCAACTGCAGCCCCTTCCCCTCCGGGGTTGCCTTCACGATCCACAACGTGCCGGACTTTGAGCTTGGCGCAAACACACGGAACCCCGCGGCTTCCGCCATGTATGACAAAAGAAAAACTGAGACGAATAACGAGATTGTTTTCATAAGATTGTGTTGGAGTTAATGAACGAGATTAGCGTTTCAAGTGTTTCGTGAAAAAATTGAGGGTGATCTTCTTGGCTTCCGGCGTGATAAATTCCGGCCCACCATGGCCAGCCCCTTCCAATGCCAATAGCGTGGACTCCACTCCGTGCGCCCGCAGCTTGGCGTCCAGCTTCTCGCTTTGTACCAGCGGCACCCCTTTATCCGCCGTACCGTGCATGATCAGAAAGGGCGCATCCCCCCGACTAACGTTGTCCAGCGCACTGGCGTCCCGGGCGAGCTTGGGCACGTCCCGTACCGTGGCCCCAAGCAGCTTCGCGCCGTTGGACTGGGCGATGTCTGCCTCGGTGCGGCCGTTACCTACGTTATTCGGCGGCATGGTCAACAATTCGCTCGGACCATACCAATCCATTACCGCCTGCACCCGGCTAGAGGTCTTCTCCTTGCCATTAAACGTGCGCGTACCCATCAATGCCACCAGATGTCCTCCAGCCGAGGTGCCCCAGCAGCCGACGTGTTGGTCATCGAGATTATATTTCTTGGCGTTCTCCCGCACCCACCGCACGGCGGCGTAGCAGTCATTGATCTGATCCGGCCACTGGCCCTTATCGGTGAGGCGATAATTAATCGAAGCGATGGCGAACCCATACGGCACCATCCAGGCCCCGCGCCGGCCGCGGTCCTTATTCCCGTTTTTCCAGCCGCCGCCGTGCACAAACACAATCACCGGCAACGGCTCCTTGGCCGCCTTGGGCCGATACAAATCCAGCTTCAACGAAATCCCATTCGGCTTGGCGTACTCGATATCCTTCAACACCTCCACCAAGGCCGGCAGCTTGGGTTGCGGTTTCTTATTCGTAGCTTGAGCGAAAACGGGTGTGGCGAACCCAAGGCAACACGCAAGAAGAATCATTGACGTCAATTTCATGATGAGAGGATTGAGCGGAGGATTACAAAAACGCCGCACCCCCACAAGCGCAGAGCTTTATGGGGTAGGAACGAATTCCCCAAAGGGGCGGTTCTCAAACTGCTTTAGGGCATTCAGCAAATGCGCCTTCATTTGCTGTACCACCATGGGATGGCGCTCGTACACATTCCGTATCTCCTCGACATCGCTCTTGAGGTGGAACAGTTGATCCGACTCGAAGTAATGTGGATTTTTACGGGAAGCATAATGACCTAGATGGCCATTGCGCGTGAGGTACGGTCGCTTCAGGGTGGCGCCATCGAATCCCTTGAAAGTCATTCCGCGATCTATTCTTTCCTGCAAATTCTTTGGATAACGCACGGCGATGTATTTCCAGTCCTGCGTTTTCACCATCCGAGAATGCCCCAACTCCCCAAACAAAACCTCCCGGACAGGGCTCCGATCTCCAAAAATTTGCGGAGCAAAACTAACGCCATCCATAATATAATCTTTCGGCGGTTGAATACCGCATAAATCCAGGATCGTGGGGGCCAAATCGATATTGGCCAACAGCCCGTTATATTGCGAGCCAGGCTTAATGCGGCCGGGCCATTGAAGGACCATGGGCACACGCAATCCAAAATCGTACAGCGTCGCTTTGCCGTGCCGCCACGAACCATGGTCGGAGGTGAAGAGAATGAGGGTATCTCGTTCCATGCCGAGTTCGCGCACTTTATCAATCAACGCCCCCACGCCGTCATCCAGCCATAATGCAAACGCTTTATTGTCCGCAAAACCGGCGTCTTTATTACGCCGCAAAACGTCTGCGCGTGATGGTAGAACATCGAACCCTTCAGGCACGAACCCTTCTCCAGTAAAACGCGGATCCGACTCCAGTGAGAAGCGATTGGCCCATGGTGCCGGCCCGTGGTGGAGTGTAGTGGAGAAGTAGAGAAAAAATGGCGCCCGCTTAGTGCCCGCACCCTGAGATTTTTGCGCCTCCAAAAATTGCAGAGCCTTACTAACGGTCCAATCAAGGTTGTGTACGTTAAGGGTAGCATTTTGAAGTTCCTTGAGGTTGGCGGCATAGACTCCATCGACATAATCGAATCCATAGGGTTTGATCGCTTCACACCAGCGGCGATGATTGCGTCGCATTTTGGCATTCACCACGGGATCTCGGGGATCCGCATCAACTGGATAACTTTCCAGCCCTGTACCCTCCCAGCGACCATGAAACCAATGATGATTCACCACATGGCTCTTGCCCACAAACCCCGTTTGATAGCCGTGCTTTTGTAACAGCTTGGCCAGATTCCAGCCTTCTAATTCAAGTTCACCAATATTCTCCACCTGAGTCTGATCGCCCGGCGGGTGTTCAGTCATAAAACGAGGGGCCTTGCAACGCCCAGCATATCGGCCCGTGAGAAAACTGTAACGTGACGGTGAGCATACCGTGGAAGTCACGTTGAAATCGGTGAGCTGCATACCTTCCTTCGCCATGCGATCCAACCGTGGCGTATGCACCTTACCTCCCAAAAAACCAATGGAATCCCAGCTCTGATCATCCGTCAGAATAAAAACCACATTGGGAGAAGTCGTGCGCTCTGCCAACACCGGTCCGCCAAGACACAGCAACCAAAAAAAAGTGCGTATCAGATTCATTTTCTATTAATCACTCGGTGTTTCATTTGTTATTCGAAATTCGTCTGCTACGCCTTTCCGTTCTGAGAAATGTGATGGCGGATGACGTGAAAATCTGGCGACTCCGACAACGTTGAGCAACCTCCGGCGTCCAACTCAAACCCTGATTCAAGATTTATGGACATCTACTTGCGATAGTCCGCCCCGGACCAGCTGGACAAGACGGATCGCTGCCATGCCTCAAGCGCCTTGCGCATTTGGGCTGTGCGTTGCGGTTCGGTGGCACTGAGATCGTTCGACTCCATCGGGTCGTTGATCAAGTGATACAACTCGAAGGTGACCTTCTGGTTTCTTTCAATCCGATGCAGCTTCCACGGCCAAGCATTCCAGGCGGCGTGACCGCGCTGGGCGTCTGCGCCGAAAGTGGGAAATTCATTCACGTTTTTCAGAACGCGCGTGGGATGCGGGTTGGGTTGGCCCGCTTTTTTAGCCTCAAACAGGGCCTTGATGATGCGGTCGTTCCAGGTGCCTTGCCCCTGGGTGTGTCCATGCCAGAAGCCCATGGGCGGACGATCGGTGCGTTTCCCGGCGATCACCGGCGCCAAATCGATGCCGTCGAGCAATGGCTGATGCGCGACCTTGGCACCAGCCAAGGCGACAAGCGTGGGGTACAGATCGGAAGTGAATGCCGGCGTGTCGACGGTCTTCGCCTTGTATTTGGCCGGCCATTCCATCACCGCGGGCACACGCAGGCCACCCTCGTAGATACTACCCTTTTTCGCCCGCCCTCCGGAAGATTCCACCACGAGCCCGCCGTTGTCGCTGCAGTAAAACAACAGCGTGTTCTCCGCGATGCCCAACTGGCGAAGGCTCTTTCGAAGTTTCCCAATCTGCTGATCCAGCAGCGTGATCTCACGAAAGTAACCGGGCTTCTTAGTATCCTTATCGTTGTAAAGCGTGGCGGCATTCGGCAGACCCTGCGGCAGCTCCGCCTGCGGATCGTGCGGTGATGGAAACCAGGTTACGGCAAAAATCGGCTCGTCGCCCTTGGCGTGTTTTCCTAGAAACTCAATGGTGGCATCCATGGCAATCACCGAGCCGGAGCCTTTGAACTGCCCGTATTCGCCGTTGCGACTCAGGTAAGGATCATTGTCGAAAAAGTTCAAGCCCGACAACCATTCATCGAAACCCGCGCCTCCCGGGCTAGTGGGGCTCTCTTTCTGCACCGAGCCGATGTGCCATTTTCCGAAATGACCGGTGACATACCCGGCGCTCCCGAGCGCCTCGGCCACGGTGGTTTCGTGCGGCCGTAGGTAATGCCCATGATTGGGCACGTTCACGCGGAACGGATGACGACCGGTCATCACGCTGGCGCGCGTCGGCGAACACACGGGCGCACTGGCGTAAAACCGGTTGAACACCACGCCCGTCTTGGCCATGGCATCGAGGTGCGGCGTCTGGACAAACGGATGGCCGGTAAAGCCCGTGTCGCCGTAGCCATGATCGTCGGCCATTACCAACACAATGTTGGGGCGCGTCTCGGCCGATGCCAAAGACAGCAGACCGCTTAACAGGAACAGGCAAAGTGAGCGTTTCATGATCGGTACTATTTCTTGCCGTACACCGGCGGCTCCCAGTTCTTGGGTAGTCGCCCCTGCGGCCGCACGCCGAGCGAGCCGGCCGGGATGGGATGATCCTTCAGCTGCAGCAGCGGCAAATCATCGGGCAGATGTTTGATCCGGAATTCCTTGTACTCAATGGTCATGGCCGGTCCGGTGTGCACCTGTACGGCTAACACCCCATCAAGCGAGCGGCCTTTCTCGTCGAAATCAATCAGATCCGCAGTCGGGTGCCCATCGATCCAGTGCTGGTGATGGTTGCCGCGCACGAGTACGCGATACTCATGCCATTCGCCGGCGGAAAATTCCTTCACGGGCATCTTGCCGGTAATCCAGGAACGACCTTGCTCATCGACCGTCACTTTCTCGCCGGTGTGCGCCAGAATGCGCCGACCTTTCTCCTCATACAACATGCCGTTGTAATTGGGGTTCTTGGTGACGACATCGCATTGATATCCAGACGCCGCATACAGGCCAAGATCTGGCCGCATGCGACTGCGGTATTGAATACCGCTGTTGCCGCCGGGGGTCACGCGCACCTGCACGCGTAGGTCAAAGTTGCGGATGGTGGAGCCCTTCCACGTGAGGAAGGAGTTGGCCTTGAGTGTGCCATCAGTGATGCCGGTGAGCACTCCTTTCTTCACAGACCAGTATTTCGCGTCCCCAGCCCAACCGCGCAGCCCCCCACCAATCAGGTTCACGAACCCATCCGCTCCAGGTCGCACGGTGACAGCTGCCGAGGCGGTTGGATGAGGATCCGTCGATTTCCCAAAATTCCCCAACGGATTCAACGGCCCACCAAGCTCTTTGACGCGAGCATCGGTACGCAAGCGCATGGCCTTGAGCACATCGTTGTGTTTGGGGTCTTTGGCGAGATTTTTAAGTTCATCAGGATCATTCTTAAGATCATGCAAAAACTCATGGTTTCCAAAATCGGTATAACGCACATATTTAAAGCGTTGATTACGCAGCCCCTCAAAGGCAGGAATGCGACCGCGTACAGCGTGATGTTCGTGAAACGTCTCTGAACGCCAACCCGCGGGCTTGCCACCTTCGATCACGGGCTTGAGACTGCGACCCTGATAGCGTTCTGGAATTTTCACGCCCGCCCAATCCAGAAATGTTGCGGGGAAATCCAAGTTCAACGCCGAGGCATCCGTGACTTGCCCGCGTTGCTTGGCGGGCACGCGCGGATCACAAATAATCAGCGGCACCCGCAGGGCATCCTCGTAGTGCGACCATTTGCCGGCAAAGCCACGGTTCCCCATGAAGAATCCGTTGTCCGCCGAGTACACAATGATGGTATTCTCCGCCAGACCAGCCTCCTCCAGTGCCTTGAGAAAACGGCCGATCGCGTTGTCAATGCCGCTGACCATCCGCAGATAAGCGCGCATGTTGGTCCGATATTTTTCATCGGTGTTCCAGCGCCAGAAGAAACGCTCGCGCGTGATGGAGGTCTTCAGGAAATCAGGCTGACTGTTGAAAATCTCCGGATCATTCAGGCGCGGCGGCGCGATTTCGTCACTTTCGTACATCCCATCCATCGCGCGCGGCCATGGAAAATGCCCGATGCCCGGCCGCCGATCACTATCCTCCGCGTGGCAGGCATTAAACCACATGTTTATGGCAAACGGCTTCCCCTTCGGCTGGTTCTTGATGAACTCTATGCCGTGATCGACGATCACCTCGGTCTCATGCCGCAGCGAACCGTCCGGCTGGCGTTTGTAAAACGGATTGCGGCCCACCGGTTGATACACATCAAAATGATCGGCCGGCTGAAATCCGCGAGGCATCTTGGCGTGCCATTTACCGAAGAAGCCGGTGCGATAGCCATTGGCACGGAGGAGATCAGAATACAGTTCCCGCACTGACTCCGGCGTGGCACGGTCCGGCTCGGCCGCTGTACCAAAGGATCGTCCAACCAACCCACTGAGAATCGTCGTGCGGCTCACCCAACAAATCGCCTGGCTGACATGCGCGTTGGAAAATCGCGTACCCTGTTTGGCCAATCGATCCAGATACGGGGTCTGCGCCAGTGGATGCCCATAGCACCCCAGCGAGCTGGAGGTTTGGTCATCGGCAAAGAAGAACACGATATTCGGTTGCGGCGCCGCCTTAGCGACCGCCGTGAAGCCCAACGCGAGGGCCAGTGCGTGAATCAATTTCATAGGGTTATTTTAAAGTGGATGGTTTAGGCATGGTTTCAACAAACGGTGCCTTCGTGCGGCGCAGCTCCTCGGTCGCCCTCGCGCGTAAACCAGCCAATCGCTTGGCGTGCCGCGGTTTGAGCGCAAGATTGTCCAGCTCCTCGGGATCCTTATTGAGATCGTACAGCTCCTCCACCTCGCCCTCGATTAGGTTGCGCACATATTTATAGCGACCCTCGGCGAGCATCACGTACCACGGTATGCCGGGCCCATGATACAGCGCCGGATCATCGACAGTCGGAATCTTCTCCGTGGCTGAACCGTACAACTTGCCGGTGTGCACCAGCATCGCCGGCGACTGACGTTTGGCCTTGGGGCTCTCCAGCAGCGGGCTCAAATCTTCCCCGTGCATGTTCCACGGCAGCTTCAAGCCGGCCTGCGCAAAAAAGGTCGGCGGCAAATCCACGCCGCTCACTGGCTCCGACACCACGCGACCGGCCGTCGCCTTTGCCTTGGCGACCGGCGCGCGAATGATCAAGGGCGCGGCCACCGAGGCATGGTAAGGGCCCACCTTGGACTTGAACCCATGCTGACCCCACGCGAAGCCTTGATCCGAGGTAAAAACAATCAACGTGTCCTCGTCCTGGCCGGAATCCTTCAGCGCCTGCAGCACTCGGCCCACACCCTCGTCAATCGCGCGCACGCCTTCGTGGTATTGCTGGATCCAGTCACGCAACGGCCGACCGGGAATATCTCTCATGCCTACCGGCCCCAGCTCACGCACCTTGCGCTCTACCGGCACGCCGTTTTTCGGCTCCCAATGCTCCATCTTCTGCACGTACTTCGGCTTGCCCGGGCGCGGCGGATACACGTCCTTGGGCATGGGCGGCTTGGCGTTCTTGTAATCGCCCTTGTGACGGTCAGCCGGCGTAAATGGTCCGTGCACGGCGCCGTAGCAGAGCCAGAGATACCAAGGCTTCTGCTTGTCCGCGCGCCCTTTGCCGTTGATGAATTCAATCGCCCAGTCGGTGTAATTGTCGGTGGTGTATCCCTCCACCATCTGGGGTTTGCCGCCGTTAAACTCGGTGAGCTGATCGTAATAATAATTCGGCGAATTCTCCACGTACTTGGGCCGGTTCCATATGATCTGGTAATCCCAATCGCGCCCGAAACCGCCATCCACACCGGTATGCCACTTGCCGATCTGCGCGGTCACATAGCCGTGCTTGCGAAAGACGGACGGCCAAAACGGGCACTTGTCTGCATCATATGCGCTACCCGGATACTTACCCTCCATACGCATGGACTCAATGCCGTGCTGGTGGTGACCGGTCAACATCGTCGCGCGCGAAGGCATACACCACGAACCGATGTATGCCTTCTCAAACCGCACGCCCGCGGCGGCTAGCGCGTCGATGTTCGGCGTCTTCACAAAATCAAACGCCTCATCATAGCTGCCAACCGTGCGCGTGGACTGGTCGTCCGTGTAGATAAACAAAATGTTCGGCCGCTTCGCCGCCACCAACGGCAGCGCCAACAAGCAGGCAAGGATTGTGACGATTCGTTTCATTCTATTTCTTCTTAGGATTATTCTTTTTCCGACCGCCACCCTGGCGCTCTCGGGCTTTTAATTCGGTCTCCACACCCTTGTCACCCTGCTCCTTCATCCACGCCTCCAGCTTGGAGCGTAGCCGCTTGATGTGCGCTTCACTACCGGGACGCCCAGCGAGGTTGGTCATCTCCAGAGGGTCGGTTTTCAGGTCATACAACTCCACCGCCGGACGGTGATGATAGGCGTCCACCAACCGACGAGCCGTTGCATCGCCAGCCTTGGCCTTTTCCACCATCGAGAGAAACAAGGGCATCTTGGTGCAAGCATTGGTAAATTTACTTTCGTGATTCAGGTTCACGATCAGCTTGTAGCGCTCCTCCCGCACCGACCGGATGGCATACGCATCCGTGCCGTTGATAATCCCGCGCGTGGTCATGATACCGAAAACCTGTTCCTTATGCTTCTGCGTCCGACCCTCCAAAACCGGCAGAAAACTCCGGCCATCCATCGGTGCCACCGGCTGCCCACTGGCCACGTCCACGAAAGTCGGGGTCACGTCCACATATTCCACCATCGCGTCAGTCACACTGCCGGCCTTCACCTTGCCGGGCCAGCGCACGATCATCGCCGATTGCAATCCGTGATCGTAGCAGGTCCATTTGGCAAACGGAAACGCACTACCCTGTTCGCTCACAACCATCACCAGCGTGTTATCCGCTAGTTGATGTTTCTCTAACAACGCTAGAATCTCGCCCACCTGTGAATCGAAATAGGTGATCTCCGCAAGGTACTTTGAGAAATCCTCGCGCACACGCGGCGTGTCCACGATGTACGGCGGCAGCTTCACCTTAGCCGGCGGATAAGCCGAGGCATCGCCTTTGTCCCACGGCGTGTGCGGTTCATTGGAACAGGCGAACAGACAAAACGGTTTGCCATCTTTACCGCCATTGACCGTCTCGGCAAAGAGCCGGTCGATGTATTTCATATCCGGGTTCTTGCCGCCCATGTTCTCAAATGGAAACACTGTGCGCGGGTTAATGTGCGTCTTGCCCGTCTGCGTCACGCGATAGCCCAGCGGTTGCAGGTGATGCACAATACTTTTCACGTGCGGATAGGTCCGCGTGTGATTCGGCCACGCGCCGCTCTTCACCGGATACAGGCCCGTGTAAATATTATGCCGCGTGGGCGAACACATCGGTGCCGCCTGAAAGCAACGGGTGAACCGCATCCCTTCGGTGGCCAACCGGTCGATATGCGGCGTCTTCGCCTGCCCACCATAACACCCGATATCCCGAAACGTGCAGTCGTCCGCGATGATAAACACCATGTTCGGCTGACTTGCCGAAACCGAAAAAATGCCAAAAAACCAAAGCAACCAAAGACAAGGACGAATATTCATGGGAACAGGCCAAGACTGCGGGCAAACGCGCAACGAATCAACCATTTCATATCGTGCCACGAGCGAACCGGTTAAGCCCCAACACTTATGCCGAATCTGGCAATTTGAATGGTCGAGAGCAGTACGTTGCGGAGAGCCGGTTTATGCTCATTTTTGAAGCACCGCTGAAACGGTCAAAACCCTACGCCCACGATCACTGGCTACACACTCTAGGGAAAATCCTTTCTGGCCCGCTACATAGGGGCGATGCGCTCGGAGCCGACGTCGGTGGTCAGTAGCACATGGGCGTCAAAACTTTCGGCCAGCAAACGGTGCTTGAGGTCGGCGTGCGTGGGATCGTCCCAGAGGTTTTCGTGTTCCCACGGATCGTTTTCCAGATCGAACAATTCCCCCACGCCTTTGCCGTGGTACACGCACAGCTTGTGCGTGCGTGTGCGGTGCATGGTGGCGTAGGTGCCCGAGCCTCCGGTGAAATGCGGGTCCAGAGCGTCGAAGTATTCACTGCGCACGAAGTTGCGATGAGCGTCGGACAAATCGCGTCCTTCGAGGATCGACCGCAGGCTCGCGCCCTGAAAATAATCCGGCATTTCAACGCCCGCGATATCCAGCAGGGTCGCCGAGAGGTCGAGCAGTTCCACCAACGCATCGCTTTGGTGATCAGCCACAAACCGGCCCGGCCAGGAAATGATCAGAGGAATCCGCACCAGCCCTTCGTAAAACCGACAGCCTTTGTACATCAACCCGTGGTCACCCAGCGCTTCGCCGTGGTCGCTGGTAAAGACAATCACCGTGTTGTCACGCTGGCCGGTTTCGTCGAGAGTTTGCAGAATGCGGGCAAACTGGTCGTCGATCTGGGCGATCATCGCATAGTACCGCGCCTGAACCGCATGGGCATCGTGTTCCTCGGGCGTGCGCACCTCGTCCTGAAAATCGCAATCGGCCAGCTTCGCCTGCGCCGCCATGTCGCTTTCGAGAAAGTGCGGCCCGGGCATGGCCGCGGGATCAAACTGCTCGGCATAAGAACGCGGTGGAATGAAGGGCGGATGCGGGTCGTAAATGTTCACGTTCAACATCCACGGGCCGGCGTGTGGTTGGCGAATGAACTCGATCGACCGCTCGGAAGCCCAGGTGGTTTGATGCAGTTCGGTGGGCACGCGGTCGTCGCTTTCGCGCAAGGCATTCAGATCGCCACCCTGTTCGCGAACCCATTCGGCGTAATCGTGGCCTTCCTCCCAGTCGTCGCGCGGAGCGTGGCTAAATTTCCAAAAGCTGAACCCGTCATCAATCCGCGGCTCCGTGCGGCGGCCCGAGCTTTGCAGATGAAATTTCCCGATCAACCCACACTCGTAGCCGACATCGGCCATCAGCTTACTGATCACTGGCGGCCAGTTGGGAAAGGTGGCGTTCCCGTTGCGCGTATTGTGCACGCGGCTGGGGTACAGGCCGGACATGAAGCTCGCCCGGCTTGGCGTGCAAATCGGGCTTTGGCAGTAGGTATGCGTAAATGCCACGCCATCGCGCACCAGTTGATCTATCACCGGCGTGCGTACGTGCGGGTTACCCAGCGCGCCAATGGTATCGAAGCGTTGCTGATCGGTGCAGTACCAGAGAATGTTGGGCCGTTCGCTCATGAGCGGGCGACCTTACGAAGATGTGTCCGGAGCGGAAACGTTATTCTTGCGAAGCAATAACACCGCCGCGCCGATTAGCATCACCAGGGACAAAGGCCGCGTCACCAGCGGCGCGTAGCTTCCGCCGCTCGCCATCAACCCCGCGCACAGGTTTTCCTCGGCCACCGGCGCCAGCACGAAGCCGATCACAAAGGCGGCCAGCGGCAGCTTCGCTTTTTCCATGCGCCAACCGATCACGCCGAAGGCCAGCATCACCACCACGTCCACCAACTGTCCGTTCAGGGCGTACGCACCCCACAAGCAACAGAGCGTGATCACAGGCATCATCACCTGTTGCGGCACCGCCGAGAGCCGGGCGATCCAGCGGGCGCCGCCGAGCATCAGGGCAGACATCATCACGTTCGCCACCAGCACCGAGCCGATGATTGCGTACACCGCCTCGGGGTTTTGCCGAAAGAGTAACGGCCCGGGCTGCAGGCCGTGCACGATCAACGCTCCCAGGAGCACGGCCCCAATCACGCTGCCCGGCACGCCCAGCGCGATCAGCGGAATCAGCGCCCCGCCCACCGTGGCGTTGTTCGCCGCCTCGGAAGCCACAATGCCTTCCTCGCTGCCTTTACCGAATTGTTCCGGTGTCCTCGAGGCCCGTTTCGCCGTCATGTACGCCGCCAGCGAACCAACGTTTGCGCCCACGCCGGGCAACACGCCGATCAACGTGCCCAAGCCCGAGGAGCGTAGAAGGTTCACCGCCTGCGTCTTCCAAGTTTTCCACGGCACCCACGCGCCGTCCTCGCCTTTGGCTTGTTCCACCTTGCCATCGGCGCCCGTCAGATCGCCCAAAATTTTGCCGATGGCGAACATACCGATTAGCACGGGAATCAGCCGAAAGCCTTCATTCAATGCCGTCATGTCAAAGGTCCAGCGCAGTTCGCCCGTGGCTGGATGCACGCCCGGCATGGCCGCCAGCACGCCCAGTCCACCCGCTAACAAACCTCGCGCCCGCGTCGATTCCCCCATGCCCGCCAACAGCGCCAGCGCCAGAATCACCAGCGAAAAATACTCGAACGGCCCCAACCGCGTGGACCACTCCGCCATCGGCTCGGACAATTGCCACAACGCCAGCCATGACACCAACCCGCCCACCAACGAAGCCCCAATACCCAGTCCCAACGCCCGGCCCGGTCGGCCCGCCCTCGCCATGGGATAACCATCCAACGTCGTCATCACCGCCGCCGGCGTGCCCGGCATTCGCAACAAGGTGGCGCTGATCAAACCGCCACTCACCGCCCCCACGTACATGGCCA
Organism: uncultured Verrucomicrobiales bacterium; assembly: GCA_913042895.1. Lineage (GTDB taxonomy): Bacteria > Verrucomicrobiota > Verrucomicrobiia > Limisphaerales > UBA1100 > UBA1100. Next base: position 1,232 of record CAJWMQ010000003.1, on the reverse strand, counting down.
CCAGCAACACCAACGCCGCCACCGGCTCCATCGTGAACGTCAGCGGTAAGGCAAGCGCGATCAGCATCGTGCCCGTCAACCCCGGCACGGCCCCAACCGTGATGCCCAGAAACACTCCGAGCAACGTCAGCCCTAACAACGTAGGAGATGCAAACAACTCGATCATACCGGCTTGTCCTCCCGCCAAACCCATACCGAGCACAGCCCCACAAAGCCCAGCACCAGCCAATGCACGGGCGGCAAGGCCGCCGGTTTCTCCAATTGAAGACCCTCCAAATCCCGACTGCGCTCCTGAATCACGGCCTGTAAATCGACTCCCACATGAAATTCCGGTTCCACGTGCAGTTGAGCCAAACGCGCCTGCACTGTTGACGTCTCCATCACCTGCCGTAAAAGCTTTTCCAAATACGCCACTCGATCCGGCGGCGTCCCTTTCGGCGCCCACCAAAACTGCATCAGCCCGTGGATCGCATCCACCTCCTGCTCGCGAGCCGTCGGCAGGTCCGGCAAAGCCGCTTCCCGTTCCTCGCTCAACACCGCCAACGCTCGGATACCCGCCTCCTTGAAGGGCTCGTACTCCGCCACCGAAAACCCGGTTACGTCCACGTGGCCACCTTTGAGCTGAGCCAGCCGCTTGGCCCCGCCGCCCGTTTGTGTAAATCGGAATTTGGCCCCCGGCTTGCCGTTTTGCAGAAACAACGCTGAGTAATGATTCGGCGCCCCCAGGTTGGTGCCGTAAACCAATTGGTATGGCCGAGCCACTGCGTCCGCCATCAACTCGGCCAAATCCTTGTAAGGCGAGTTATCAGCTACCGCCACCACGACCCCACTTCTGCCCGTGGCCGCGATCGGCGTGAAATCCGCCGGCCCCCAATCGGCGTTGCCGTAATGTTGAGCCGTGTACATCCCATCGTGTAGGCAAAGAATCGTGTAGCCATCCGGCTTTGACTCCAATGCCGCCCGACTGCCGATCGTGCCTCCGGCCCCGCCAATGTTTTTCACCACAAACGGCTGCGGCGCAAGGTCGTGCTCGCGTATCGCCTTGAGAAAAATGCGGACGAACGTGTCGCTACCGCCGCCGGCTGCAAAGGGCACGATCACCGTAATCGGTTTCTCAGGAAATGGCGCAGCAGCAGCAGTCCAGAAAATCGCACACAGGAAAATTCCTGCGACCATACCCCGCCGAAACAGTGAAAACGCCGTCATGAAAGCGCGGCCAACCTGCGGCGTTT
>CAJWMQ010000002.1 GCA_913042895.1 uncultured Verrucomicrobiales bacterium | reverse complement strand
AGAGACTCAGGTAGCTTGGCAGCTGGAGCAAATGCCGAAGAATTCCAACTCATGGGTGACGTTGTGGAAGCCGTGTTTTTTGGCGATTTTGGATTCCATGCTCGGATCAAAGCATTCGTCGATTTCTACAACGGTTCGGCATGCTTTGCAGATCAAATGGTGGTGATGGCCGTGGTCAGTAGAGGAAATTAATTCAAACCGAGTGGTGTTGTCTCCAAAGTTAAAACGTTTCACCAAGCTCATGGATTCGAGTAGCTTGAGAGAGCGGTAAACAGTTACCAAATCGCAGGTACCGCTCAGCTTTTCGTGGATAAACTTGGCCGTGACCGGGTGGTCCTCTTTTCCGAGCAGCTCAAGAATCTCTTCCCGCGGCTTGGTGATCCTGCGGTCTTTGCCGCGCAACTTTGCGCGAAGATCGATCAAATCATGCTCATGGGAGTGTGAGTGCGCCACTTTGGCAAAAATGGTTTGATTATTTATGTGCTGAACATTTTTTAGACGGGCAGCAGGGAAGGTTTTCTTCGGAATCAACCTGTCGGGAGTATTTCAAATTCAGAAAATGCGATGTGGCTAAGAGACTGCCGCCAAATGCGGACCCCGTTGCGTGCGTCCAGCTTATATCATCAAGGCAGCAGATCGCTGGGGCAGTCATGCGGACGACAGTCAAGGTCGCGCCCCCCGTGGCAATGAGGGCCATTACTGCCCACTTGCCATGTTTCAAATAACCTCTGAATCCGCAAAATCCTGCCAGTAAAATGGAAAAGACTACAAAAACGTTCTCGAGTTTGGCATCAGTGAAAATCGTGCCCGTCAGAACCGGGGCAATCATCAGCAGCCACGGCATTAGAATGCAGTGGATCGCGCACAGCGTGGAGGCAATCATGCCGATGCGATCGAGCAAGGTTCGTTTGCCCACGTTCAATAACTTTAAATCTATTGCTTGTTCCGCCTGCATGTCGAGAAAGAGAATCACAGTTCCATGTTACTCCACTTAATTGCAAGTTTATTTCAATAAGTAAACCAATATGCCTAAGGAGGGGATCACACCGCGCAACTTTATCAGTGGTCGCCCTGATAAAATAATGAGCACACCGTGCACTACCCTGATTATCCTAGTGAAATCTGGGTTTTGGTAAAACATCAAAGTCCATTGCTTAGACCTTAAAATAAAATCACTTGCCGCGCCACCTCGCCCTTGTGTAGGCGATCAAAGCCGGTGTTGATATCCTCTAGCGAAATGGTGTCAGTGAGCAATTGGTCCACGGGTAATTGGCCAGCATGATACATATCTATGAACTTTGGAATATCTCGCGTTGGGACGCAACTACCCTGGTAGGATCCTGTAATTGTTTTTTCCATCGCACTGAGAGTCACAGCTGGAATACTTAATTTGTGATCTGGGTGCGGTAGGCCAATGGCAATGGTGGTTCCGCCGCGCATGGTGGATTCGTACGCCTGTGCTAGCACTGTCGAGTTCCCAGCACTTTCGATGGCAATATCTACCCCGCCGTGCGTGAGATCTTTAATAACCTCTATGGGATTGCTCTCTTTAGCATTAACCGTATGTGTCGCCCCCAATTTCTTGGCCATTTCGAGTTTTGAGTTCAGTAAATCAACGGCAATAATTTGACCAGCGTTACAGGCTTTAGCGCCCATTAAGGCAGCCAGACCTACTCCGCCTAATCCAAAAACTGCAACAGTTTGGTGAGGTCGAATATTTGCGGTGTTCATCGCTGCGCCTGTACCGGTCATCACCGCGCAACCAAAGAGTGTCGCATACTCAAAAGGGAGGGTGGAATCAATCTTTACCAGAGAACCGGGGAGGGCAATGGTGTATTGTGAGTAACCGCTCACGCCGCAGTGATGGAAATAGGATCGGCCTTTGTTGCTGAAGCGTTGAGCCCCGTTCATCAGTACGCCGGCATTATTCGCTTCGGCGCCAGGTTCGCAGAGTGAGGGTTTGCCCTCCTTGCAATACCGACAGTGATCACAGCTGGGAATGAAGGTGAAAATTACATGATCATCCGGTTTCAGGCCACGAACACCCGTCCCAACTTCGCGGACAATTCCGCTTGCTTCATGGCCAAGCACCATTGGCATTGGGCGTGGACGCGAACCGTTGATCACGGATAAGTCCGAATGGCACAGGCCGGCACCTTTCATTTCCACCAACACCTCGCCTTCGCCGGGGCCATCCAGATCGAGCTCCTCAATGACCATCGGCCTGGAGTCTGCATAAGGCATCGGACGCTCTATCTCGTGTAGGACAGCAGCAGCGGTTTTCATCTCCGAAGCATTGGGGAATCGTTGCCGGATTGCAATCATACAGGAAATAGCCGATTATCCTCGGACATGCTGAAACGCTCTGGAAAATCTGGTTTTACCCTTGTGGAACTGTTGGTGGTGGTGGCGATTATCGGTTTGCTCGCGGGCATGCTGCTGCCATCTCTGGCCAAGGCCAAGGTGAAGGCGAACCGGATGAAATGCGGCAACAACCTTAAACAGGTTCACATGGCGTTTACGCTCTTCGCCAATGATTACGATGGCCGCCTGCCGTGGTTGTTGACACATCACCAAGGCGAACAGCTGTGGCAGAGCTTGTATGGCACTAGGCATACAGGCGCGCATCATTTGTGGGATGTGCAGTTTCTTTTTCTGCCGGCTCCAATCCGTGAGGAGCTCGGTACGGCACAGCTGTTGGCGTCACCCGTGGATCCGGAAACGCATTCGTGGATTGATAAGGAAATCCAGCATGGCAAATGGGATGGGTTCGGCCATGCCTTTGATGGCGTGCATGTGCATATGGATTATCGATCGCTCAGCTACGCGTTGCACTTGGGCAGTGACATGCAGCGCCCTTCAACGCTGTTGGCGGTCACTCGCAATATTGCCGGAGAAGCCTGTTATGAATTTGATTATCCCGCAGGGCCGGCCGTGCCGTCCTACAAGGATTACTTGGGCATGGCTCTTCACACCGCCAGTGCCGGACAGGCGAGTCAGGCTTTTGTCGGAAATCATGAGCCCGATCCTGTGCGTTTACAAAACTACGCCATGGCTGGGCTCGGGGTTAGTCAGGGGCAATTCGTGCGCGCGGATGGCAGTGTAAAGCTGGGCAACAACGCGGACTTGGCCTCAGTATTGCACGCACACGGTAAGGCGACCGGCGGGATGTTCAAGGGCATCAACGAAAATTTGACTCGTCCCACGCAGGAGATTATTCCGCCCAACAAGCTTTGGATAAAATAACTACTTCACCAGCGCGGTGCGCTTGAGCCAAGCCTCCACCAGTTTGGGCCATTTGGAAACGGGATCGACGGAGGGGCGCAGGCCGTAGCCGTGGCCGCCGTGGGGAAACACGTGCAGCTCGGAATGTACGCCCGCGCGCCGCATGGCCAGCCACATTTGCACGCTGTTGTCGGCGGTCACCCGGTCATCGCCGGCATGGATGAAAATGGCGGGCGGGGTGTCCTTGTCCACCGGTACCTCTGGTGCGAGTTTGGTTTTTGTTTCATTATCTACGAGATAGGCCGGGTATACTAGGATGCCGAAATCCGGTCGGCAACTGTAGTGGCAGGCTTCATCTACGGCGGGGTAAGTTCGTTTCCTCCAACTGGTCATTGCTGTGGCCGTTAAATGGCCGCCTGCGGAAAAGCCCAGAATTCCTATGCGTTCGGGATTGATACCCCATGCCTTGGCGTTATGGCGCGTTAAGGCCAAGGTGCGTTGGGCGTCCTGCAACGGCGCATTGTGTTTCTCACGGTCTTTGCGGCGAGGTACCCGGTACTTTAACACAATCGCCGTCACGCCAATGCCGTTTAACCATTCGGCCACTTCCGTTCCTTCAAGATCCCACGCCAAGATATTGTAGCCGCCGCCCGGGCAAATCACCACGGCCGTGCCATTGGGGTTCTTGGGTTTGAATACCGACAGCATCGGGGTGCTGACATTGCCGATCCGGATGACCTGTTTTTGGCCGGGACGCGCCGGTTGTTCGGCTTCCGCCGGGAGTTCATACGTTTCCCCCGGAGCTTTGCCGGGCCAGAGATTCATGGATTTCCATGCCTCAATTGCGTGAGCCGGTGTGAGGAGCTGGAATAGGACGACCGTAAACAGTAGCAAGCGCATGCAGCGAGTGTGCGCGAAACCGGTTTGGGAGCAAGGCGAAATGAATTGGGGATTGAGGCGGCCGAGTAATCCGCGCACACTCTTCGCATGACACGTTTTGGCATCATCGGTCTTTCACACGATCACGTGTGGGATGTGCTTCCGGAGCTGAGGGAAAACGAACAAGTCGAGCTGGTCGCCGCCTGCAGTCTACAGCGTCCGCTTCTGGATCGTGCTGCCAAGGAGTATGCCGTTCAGATTTATACCGACTCGCAGGAGATGGCTGCCTCCGAGCAGCTCGATGCGGTTCTCATATACGGGAACAATCGGTCCGGCGCAGAGGAAGGTAAAAAGGCCCTCGAACGCGGCTGGCATGTATTGATCGAAAAACCGTTGGCCGCTGATCTGGCCGGCGCAGACGAATTATTGCAGGCCGCCGATACCACCGGCAAACGGTTGATGGTGAACTGGCCTATCGCTTGGTGGCCTCAGGTGCAGCACGCTCTGGCGCTCGCGCAAAGCGGTGAGATCGGTGAGGTGTGGCAGGTGCGCTACCGTGCCGCGCATCAGGGCCCCAAGGAGATGGGCGCCAGCGAACATTTTTGTGATTGGCTGTACGACCCCAATCGCAATGGCGGCGGAGCGCTGCTGGATTACTGTTGCTACGGCGCCGTACTGTCCCGTGTGTTGCTCGGCCGACCGCGCAGTGTCACCGCTGTGGCGGGGCAATTGCTTAAAACCGATCTGGATGCCGAGGATAACGCCGTGCTGTTGATGCAATATCCTAAGGCCATTTGCATCGCTGAAGCGAGCTGGACGCAGGTTGATAAGATGACCCACTATCGCACCATCATTTATGGCAGCGAAGGAACGCTGCTGGCCGAGCCAGAAAACGGTCGTCTCTTGAAGGCCACAAAGGAGCAACCCGAAGGCTTCGAGATTGAAGTGCCGGAGCTGGCTGCGCATCAACGCCAACCCATCGCCCATTTTCTGCATGGCATCGAGACCGACGAAGCCTTTCATCCCCTCTGCCGCGCCGGACATTGCCGAGATGCGCAGGAGATCCTGTCGCTTGGCGCGCAAGCCGCCGAAAGTGGCCAGCAAATTGAGCTGCCGCAATTGGAGGAGATGGACTAGTGCAGGCGGCTTACATTACCGAGACCGGCGGGCCGGAGCAGATCCAAGTGGGCGAACTGCCCAACCCCAAACCGGGTGCCGGTGAAGTGTTGGTCCGCGTCCAAGCCGCTTCGGTGAATCCGATTGATACCTACATTCGCGGCGGCCTGGTGCCGATGGAGCTGCCGATGCCGTTTGTGATTGGCAGCGATTTGGCGGGGGAAGTGATTGAGGTCGGCGAAGGCGTCTCCGGTTGGACTGCAGGCGATCGTGTCTGGGCGAGCAACCAGGGGTTGCTTGGCCGGCAGGGCACTTCCGCAGAGCGGGCCTGTGTGGCGGCGGATTATTTACATGCCATTCCTGAGAACGTGAGCGCGGAGGATGCGGCGGCCGTGGCCTTGGTAGGCATCACTGCGCATATCGGTATGGTTCTGAGGGCCAAAGTGCAAGCTGGCGAAACGGTGTTGGTGAACGGCGGCGCAGGCGGCGTGGGCTCAATGGTCGTACAGATCGGTAAGGCACTGGATGCGCGAGTGATAGCCACGGCCGGTAGTGATGATCGGGTAGCGAAAGCCAAAAAATTGGGGGCGGACGAAGTGATTCATTACAACACCGAGGACGTAACCGCCCGAGTGCAAGCCTTGGCACCCGACGGGGTGAATGTGCTATGGGAAACGCGACGTGAAGCGGATTTCGAATGGGCCGTACCGTTGCTGGCCAAGCGGGGTCGGATGGTGGTGATGGCTGGACGCGAGGCGCGGCCCGTGTTTCCGGTCGGGCCGTTTTACGTGAAGGACTGCGAACTGCATGGGTTTGCGATGTTCAATTATTCTGCCGCCGAGCAACGGCAATGCGGTGAAGATCTCAATCGCTGGCTGGCCGAAGGTAAGCTGCGGGCAAATATTGATCGGACTCTGCCGCTGGCCGAAGCGGCGGTGGCCCATCGGTTGCAGGAGGAAAACACCATTCACGGCGCCGGCACCTTGGCCGGTAAAATAATTTTAAAACTCTGAACTTATGAAACGGATTGTTTGGTCATGGGCACTGCTGTGTGCAGTGCTATCGAGTGACGCGGCGGGATTTAAACTGCCGCCGACAAAGGATGGGGAGCCGCGGAACATTATCTTCATTCTGACGGATGATCATCGCTTTGATGCGATGGGGTTTGTGGGGCATCCGTTTTTGGAGACGCCGCATCTGGACGCGATGGCCAAAGGCGGGGCTCATTTTACGAATGCGTTTGTCACCACCTCGCTATGTTCGCCCAGTCGCGCCAGTATTCTCACCGGTAAATACGCGCACAACCACGGGGTGGTAGATAACTACAATCCACTGCCTAAAGGGCTCGTGTACTTTCCGCAATATCTACAAGCCAATGGATATAATACAGCGTTTATTGGCAAATGGCATATGGGCGGCAACATTGATCATCGGCAACCGGGGTTTGATCATTGGGTAAGTTTCAAAGGGCAGGGCACGTATTGGGCCGATGGCCGCGGCACGAGCCGTAAGGTGCCCCAGAACAGCTACGACGGCTTCAACGTCAACGGCAAGCGAGTGCCGCAGAAGGGGTACATCACGGATGAGTTGACCGAGTATTCTCTGGATTGGCTTAAGGAACGTAAAGACAAGCGGCCGTTCTTTCTGATGATTTCCCACAAGGCTGTGCACGCCGATTTCGTGGCGGCCGATCGCCATCTCGGGCGGTACAAGGATAAGCGCATGCCGTTGCCCAAGACCTTTGCCAATACCAAGGCTAACTACGTCGACAAACCGATGTGGTTGAAGAACCAACGTAACAGTCGGCACGGTGTGGATTTTGCCTACAACCTGCCGGACTTTGATCTCAACAATTATTACCTTCGTTACTGCGAAACTTTATTGGCGGTGGATGATCATGTGGGTTCCGTGATGGGGCATCTAAAAAAAAGCGGCGAGTTGGACCGAACGCTGTTGGTGTACATGGGTGACAACGGTTTTCAGTTTGGCGAACATGGCTTGATCGATAAACGCACGGCCTACGAACATTCCATGCGCGTGCCGCTGCTCATGCATTGCCCGGAAGTAATCCGAGCCGGCAGCACGATGAAAAAGGTGGTGGCGAATATCGATATCGGGCCAACGCTGATCGATGCGGCGGGATTGCGCCCGCCAAAGGGGCAGTTCGATGGCAGTAGCTTTTGGCCCATCGCCACGGGGCGGGATGTGCCGTGGCGGGATTATGTGTTGTATGAATATTTTTGGGAACGCAACTACCCTCACACCCCAACCATCCACGCTGTGCGCGGGGAGCGTTACAAATACATCCGCTACCACGGTCTGTGGGATGTGAACGAACTCTACGATCTAGAGGCGGATCCCGATGAAACAATAAACCTGATCTTCAGTAAAGCCCATGCACCGGTGGTGGAACGCCTTAATATGCGTCTGTTTGAACTACTGAAAGAATCCAGAGGTCTCAGTCTGCGTCTGGCCCCGGATCGTGGCCCGACCTTTCCTCTGCGACACCCCGAGCGTTCCCGCCCAGCGGATTTCCCCAGGGAATATTACGGCACTAAAGAAAAGTAACCGCTACACCGGTTTCTCGTCCGGCTTGTCATCGTTGGAATCCTCGTCCGAGGATTTTTCCTCCGATTCGTCATCAGACCGAAAACTCGGAGCAGTTGTTTCCTCTTCCTCGATGTCTTGATCTTTGGAATCGTGCCCACCTTCATGATTGGCAAATTGCGGTTCCGGTAGGAATCCAGCGACCACCCAGCCCAAGGCGAATGTAAAGAAGCCAATGCCGGCAGCGGTGTAGGCCATGCGGGTTGACCCGTGTTCGTCTCCCGAAATGCTTTCCGGCCAGAAGGATGCGGCGGCAATGGTTGTGGCAATCCACGCAAAGCTGGTGCCAAACAGTCGACCTCCAATATTAGCGGCGAAGCTTTCACCAGTGCCACGCAAATGAATCGGGAATAATTTGGGCAGCATGTTTCCCCAGAACGTAAATTGGCCGACTACTAGGCAGCCGCATAGGAACATACCGATGTAGGCCGTGGAAAGGCTGTTGGTGATGAGGTAGGCAAAAGTCAACGGTAGGATAATCATGCCGGGCAGTTGGAATAAGCGCAGGACCGTGCCGGATGGGGCATCCCTAAAGGCTTTGATGACTGAGGTGCAAATGAACCACACAGGCAGGCCAAGGAGTCCGCCATAGATCAGCCCTTTGCCGGCACGAACAAAATGTTCATTCATCGTGCCGTGGAAGCCATTCATACCCTCAAGCACAAGGAAGAACGCCAACTGGCTCCACCCAACAAAAGCCCATACACTGGTGGCACCTCGAGCGATGATAGCCACAATCAACAAGGCCATGATTGCGCGCCCAAACAGACCGCCAACCTCCTGAACCTTGGTTACCTTGGCAGCGGCCCCTTGCTCGGCACCTTTGGAGGCTTTTATGCCAGCAATCTTGATCACCTTTTCAGGTTTGCCCTCTTCCTTAGCTTTGGCCTCGGCTTTTTCAGCGGCGGTTGCCGCAGCGGTTACTACTTGAGGGGTGTCGGGGATAATAAGCCGCATTTGCTGGAGCGATCCAAAGGCCGCGCCGTAGGCGAGGGCAAACAGGATGGTTGCCACGATGGTGGTCTTTTTGAGTTGGGGCGAAAAAAGATCGCTTATTCTGGCGCGCTTTAATTCACCAGCATCCTTTTTCTTCTGCCATTCCGGTGATTCGGGGAGGAAGGGGCGGATGATGATCAGCGGAATGGCTGGGATCAAACCGCTCATTAAGGTGTACCGCCAGGCGGCCTGATTGCTCTCATCGGAAATGGCGCCAAACAGACTTGGGATTTCCGGAAGGTGCATGTAGTTGGTGGCCAGCCAGTAGTTGACGATGGCGACGGATAAACCACCGACGGATGAAAATGCCTGCGTGTAGCCCAAGACTTTTTCGCGTTGCACCGCGTTGGGGAAGAGTTCTGCCAACCACGCCACCGCAGCGACAAATTCCACACAAACACCGATAAACACTAGGCAGCGGAAAAAGAGCAGTTGCCATGGGTTGACGCAAAATCCCGCAAAGAACGCCGCGAAAGCATAGAGCAAAATACTAAAGGTAAGAACGCGCCGTCGGCCAAAGCGATCGGTCAGCCAGCCGCCCATTAAACCAAAAATACCGCCGACAATGGCCGGAATGAAAAAGAGCCGACCCACCCAAGTGAAAAATTCAGGTGTTCCCGGCTGAATGCCCGCGATATCCAGCAAAGCGGATTTGGCAATCAACGGCAGCATCAGCAGCTCGTAGATGTCGAACAGGAAGCCAATGGTGGCGATGAAGCAGATCAGCCATTGGGTGCGGGTGAGTTTTAGGCCAGAACCGGAAGCAGCGTCAGCGCTCATGGCGGTGGTTTATGTCCGTTTTGAGGGTGAAAAACAAGGCAATAGTACGTGGACGTATGAAATTTTTGTCCACCGTTTCCCCGGAAATCGGGTTGCTTTGCGGCAGGCCGTTTGCTTTGCTCGCGCGCCCATGCAGCGTTTTGCAACCATTACCGTGATCGGCCGGGATAAAACCGGTGTGGTGGCGCGGGTGACGGAGTTTCTCTTTGAGCAACAGGCCAACATTGAGGCCTTGGAGGAACAAGTCACACGCGGCCAATTCAGCATGGTCATCCAGGCATCTTGGAAAATGGGTGCCAAAGCGCCCGCCACGCTCAAACGTCAGCTCAATGCGTTGGGCAAGGAACTCGGCATGGAGGTGCGCTTGCGTATCACCGAGCCGGGCAGCAAACAGCGGATGGCTATCATGGTCACGCGTGAGGATAGGTGCCCGAAGGCGTTGTTGGAGGCTTTTTCCAAGGGGCAGCTCAAGCAGGCTGAGCCGGTGGTGATGATCGGTAACCGACCAGATCTCGCGGCCTTGGCCAAGAAACACAAACTGCCGTTTGTGCACGTGCCATGGGTCGACCGGCGGCGCGGCGAGAAGCGGGTACTGGAGATTCTCGACAAGCACGAGGTGGATTTCGTGGTGCTCGCGCGGTTCATGAAAATCCTCTCACCGGATTTCGTGTGGCGGTACAAGAACAAGATCATCAACATTCATCCATCCCTGCTGCCAAGTTTTCCGGGTCCGCAGGCGTACCGGCAGGCGTACGAACACGGCGTGAAGATCGCCGGCGTCACGGCCCATTTCGTGAGCATGCAACTGGACGAAGGACCGATTATTGCCCAGGAAAGTTTTCGCATTAAATCCGGTATGACCCTTAAGCAGATCGTTGCCGCCGGTCAGCAATGCGAGGCCAAGGCGCTGCTCAAGGCGGTGAAGCTCTATCTCACCAAACGGCTGGACGTGCATTGGGGCGTGGTGAAGGAAGTGTAGTGAAGATTTTTTCCTGGAACGTGAACGGACTGCGAGCCGTTCAGAAAAAGGGCTTTGCCGAATGGGTGCGCAAGGCGCGTCCGGATATCCTTTGCCTCCAGGAAAGTCGCGCCTTGCCGGAACAGGTGGAGCCGGACTGGCCGCGCACGTTTGAGGCGCACTGGAATCCGGCGGAGAAAAAGGGCTACTCCGGCGTGCTTACCCTCACCAAGCCGGCGCCCTTAAAGGTGACGCGAGGGATCGGTATCGCTGAGCACGATCGTGAAGGGCGCGTCCTTACCACGGAATACGATGATTTCTTTTTGGTGAACGTCTACGTGCCCAACGCCCAGCGCAGCTTGGCGCGGTTGCCTTATCGGCAGGAATGGGATCGTGACTTCCTGGCATATCTCAAAAAATTGAAGCGACGTAAGCCGGTTGTTTTTTGTGGCGATTTCAATGTGGCCCATACCGAGATCGATCTCGCAAACCCGAAGTCCAACAAGAACACCCACGGCTTCACGGCGGAGGAACGGACGGGGTTTGACGCGTTTGTGAAGGCGGGTTTTTTGGATAGCTTTCGGGAATTCGAACCGGCCGGCGGGCATTACACCTGGTGGAGCAATCTCAACAATGCGCGCGCCCGCAACGTCGGCTGGCGGATTGATTACTTCATGGTATCAGCCAATTTGCGCCCGCGTTTGAAGAAGGCGTTTATTCTTCCGCAGGTCATGGGCTCAGACCATTGTCCGGTGGGGATTGAGTTGGCCTAGGCTAACAGGACAACGGGCCGCTTCCAAATCGGCACGCGCTGTTTCATTTCATTGATCAGAAACTGGCAGGCCTGGAAGGCCTCCGCTCGGTGGGGCGCGATGAGTTCCAGCCAAAGCGAGGGTTCATTGACCGGCACGACTCCCACGCGGTGCACCACGCGCACCGATTCAATCGGCCATTGGCGATCGATCTCCTCGAAGATCAATTCAAACTGATGACAGGCCATGTCGTCAAATACCTCATAATCGATGGCCGCAATAGTCGCCTCACCTTCCTGCGCGCGTACGACGCCGTGAAAGATCAACGCGGCACCCATGCCGTCGCTCATTTCGCGTTCGGCGATAAGCGCGGGTTCATCGATCGGATCAGGCGTAAGCGTGAGTTGTGTTTTCATCCGCCTTGTACGGGGGGGAATAGCGAGATTTCGTCGTCGTCACTGAGCAGAAACTCGTCCGGTTGATAATTTACGCCCACCGCCTTGAGTGTGCTGCTCTGCATGTCGCCGAGCACGGGGAATTGCGCGATTACGACAGCATGCGCCTCGCCCAGCGTGGCGCCCGCGGGGAGTTCCAGTGAGGTCTCGGCGCATTCGGTGTGATCCTTAAAGTAGGACCAGAATTTGACCGTAACCGTCATGAGTACACCTCGGGTTTGAGCACGCCAATGAACGGCAGGTTGCGGTAGCGTTCGGCATAGTCCAGACCATAGCCGACAACAAATTCATCCGGCACCTCGAAACCGACATAATTAGCCGTGACCTTTTCCTGGCGGCGCGAGGTTTTCTCGAGCAACACACAGGCCTTGAGGCTACGTGGTTGCAGGTCGATCAACTTTCCGAGCACCGCGTGGAGGGTTTGGCCGGTATCGAGGATGTCATCCACCAGCAGCACATCACGGTTCCGTGCTTCGAGGCGGAGATCCTTGGTGAAGACCAGTTCGCCCGGCGCAGTGCCGTCGCCATAGCTGGACACGCCCATGAAATCCAGCCGCAAGGGCAGGGTGATGTGGCGCATGAGATCGGCGAGAAAAGGAACCGTGCCGGTGAGCAGCGCCACCATCAGCAAATCTTTGTCGGCGTAATCGCGTTCAATCTCCGCTGCCAATTCACGTACTCGCTCAGCGATTTCCGTCTCTCCGATGAGCACGTTCTGCACCTCCTGGCGCAGATGGTCGGGCGGTGGCGTGGTGGCGGGCATGGCGAATCAAATGTGTTTGGAGTCGTTTTCGTCCTTCTCCGTGTAGCCGCTGTCTTGCCGCTGGAAGTTAACTTCGTTTTTCTTCAGGTAGGCTTCAAACACATCATCCGCGCTCATGCCCAATACTTGGGCCAGACTGATCAGGAAATGAAACAGGTCCACCACCTCAACACGGGCATTTTGCTCATCGAGTTTCTGGTACTTGGCCCACCATTTCCACGGCACACTGTCGGTGAGTTCGGCAATCTCCTGGGTCATGGCGCGGGAGTAGTTGAGTACCCACTCGGTTTTCTGTTCATCGGTCATGGCGTCAGTATGCACACCGATGCGTTCATTCAGGGATTTCTGCATGCGAAATAATTCGCGAAGTTGGTCTGGCTGGTCCATGGGCTGATGATGCGAAGGGGCGGGAGACAGCGGCAAGGGGAAGTTATTCGGCCTTATTGGCAGGGCTTTGGGCGTGACCGCGGCGGAGGCTTGTTTTACAAACAGGCATGTTAGCTGCGACATTGCTGCAGGGTGGGCCGATGGTGTGGGTGCTGTTGGCCGCCAGCGCTTTGGGGGTGGTGGTGTTCGTGGAACGCCGCCTCAACTATCACCGCGTGCAGATCAACACCACCGCGCTGCTTGGCGGTTTGAAGAACGTGCTCAGCCAGAACAACCTCGTCGAAGCCATCGGCATCTGCGACGCCACCCCCAGCCCGACCGCGCGTGTTGTGAAGACGGTTTTGGAAAACCATCGGTTGGCCCGCGATGAGGTGAAGGAGATTCTGGGTCAACAAGGCAGCGAAGAAGTGGCACGTTTGGAGCAACGGCTTGGGATCCTGGCTACGCTGGGGCAGGTGGCACCGTTGCTAGGGTTGCTGGGCGCAGTGCTGGGATTTATGGAAACGGGCGAAACGGTGATTACCGATCATCACGCTCATTTTGCAAAGGCCATGATGCCGTTGGCTCTGGGCCTGGCAGTCGGGGTGCCGTGCTTCGTTGGGTATAATCATTTAGTGGCAGTGGTGGGCAGTATCGTAATTGATATGGAGAAGGCCGGTTTGCGGGCCTTGCGGATGGTCAGTGAACTTGAGGGTCCGGCCCGTCGTGGTCGGCGTAAGACGGCGTTGCCAGCGAAACCCGAAGTAGAGGAAGCTGGGCCGGAATTGTTTGAGGAAGTATGAAGTTCAGGCGCAGTCATAAATTTTTATGCGATGCACCGTCGGCAGTGGCCTTGGCAGGGGTGATGTTCATGCTCCTCTTTTATTTATTGTCCAACTCGGCTTTGTTGCTCACCGAGGGAGCATCGCTGGTGCGGTTGCCTGAAGGTGGCTCAGGAATCCCCAAGGGGTTTTCCCATTCCACCATGGTGGCGATGGATCATCAGGCACGGTTGTATTTTCGGAATCAACAAATCGAGTTGCCGGAATTGGAAAAGCAATTGGGGCAGTTGGCGAAACAGTCTGGGAAATCCGGTTTGTTATTGGTATTAAAAGCGGACAAGTCTGTTTCGTATGAAAAAATCACTCGCTTGGCGGACGCCGCGCAAGCCGTGGGTGTACGCCAAACCTGGTTGGCGGCACGGCCAAGGTTATTCGAATGAACGAATCGGACTCCAGCGAATCCTCGCAATGGGGTTGGTGGGTGGCGGTGGTGTTCGGGGTGCAGGCCGTGCTCCTGTGGTGGGTATCTTCCGGTAAACCTGATCAAGGAAACCGTGATGAAGCATCGCTGGTGCAAGTGGATCCTGCGCTTGTGGAGGCACTGGCCTTGGAAGAGCCCATGTCTTTGGGGCAACCGCGCACAAATGGTTTTTCCGCCATCTGGTTGAAGCCGAAACCCTTGCAACATCAATTCGCCCGCTGGACCCCGCCGGATATTCCATTGCCACCGGAAACCAACGTGGTGGAGACGATCATTCAGGAAGCTTTGGAGAAAAATCCCGTACCTGAATTTCGTTCGTTTGAAAAACCCGCGCCGAAGCTCACGCGCATCAGCGTGCCGCCACTGCGTCGGGAAGGAGAGAGCCGTTTGGTTTTAAGGGGAGGCTTGGCTGAGCGCACTTTAGTTGGGGTGGTTGCGTTGAAAGCAGCCTGGGAACACGACACCTTCCTGCGGCCGACGCGCGTGCATGTTTTGGTGGATTCCATGGGGCGCGTTATGAACGGAGTCTTACTGGCTGAGTCCGGACACGCGCCGGCCGATACAGCGGCAATGGAATTGGCGTTAAAGGAAATCCGGTTTAACGCCATCACTAACTCCACGGCGTACGCTTCCGGAGAGTTGGTGTTTCAATGGCACACGGATCCGGCTTCCGTGACCAATGTGAAGGAGCGATTTCCGCGATGAATCCTTCGGAATTAATCTTCGCGTTTTTGCTCCTGCTTTTGGCGGGCTGGGTGGTGGTGGCCTATTATACGCGCCGGCCGGAATCAGATTTCACGCCGGAATCCAGCGGCGATCAGGTGTTCCGGTGTGAGGAATGCGACTATGTTTACACCGATGACGCGGATGTGGAGCGGTCGTTGTGTCCGGAATGCGGGCGCATGAATAATTCCGTGCAGTTTTAAGCCTGGGTAGCTTTGACCTCGATGACGTCGTGGGGATTGCTTTCGTGCAGGCCGGCTGGGCTGAGGCGAATGTAGCGGGCTTGGCTCCGGAGAGCTTTCAGATTGGTCGCACCCAAATATCCCATGCCGCTTTGGATGCCGCCGGCGAGTTGCTGGACGGTTTGATCGACTGAACCGGAGACTTCCTTGAGCGCCTCTACACCCTCGGCGGTTGCCTTGCGGGTGGTGTCCTTGTTGGAATGCCCGTAGCGTGCGGCGCTGCCGGCTTTCATGGCGGCGAGACTGCCCATACCACGGTATTGTTTGTAGCGTTTGCCGCTAATCTCAACGATGTCGCCGGGCGATTCCTGGCAGCCTGCGAGTAGACCGCCACAGATGATGCCATCGGCAAGGGTGAGCGCCTTAACAATGTCTCCGCTCTTGGTGATGCCGCCATCAGCGAGGAGGGTCACGCCCTTGGACCGGGCGCTTTGGGCGGCGGTGTAGAGGGCTGTCAGTTGAGGGATGCCAACACCAGCCACCACGCGCGTGGTGCAAATGGATCCGGGGCCCTGACCGATCTTGATGCAGTTGGCTCCGGCTGCGGCTAGGTATTCCACGCCGGCCCCGCTGGTGACGTTACCGGCGATGATGGGCAGGTTAGGGAACGCGTCGCGAATGAGCCGGACCGTATCGCCGACCCCGGCGCTATGGCCGTGGGCGGTGGAGACGGCAGCAACATCCACGCCGCGATCCACGAGGGCGCTGACATGGTTTATAATGCGGTCCCGATCAAGATCGCCACTCTTATTGCGCGTGGCAGATATAGCCGCGCCGCAAAGGAGCTGGAATAGGTCGTCCCGCGCGGGTTTGAACTGCGCTGAGGCCTCCTGCGTGATGCGTTCTAGATCGCTCAATGTAAACAGGCCGTGCAGGCGGTCATCGTCATCCACCACCAACAGTTTGTTAATGCCGGGATGATCGGTGAAAAATCGGTCGGCCACCTTAATTGGATCCGGGTCAAGGTCCTTTTGCTTTATGGTATGGACCTTGTCGCGTGGGATGGCGGCCTTAGCGACGTGGCGGTCGGCGTAGCGTGGTTTCACCACGCTGCCGGAGAGCAGACCGGAAAGGCGGCCGTTGTCGTCCACCACGGGAAAGGTACTGAAGGCGTAACGGCGGTCCTCAATGATCTCGAGCACATCGCCCACGCTCAGTTCGGGCGTGACGGTGATGGGTTCTTGAATCAACCCATGCACATGGTTTTTAACGCGGCTAACTTCCTTGAGCTGCTGTTTCTCAGTCATGTTGTAATGAATGAGGCCAAGGCCGCCGTTGAGCGCCATGGCGATGGCCATGCGGTGTTCGGTGACGGTATCCATGTCGGCGGAGACAATGGGTAGATGCAAATTGAGGCCTTCGGCAAGAGAGGTGTCCAGCACGGCATCGCGTGGCAGGATGTCGGAATACAGCGTGGCGAGGGTGACGTCGTCGTAGGTAAGGCCGATGTCGGCGTGCCGCGGGAAGAAGGTGTCCGCGGGCAGATAAAACTGGGAATCAGTATCCGAAGGGTTCTGTTGAGCCTCCATGTCCGAACCTGCCAGAGAGAAGGCGGGCTTGGCAAGCGGGAAGTGTCAGTCGGCAAGGATCCGGCGGGCGATGTCGCTGGAGGATTTACCGGGCACATGACCGAGCACCGTAATGCGGCCGCCTTGCGCAGCGATCACGGCGCGTTCCTCGGCGGGCAGATTTTCCACCTCATAATCACCGCCTTTTACGTAAACATTAGGCTGGGCCAGTTCCAGAAATGTGGTGGCGCGCAGTTCATCGAAAATGAAGACCGCATCCACGGCTTCGAGGGCGGCGATCACGGCGGCGCGGTCGGTCTCAGAATGGATGGGGCGATCGGGTCCCTTGAGTTCGTTGACTGAACGGTCGCTGTTCAAACCCACGATCAGGGCGGCTGCTTCATTGCGCGCGGCTTGGAGGTAATTCACGTGGCCGGCATGGAGAATATCAAAGCATCCGTTGGTAGCGGCCAGCGGTTTGCCCTGCGCTCGGAGTGCCTCTCGCCAGGCGGGCAGGGAATCGACAGAGAGAATTTTTTCCTGAAAATTCAACAGGCGAATCCTGCCGTAGTGGGCAAGGGCTTGTCAATCGGGCGGGCGCGGCGTAGATTCGGGACGTGAACGCGGAGGTCACGCTGGTCCAGATTCGCGGCATTCTGCCGGCCCATAGCGGTGCTGCGATATTTCTTGGCGACGAGGAGAAGGTTTTCATCATTCAGGTGGAGGCCGCCATGGCGCAGGTGATCGGCAATTTTCTAAGCGATGCTCCCAAGGAACGCCCCCTCACCCATGATCTCATGTCGAATGTCTTTCAGGGATTCGGTATTGAAGTGGAGCGGGTGGTGGTGACGGAACTCAAGAATTCCACCTACTTCGCCCGCATGATTCTCAAGATGGAGAATGAGCTGGGCACCAAGATCGTGGAGCTCGACGCGCGTCCAAGCGATTGCCTAGCCATTGCCGCGTCCCAGAAAATTCCCGTGTATGTCAGCAGCACGCTCTTTGCCGAAGTGGAGGACATGAGCGAGGTGCTTGAGCAGATCAATCAAAGCCGGGAAGAGGAGGGCGACTCCGAGGATGAGTAAGGCGCTGCCGGAGGGCCCTCTGGCATTCGTGCACGGTGACGACGATTTTGCCGTGGCCCAGCGCGCGCGGCAAATCTACCACGGCTGGTGCGAAGCCGAAGGCGGTGAGGATAACGAGATCATCGAGTCGCATTCCGCCAACGCCGGGGATGCCGTCAAGGCGCTCGGTCGCTTGCATGAATCCATTGATACCCTGCCGTTTTTTGGCGGCGGCAAAGTGGTCTGGTTCAAGGACTGTAATTTTCTTGGGGACGACCGGACTGCTAAGGCCAATGATGTCAGTTCCGGATTAGTCGATCTGGCGGCCAAGCTAAAGACCTTCGACTGGGCCGGCGTGCGGCTCGTGCTCAGCGGCGCCAAGGCGGACAAGCGTAAGACGTTTTATAAAACCGTCTCCAAGCTCGGGCACACTGAGGAGTTTGCCGCCTTGAGTGTGGATGACAAGGAATGGCAGGCCAAGGCTGAGCAGTTGATCGGGGCGAAACTTAAGGCCCTGAAAAAGAAACCGGATTATCGGGCTGTGACGGAGCTTGCCCATATGGTCGGGCCGGACACGCGCGCCTTGGCCAGTGAATGCGAGAAGCTTTCAATTTACGTGGGCGACCGCACCGAGATCACGTCGGAGGATGTCCGGGCGATTGTCTCGCAAGGCAAGCTCGCCAAGGCCTTCGCGCTGGGTGACGCGGTGGGGGAACGGAATCTGCCTAAGGTGCTTCGGCGTTTGGACGAGGATTTGTGGGCAGCCAAGACCGATCGCAAGAAATCGGTGATCGGCCTCTTGGCTGGGCTAGTCAGCAAGGTGCGTTCACTGTTGTTCGCGCGCGAATTGCTTGATGCGGGCTGGGTGAAGCCGGCTCGGAATTATCCGCAGTTTAAATCGCAGCTGGACAACCTGCCGGCGGATGCGTTCGCGGATGATCGACGGATCAGTCCACTTGGATTGCACCCATATGTCCTGTTTAGCGCCACTAATCAGGCCCGAAATTATTCGCGCGGCGAACTGATACGGGCACTGGATTTGCTAATGCAATGCAACCGGCGATTGGTGTCCAGTTCACTGGATGAATCCTTTGTGTTGCAGCAGGCTCTGACTCAAATCCTGATTCGGGAGGCAGAAGCCGCGTGATGACCACCCAGCTTCAGGTGGCCGTGACCGAGTCTGTAGCCTGCGTACGCGTGGAAGGCTCGGCGAATTTCGCCGTGAGCGTGGATTTTAAATCTGTGGCCACCCAGTGCTGCGACGCGGGCGGGCGCGTGTTGCTGCTTGATCTCGCAGCGTGCCCGAATATGGACAGCACGTTTCTTGGAATTCTGGTCGGGCTCACGGGCAAACTGGACCGTATTGAGCTGCTCAATCCCTGTGAGCGGGTGACCGATCTGTTGGAGAATTTGGGTGTGTTGGATCTCATGTCTGTCGGGCAGGGCGTCAATCCCTTCGATGACCGACTGGAAGCGGCCGGCAGCACAAAGACGGACAAGCGCGCGCTGACCGAGGCCAGTCTGGAAGCTCATAAACTTCTCATGGAGGTCAATCCGGATAACGTGCCGAAATTCAAAGACGTCGCACAGTTTCTGGCGGAAGACTTGGAGCGGCAGGGTTAATCGTCTGTGACTAATTTCCCATTGGAACACACAGGGGTCTTGGGTTAACAACCCCCGCCCATGGCCAATCTGAGTCGCCTGAATCCTGAGCAACGCATCGCCGCGGAGACCATTCGCGGGCCGGTGTTGATTCTGGCCGGGGCCGGTACGGGCAAAACCAACACGGTGACGCATCGGGTGGCGCACATGGTCGATCAGGGCATCTCGCCGGAGAACATTCTGGCAGTCACCTTCACCAACAAGGCCGCGCGCGAGATGTTACAGCGCGTCAACAAGCTCATCCCCAAAGGGCCCACGCGCGATGACGGCAAGCCGCTGAAGCCGACGGTGTGTACGTTTCATTCCCTGTGTGTTCGGATTTTGCGCCGGCACATCACCAAGCTGGGCTACAAACGTAATTTCGTGATCTACAACGAAAGCGAACAGCTCGGGGTGGTCAAAAAAATCCTGAGCGCCATTTCCGGCAAGGATGTGAAGGCGGATCCGCGGGAACTGCATGGCCTGCTCAGCCGCCTGAAGAATGCCGGCTCCAGCGGGGCCGGAAAGATTTTCGGTAGCGAAGAGGCGGTGGCTATGGCAGATCATATTCGCAGTCGCTATGACACCGCCCTCAAGGCCGCCAACGCGGTGGATTTCGATGACCTGCTAGTGCTTACCTTGAAGCTATTTCAGGAACATCCAGACGCACTGGAGGAATCCCGGCAACGTTATCAGTATGTGACGGTGGATGAGTATCAGGACACCAACGCCGCCCAGTACGAGTTGATGCATCTGCTCGCCAAGGAACACCGGAATGTGTGCGTGGTGGGCGATGACGACCAAAGCATCTACGGCTGGCGCGGGGCGGAGATTTCCAATATTCTCGATTTGGAGAAGGATTATCCGGAGATCAAAGTTATTAAGTTGGAACAAAATTACCGCTCCACCCGGGTGATTCTAGATGCGGCCAACGCGGTCATTAAGAATAATCCCCAACGCCGGCCCAAGCAGTTGTGGAGCGCCAAGGGTCAGGGCGAAATGATTCGGCTACAGTCGTTTGAGGATGAGGAACAGGAGGCCGAGGCGATTGTGGGGGAGATTGAATTTAACCGTATGGGCAAACGGATTCCGTGGAAGGAACACGCCATTCTCTTTCGCACGAACATCCAGGCCCGGCCGCTGGAGACGGCGCTGCGCAAGGCGCAGGTGCGATATAATCTGATCGGCGGCCAGAGCTTTTTTGATCGGCGCGAGATACGGGATTTTCTCGCCTACATGAAAACCATGGTTAATCCAAACGACGACGCCAGCCTGTTGCGTATTGCCAATGTGCCGGTGCGCGGCCTGAGCGACGTGACCATGGAACGCCTGCTGGCGGCAAGTCAGGAACGCGAATGCTCGGTGTGGCAGGCGATGAAAAATGACTTGGTGATTCACGAGTTCCAGCCGCGCACGCGCAAATCGATCGAGGAATTTGTGACCTTGGTGGAGGAGTTTCGCGAGCCGTTGAAGGCGGAGAATCTCCAGCTATCGGCTTGGGCGGATCAATTCCTAGATGACATTGATTACGAGCGTGAGTTGAAGAAGGGGGAGAAGAATCCAGAGAATGCCGAGAACCGCATGCGTAATCTGCGCGAACTGACGCGCACTATGGATAACAAAGGGGAGACACTCATTCCCTCCAACCGGTTGGTTAAGTTTCTGGACGACATCACATTGGACGCCGAGCGAGAGGAGGATCGGGAAGAGAAGGGGGACATGGTGACGTTGATCACCACGCACAGTTGCAAGGGGCTGGAGTATCCGCATGTGTTTCTCGTCGGCGTGGAGGAAGGTTTGCTGCCGCATTCGCGGTCGGCGGAGGAGGGCACGCTGGATGAGGAGAGGCGGCTGTTTTACGTGGCCATCACGCGCGCCATGCAGACACTGGCTATCACGCATTGCCGGACCCGGATGAAATACGGCAGCAAAGTGCTCTGTCATCCGTCGAGTTTCCTGAAGGAAGTGCCGGAGGAGTTGTGCGATGAATTGATCGATAGCGAACCGGTGAGCCTCAATGAGGGGCGCGATATGTTCGCCGCGATGCGGGAGATGCTGGATTAAAAAAATGGCCGGCGTTGCCGCCGGCCGTGAGAGTTTTCGTTACCGCAATGTTCTAGCGGCTGATGTCGTAGACAAACATGTTGTCCTGATCACGCAGGTATAGTTTGCCGTCCAGCACCACCGGATGAGCCCAAGCCCGGGCGCGGGTGCGTTCCGGTTGATCGAAGCGGCTAACTTCTTCGTAGCCGGTGGGGCTCAGTTTCACTAGGGAAACCGGTCCGCGCTCGGTGCGAAGGATGATCTTGTTGTCAGCCACAATGATGGCGCCCTTGCCGGCGCTGGGTTCATTCCACATCACCTCGCCGTCAGACAGGCGCAGGCAGGAAAGCTGTCCGCTGTTGGAGCCGTAGACGTAGTCGCCCACGCGGATGGCCCCGCCGTGGTGGTTTGCCATGCCGGCGCCGCCCACGTGCTTGTAGATTTCATTGGCGACAAACTGGTTATTCTTATACTCGACCTTGAACCCGTTGCAGCCCACGCCGTAGGCGCTGGTGACGAATAGGGTGCCTTTGTCGTAAATGGGCGTGGAAATCACCGCGGTCTTGCCGGGGCGATCGGCGCGCCAGAGCAATTTGCCGTTGCCGGCATCAATGCCCGCCACGCTTTTGCCGGTGAGCTGGATGTACTGCTTGATGTCGCCAATTTTGCGGATGATCAGCGAGGAATATCCAGCCGGATCGGTGAGGCCTTCGCAGCGCCACGCTTGTTTGCCGGTCTTGGCGTCCAGCGCGAGCACGGCGCCCTTGTCGCCGCCGGGGGTCACGACCACTTTACCGTCGTCCACCAGCGGGGATTCACTCCAGCGCCAGCCGCTCATCATGCGGCCTTCGTAATCGTTCTGAATGTTAACGCGCCAGACTTCCTTCCCTTCGGTGCTCACGCACACGAGATCACCCTGTTGGCCGAGCGCGTACACGTGGCCATGGGCAACGGTAGGAGTTGAACGCGGGCCGGGATAGCCACGGTGGCCCTTCGGTTCGCCGATGCGGCTCTTCCACTTATGTTTGCCCTTAAGATCCAGAGCGAACAGGTAGCAGGCATCTTCCAGATCGCCGAGGGTGTACACGGTGTCGTCGGCAATCACGACGCTGGAAAAACCGGCACCAACGCCGGTTGCCTTGTAGAGCAGTTTGGGACCGCCTTCGGGCCATTCGGCTGCCAGACCTTTTTCGAGATTCACGCCGTCGCGATTCGGCCCACGCCATTGGGGCCAGTCGGCGGCAAACACGCTGAGCGTCAGGCCCAGCACGAGAGTGGATGTGAGGGTACGCATGTTTTGTTTAGTTGAAAGGGTGGGGGTTATTTGTCGAACCGAACTTGTTGCACCACGCCGTTGGCGATGCCAAACCAGACGGTGGTGTAAGCTTCGCCTTGGGGGCCCTTGACGTTCATGCCCGTGTAGCCGAGCCAGCCGCCCTGGGTCTTATCGGCCTTGCCGAAGACCTGTTCCACAACGTCCTTGGTTTTGCCCTTGTAAACGAAATCAATGGACGTGTTGTTTACGCTGGCCGTCCACGGGCGCGTTTTGCCCACGTGGCCGGCGGGCTTGGGCGGGCCAGAGGAAATACCAACACCGCCGGGGCCGTTACTGCCGACGAAGTGGCAGTAGATGTGTTCCTGATCGCGCAGGTATAGGCGGCCGTTGGCGACCACAGGGTGGGTCCACACCTTGCCGCTACGGCTGCGGATGCTTGACTGCGGTTGCAGGCGGAACTTGCCAGTCATGCGGAAGCCGTTCGGGGTGGCCGGCGCGAGGGCCACCGTGCCGTCGGATTCGTTAACGGCTATGATCATGCCGTCGGCAATGGTAATGGCGCCTTTCCGCAGGGAACGATCGCCGGTCCAAACCTCTTCACCATTGGACAGTTTCTGGCAAACCAAGCCGCGGCCGTCTCCAAAGCCGTAGACGTGCTGGCCGAGCTGGATCACGCCGCCGTGGTGGTTTTGCATCACCTTGTTTTGCCAGACATCGCGCACACGATTGCTGGCGCCGACATTCACCACCTTGCAGCCAACGCCGTAGCCGCTGCTAATATAGACATTTCCATTGCTGAAAATGGGTGTGGGTATCACCGCGGTGCGGCCGGGCCAAGAGGACTTCCAGAGCACATTGCCGTTGCGGGCGTCGAGGCCAACCACGTTTTGTTGGGTCAACTGAATGTATTGGCGGACGCCGTTGTGATTGACGGCGATGACCGAGGAATATTGGGCGCCATCCTTAAACTGTTCGCTGCGCCAAGCGACTAGGCCGGTTTGTTTGTTGAATGCAGCCACGGCGCCCTGATTACCGCCGGGGGTTGCAATAACGAGGTTGCCGTCGACCAACACGCTCTCGGTGTAACCCCAGCCGGGCGTCTTGCCGCCGAGCCGGTTCATGCTGGTCTGCCATTGGATGCGGCCGTTGAGATCGGTGCAGATCAGGTTGCCTTGGCCGCCCATAGCGTAAATGCGCGTGCCATCCACCGAAGGTGTGCCGCGTGGGCCGCCTCCCCACTTGTTCTTGAGCTCGGGCCCGATGTTGGCAGCCCATTGCTCCTGGCCGGTGCGGGCATCTAGGCAGATCAGCTGCTCGGTTCCGCGGCGGGAGCCCATGGTGTAAAGCTTGCCGTTGGCGATGGAGAAACTGGAATAACCGGCGCCGGCATTACTGAAGATCCAGGCGCGCGCTGGTCCGGCTGCCGGCCAGCTTTTCAGTAGGCCCGTTTCCTTGCTGACCCCGTCACGGTTTGGGCCGCGCCATTGAGGCCAATCGAGGGCGGAGAGAGTTTGTAGGCCTAGGGTCCACGTCAGGAGAATGAAAGTCGTGCGCATGGTCAAAGGATGGTGATTGGATACGTTGAATCGTGGAGGGATTCAACCAAATTGCACATAATTTACAGCCCCAACCTCACGGCGCGGTCATTGAGCTGGGACTGCCATTTTTGCAGGTAACTGTATTGGTGAAAGAGTTTCTCAAGGACCTCGCAATCCCATTGGGCATTGAGCCCACGTGCCGCGGCGTCGAGAGTCTGTAATTCCTGCTGAATGCGACTGAGCAGGGTGTTGGTTTCTTCTAGCCATTCCAGTGCTTGAGGATAGGACTGGGCCTTCAGTAGCGGCGAAGTCTCGGCTTCCCGTTCTGCGAGGAAGGTGTCGATGGGTTTTAGAAGCTGACCGACTTCGAGAAAGAGATCGGCGGTCTCGGGCAGAATATCGTGGACTTCCTCCGGTTTATGTCCGCGCTCGAGTGTTAGCAAATGCTGCAAGCGCCGCTTGGGATCGCGTAGGGTATCGTGCGCCAAATTCAATTCCGCAAACCGGGCCTGAGCGGATTCCTTATCGTCCGGATTCGTAAATTTGTCCGGGTGCATGGCGGTTGAGCGAACGAGGAACGCTTGCCTAAGAGTGTCGGGTTCCAGCCACGGTTGGCGCGGAAACTCCAGCAGCGCGAAGGCGTCAGTCATGCGCTGAAGCTTTCGCCGCAGGAACAGGTGGTGGCGGCGTTGGGATTGTTGACTTGGAAACCGGATTCCTCCAGACCGCTTCGGTAATCCAGTTCGCTGCCGGTGACATACAGCGCGCTCTTGGGGTCCACCACCACGCGCACGCCTTGGCTTTCCACGAGGATGTCGCGATTGGCCGGGCTATCCTGCAAATCCATTTTGTACTGTAGACCACTGCAGCCACCGCCCATCACCGCGACGCGCAGGACGCCTTCGGGGCGGCCTTGGCGCTGGAGCAGGGCGGATACTTTATCCGCCGCGCTGGAGGTCAGCTTCACCAGACGCTCGTCGCCCGTACGGTATTTGACGTCGCCACTGGATTCGGTTTTGCGTTTACCTGCTAGCACGGAGGGATTTTAGAGCAGACCGGCTCCTGAATAAAGCATTTCAAAACGCGGTTATTTTTGGAAAGCTCTCCGCCGATGAAACGCTTCCTGCTTTCATTTCTGATTCTGACCGGCGGCGTCCTCCATGCGCAGGACGCGCTTGGTACCTTGCTGGGGCCGCCGGAGGATGATTTCTCGGCCAAGACCAAGGTCGATCTGCTGGTGGAACCGGCTCAAGCCAAACCGGGCACGACCGTGACAGTCGGCTTGCACCTTCGCATGCCGGATAAGTGGCATACCTACTGGCTGAACCCCGGCGACAGCGGCGATCCCACCAGGATGACGTGGGAGAACCTTCCGGAGGGCATTACCGCCGGCGCGATTCAATGGCCGGTGCCGGAGAAGGTGGAATGGCTGGAGATGTTTACCTACGCCTACCATCACGACGTCTTGTTGATGATCCCCTTGAAACTTTCTGCCGATGTAAAGCCTGGCGAATATGTGCTGAAAGGCAAAGTGGAATGGCTGGAGTGCGAGGAGTCATGTCTGCCCGGTGATAAACAAGTGTCGGCGACTCTGGTCGTGGGAGAGGTCACCGAGCCGGGGCCTGTTGCGGATTTGTTCGGGACATGGCGAAAGAAGCTGCCGGACGCTCAAGCGTTACCGGCGATCCCAGCCGGTTGGACGGGCAAACCCGTGGAAGGCAAGCGCGAGATCACTATTGAGGCGCCATTTGGCAAAGGCGCCGTGGTAGCGTTTATCCCGGACGGCACTGAGGGTAAGGTGTGGAAGATTTCCCATGAATCTGTGCAGGTCATTAAGGCAGAGAACACGTTGATCCGGAAAACAGTGGAGAGCGAGCAAGGCGAATGGCCGGCGGTGATCTCCGGCGTGTTGCGCGTGGAGCTGGATGGCGCGGTGCAGGGCTATCGGACGAAAGTGCAGGTGGGAGACGGTGAGGGAACGGCCGGCGGTTCACCGACTGATGAGTCGGTTCGATCGATCTGGCTGATTTTGGGTGGCGCGTTTTTGGGCGGCTTGATCCTGAACATCATGCCGTGTGTGCTGCCGGTGATCTCCTTAAAGATCCTCGGGTTCGTCCAGCAAAGCCAGGAATCGCCAAAGCGCGTGCGCAAGCTGGGGCTGACTTATGCTTTAGGCGTGTGGGCGTCGTTTCTGGCGCTGGCCGGCGTATTGATTTCAGCCAAGAACACCACGCAAATGGCGTCGTGGGGGATGCAAATGCAAAACCCGTACTTCAACCTCGTGCTGTTGCTCGTGGTGGTGCTGGTGGCGTTGAATTTATTTGGAGTGTTTGAAGTGACTTTGGGCGGCGGCGCGATGACCAAGGCCAGCGCGCTGTCCAGTCGGGAAGGGTTTATGGGCGCTTTCTTCAACGGCGTGCTGGCCACGGCCTTGGCCACACCGTGCACGGCGCCGTTTCTGGCTGGGGCAATGGGTGTGGCATTGACGCAGGGACAGTGGACGATTGTCGCGGCCATGAGCGCGGTGGCATTCGGCTTGGCCTCGCCTTATGTGGTCCTGAGCTTCCGGCCGGATTGGCTGAAGTTTCTACCGAAACCGGGTGACTGGATGGTGCAGTTTAAAATGATCATGGGCTTCCCGATGTTGGCGGCCGGTATTTGGATTCTATCGTTCACCGGACCAATGTTCGGCAATGGCGGTGTGTTGTGGTTGGGAGTGTTACTGGTGTTTGTGGCGCTGGCGGCGTGGGTGTTTGGGGAGTTTAAACAACGCGCGGCCTCCATGAGTCTGAAGCCGCTGGTGGCTTGTGGGGTGTTATTGCTTTCCGGATACGGTTTGGCGATGGAATGGGGGTTGGACTGGCGGCAGACACGGGATGATACCATTCAATGGACGGCCTGGAGTCCGGAAGCTGAGCAGGAGGCTCGGGCCGCGGGCAAACCAGTGTTGATTGATTTCACTGCGGACTGGTGCATTACTTGCAAGGCGAACAAGCGGACCTCCATCGAGATTGAATCCGTGCGCGCCGTCTTGAAGAAGCAGGGGGTGGTGGCGATGACGGGGGATTACACCAACAAGGACCCGCGCATCACCAAGGTGCTGCAGGAGCACCGTCGTTCGGGCGTGCCGCTGGTGCTTATTTATTCACCGGGTGAGAATAAACCGGAGGTGTTGCCCGTGGTGTTGACGCCTCAAATTGTCTTGGATGCATTGGAGAATACTGGTAAGGCTTCACCCTGATTTCGTCAGGGAGGGCGACCAGTTATGATCCAAATTAAAACCGTTTTATTGGCGGTCATGTTGTGCGTGACATTGGGTTGCCGCACAGTGGGGCCAACTTCACTGCAGCAAACGCATCCTCAATATAACCACGCCATTTCGCGTAGTCTCGACGAGCAGTTTCTGCTGAACCTTGTGCGATTGAAGTACCGAGACAACCCGTACTTCCTAGGCGTGGCTAGCGTGACGACGCAGCAGTCGGTGGAGAGCGACGTAAGCGCGAGCGTGAAGCTCATCCGCGGTGGCGATACGCTGACGCCCTCGGCCGGCATCACGTACAAGGAGACGCCGACCATCTCGTATTCGCCCCTCAGCGGGGATCAATTCCTGAAACAAATTCTATCGCCCGTGCCGTTAGAGGCCGTGTTGATCCTGACGCAAAGCGGCTGGAGCGTGCAACGGGTAGTTAGCGTGTGCGTGGAGCGAGCGAACGGACTGGATAACGCCAGCAACGCATCGGGCCCCACGCCGACGCGCGAGCCGCGCTTCGAGCAGTTTGCCGAGATGACGGAGATTCTGCGCGAACTTCAGGTGTCTGATGCCCTAGAACTGGGCGCAGCAACATGTGAGCCGGATGCCAACGGGCATATGAAGGAGGGGCACGATCTGGTATTGCAGCTTAAGCCTGGTGCGCCAACCGATCGGGTGGCTCGGCTCAAGGAATTGCTCGGCGTGCGAGGCGCAAACGATCAATTGCGGTTGACCAACGATTTCCTGAACCGGCCGAAGGACGGTTTAGCGGTGCGCACGCGGTCGATGATGGGGATTCTTTTTTATCTCTCGCACAACGCCGAAGTACCGCCCCGACATCAAGCGGCCGGGTTGGTGACCCAGACGCAATCGGCCGAGGGCGAAGCCTTTGACTGGAACGAAGTGACCGGCGGCCTCTTTCGGGTGCGATCGTCCACCAACCGGCCGGCCAATGCGTTTGTGGCGGTGCCGTATCGTGGAGCGTGGTTTTACATTGCGGATAATGATTTGGAGAGCAAAAGCACCTTCATGCTGCTGACGCAGCTCTTCAATCTGCAGGCCGGTCAGATCAAAACGGTGGCCCCGGCGCTGACCATTGGGGTGGGTGGATAAGCTGTTGATGACTGGGGGTTGATGCCTCCGGCGGCCTTCGCTAGTTTCCCGCCCGAATCATGAGCGAGGAAACCAAACCCCTGGTTGGCGTGATCATGGGCAGTCACTCAGACTGGTCCGTGATGGAGAACTGTGCAAAGCAACTTAAAGACCTCGGCGTGCCGTACGAGGCCAAGGTCATATCAGCACACCGTACCCCGGAGCTGTTACACCGCTGGGTGAATGCTTCCACCGAAAACGGCATGGAGGTTATCATTGCCGCGGCTGGCGGCGCAGCCCATTTGGCGGGTGTGACCGCCGCCATTACATCTGTGCCAGTGCTGGCCGTGCCGATGAAGGCCTGGAGCACGGAAGGCTTGGATTCTCTGTTGTCCATGGTGCAAATGCCAGGCGGAGTGCCGGTGGGCACGCTGGCAGTCGGCAAGCCCGGCGCAAAAAACGCGGCATTGCTCGCCACGGCCATTCTCGGCAACAAATATCCTGAGTACAAAAAGGCCTACGAGGGTTTTCGAACGCAACAGACCGCTGACGGCGAGGCCAACCAGGATTTGCCGGCGGTCTAACATTTTTTGCGTAGGAGAGATTTTTTTACTGGCGGCTACGATGTGGGAGGGCTAGGAAAGGTCCGTTCCAACGCGTAGTCGTGACCCTATATATATCTTAACGGTGAAAATCTTTGCGGGCAGATCCAATCGGACCTTGGCTGAGGCCATTTGTAAATCCATTGACGTGCCCCTAGGTAAGGTGCTGCTGCGTGACTTCCCCAACGGCGAGACCTTTGCTCGCATTGAGGAGAACGTGCGTGGGGAGGACACTTACATCGTGCAGAGCACATGCCCGCCGGTGAACCAGAACATGATGGAGCTCTTCATCATCATAGATGCCCTCCGTCGCGCCAGTGCCAACCGAATCACCGCCGTACTGCCGTTTTACGGTTACGCTCGTCAGGATCGTAAGGATCAGCCACGTGTGCCTATCAGTGCCAAGCTGGTGGCCAACCTGTTGGTCAGTGCCGGCGCCAACCGCGTGCTGACGGTCGATCTTCATGCCCAACAGATTCAAGGCTTCTTCGATATTCCGGTGGACCACCTGTATGCGGCCCCGGTAATGTTCGAATATCTTAAGACCATGGATTTGGGCGAGCAGATCGCAGTGGTGAGCCCGGATGTTGGCGGCATCAAGATGGCGCACGCATATTCACAGCTGTTGCACGCTGATTTGGCCATCGTGGCCAAGCGGCGTATGAGCGATACGGAAATTGAGACTGTCTCGGTCATCGGCAAGGTTCGTGATAAAACCGTCGTTTTGGTGGATGACCTTACCGAAACAGCCGGAACACTGGTTTCGGCCGCAAAAATTCTGCGGCGTCGGGGCGCGAAACGCATTATTGCGGTGGTTTCCCACGCAGTTTTGAACGATTTGGGCATCAAAAGATTGCGCAAATCAAACATTGACGAACTAATTACGACTGATACTGTTCCCCGCCCCCCAATCGAAGGGGTAAAACTCACCACCTGTTCGGTGGCGGGTTTATTGGGTGAGGCGATCAAGCGGATTCATACGAATTCCTCGGTGACCTCGCTGTTTGAGTTTGACGGGATACGAATAGGATAATGAACGCAGTCGAATTAGAAGTACAGCCACGCGAAACTAAAAAGCGTAACCGGAACAAGGCCTCTCGTAGGGCCGGTCTTGTCCCGGGCGTCGTCTACGGCGGTGGCGAAGAGAACAATCCGCTGGTGGAAGTGGATGAGAAAACCTTTGAGCGCGTTATGAGCAGCGCCTCCTCCGATACCGTGTTGCTGGATTTGAAAGTGGGCGATAACACCCGATTGGCCTTGGTGCAGGAAGTGCAGCACCATCCCGTGAGCCGCAAGGCGCTTCATGTAGATTTCCGGGAAGTGAAGCCCGATCAAAGCGTGATCGTGACTCTGCCGACTGTGCCCATGGGCGAGTCCGTGGGCGTGAAGACCGGTGGCGGCACTTTGGAGCATGTGCTCCGCTACATTAAAGTGAAGGGTACGCCCAGTACACTTCCTGAATCTATCGAAGTGGATGTTTCTGCTCTGGACATCGGGCAAACCCTTCACGTGGGCGATGTCGCCACAGCCGAAGGTGTGGAGCTGTTAGGTAACGCCAGCAACCCTGTGATTTCCATCTCCAAACCCCGCGTATCCGGTAAGGCTAAGGCTGCTGAAGAGGCAACCGATGCTGAAGAAGGTGCTGAGGGCGAAGGAGGCGGCGCGGCCGAATAGTGCCGCTTGGATGAGCCATGAACGAGGCTCATCTCATTGCCGGACTAGGCAATCCGGGCGCGAAGTACGACCACACCCGGCACAACATCGGGTTTCGTGTCTTGGATGAACTGGCCTCAGCTTGGGGCGGAACGTGGTCGGATGAGAAAAAATTTAAGGCCCGTATGAACCGGGTCACGGTGAAAGGCAAAACCCTTCACCTCTGCCAGCCGCAAACGTTTATGAACCTCAGCGGCGAAGCAGTCGGGGCCGTGAGTGATTATTACAAAATCACTCCCGCCCGGGTGCTGGTGATCGTGGATGACACCGAGCAGCCTTTTGGGCAGATCCGTCTGCGGGCCGGTGGTGGCAACGGCGGCCATAACGGGCTCGGCTCAGTGCAGCAACACTTGGCCACACCGGATTATCCGCGATTGCGGATCGGTGTTGGTCGGCCGTCCAGCGGCCGCGATATGAGCGCACACGTGCTTGGCCGGTTTGCCGCGGAAGAAGTGGGAAACCTGGGGCTGGTGCTCCAGCGGGTCCGCCAACAGACCGAATGCTGGCTGCAACAGGGCGTCGCGAAGGCGATGAATGAATTTAACGGGAAACTGGATTTCCTAGACGAGACAACTGAGAAAGAAATAACGTGAAACAATACGAAGGCTTGTTTATCCTCGATACGGACACCAGCGGTGCCACTGTGGACGATATTATTAAGGCCATCGGCGAACTGATTAAGGAAGCCGGCGGTAACGTGACCAACGAGCAGAAGCTTGATCGACGCTCCTTTGCCCGTGTGGCCGACAAGAAGCACAGCGGCGGCTTCTACGTGAGTCTCCACTTTGAGCTGGAAGCCAGTGCGTTGCAGGGGTTTAAGACCGCCCTTCGCAAACGCGAGGATGTGTTCCGAACACAAATCACTTTGGCTGCCCCTTTGGCCGCCTAACCTAGATCGATTGCCACCATGCCGAACTACAATAAAGTGATGCTGATGGGCCGACTGACCCGCGATCCCGAGGTGCGATATTCCGCCAATGGGACGGCCATCACCAACATCGGACTTGCCGTTAACCGAAACTGGCGCAATCAAGATGGGCAAACGCAGGAGGAGGTCACATTTGTTGATGTTACGGCATTTGGTAAACGCGGCGAAGCCGTTGGCCAATACCTCAAAAAAGGAAGGCCAATTTTTATCGAAGGTCATTTGAGAATGGATCAATGGGATGACAAACAAACCGGCCAAAAGCGCAGCAAACTGGCTATCATAATGGATGCTTTCGAGTTCATCGATTCCCGTGGTGAGGGTGAAGGTGGCGGCGGTAATTTCTCCGGCGGCGCTCCTGCAGCGGGCGGTGCGGCTCCGGCGGCTGGCGGCGGCGGTGGGTTTGCCGAAGACGACGATGTGCCGTTTTAATTTTTAACAACTTAACTTAACAGTATCATGGCTAAGAAAGAGATTGAGGTAATCCTGACCGAACCGGTGGTAAGCTTGAACGCCAACGAAGGCGATCAGGTGAAAGTGGCGCCCGGCTACGCGCGAAATTTTCTCCTGCCCCAGGGCAAGGCCGTTCCCGCCAGTATCGCCAACCAACGTTATCTGGATGCCCTGAAGGCCCGTCGGGCTGAGCGTGAGGCAACGGAGCTGGAGCATATGAGAGACCTGCACGAGTCACTCAAGAGCCTGCGTCTGCACATTCTGGTGAAGACTGGGGAAAGCGGAAAGATGTTTGGATCCGTGACCTCTGGCACTATCTGCGACGAGCTGCGAAATCAGTTCGATGTGGAGTTGGAGAAGAAGCGAGTGAACCTGCCCAAGCCCATCAAGGCGGTTGGCGAGTACGACGTGAAATTGAACCTGCACGCGGAGATCGAGGCTGGGCTGAAGGTGTTCGTGGAAAGCGAAAACCCGATTGAGGTGGCCGAAGAAGAGACCACGGAAGCGGCGGCTGCGGAATAAATCGGCCGTTGAAATTATTTCAAGCGGGGCCTTTTTAGGCCCCGTTTTTTATGCGTGAGTCCTTGGCTGCGAATGGCTTGTGAACAAGGGGTTGAGTGTTGCCAGTAACTCCGCGTTGCTTCCGAAAGGGGGATGGATGCTAGGCTGCTTCTTCGATGTCGATGATCGACGCTAACGAAGAGCCGCTGCCTGAGCCGCTAATGGAAGATCTCTTGCAGGCTCCGCGCCGCCCGTCACAGGCGAGGCCGCAAGCCGATGTGGACCGGGCTCCACCGCACTCCATTGAGGCCGAACAGGGCGTGCTGGGTTGCCTGCTTTTGGATCCGGATGAAGGGCTCACTTTCTGTCTGGAAAAACTCAAGGAACCGCGCCAACTGGAATTGCCCAAGCGCGAGCGCGGCCAGTACGGTTCGTACACGCACAATGCGACGACGTTTTTTTATGAGCTGAAACACCAGGTGATCTTCGAGTCGATGCTGGACCTGCACGAGGCCAAGCAGGCGATTGATATTATCACGCTCAAACAATTTCTTACTGACAAAAAACAACTCGAGTCCGTGGGCGGCGTGGCCTATCTCTCCACGCTCATGAACGCCGTGCCGTCGGCGGCAAATCTGGAGTATTACTTCAATATCGTCTGGGAAAAATATCTCCTGCGTAAAACCGTGCGCACCTGCACTGAAATTGTTCGTGAGGCGTATGAGCATGAGGGCGAAGTGGCGCGGTTGCTCGATGAGGTGGAGGGCAAGATTCAGAAAATCAATGAGGAGCGAGCCGGGGAAGCTGCTTCCACGATGAAGGAATTGGTCGGGCAGGCGATTTCGCGCATTCAGGATTTTCACGAACGCGGTGGTGGTTTGTCCGGCTTGTCAACAGGCTTCATGGATTTTGACAAGATGTCCGACGGCTTGCATGCGGCGGAGATGATTGTCATCGCGGCGCGGCCATCCATGGGAAAAACCTCTCTGGCCATGAACATCGTGGAGCACGTCACGCTCAGCGAAAACGTACCGGTCGGGGTGTTCAGTTTGGAGATGACCGCGGAGTCACTGGTTACCCGTATGATTTGCTCCAATGCGCGGCTGAATTTCAAAAACCTTCGGGATGGACTGCTCAATGCTAACGATTTCCAGAGGATCACCCAGACCGCCGGCAAGCTTCACAAGGCACCGTTGTATATTGATGACACGCCGGGCCTGTCCATTTTGCAGCTGCGGGCTAAGGCGCGCCGGATGCATTCCCAGTATGGGATAAAACTCATTGTGATTGACTATCTGCAGCTCCTTCACTCTACTTCGCGCCGGGCGTCGGATAACCGCCAGCAGGAAGTAGCAGAGATTTCCAGCGGCATTAAGGGCCTGGCCAAGGAGCTGGGTGTGCCGGTGATTGTGCTCTGCCAGTTGAACCGCGAAATGGAGAAGGACAAGAACCGCAAACCGCGGCTTTCCGACCTCCGCGAATCCGGCTCCATTGAGCAGGACGCCGATTTGGTTGGCTTGCTTTACAAGGCGTACTCCGAGGATGGGGAGGGAGGTCCGCCGGATGAAAGTGAGGGGGTGCCAGTGAACCTGCTTCTGGCCAAGCAGCGCAACGGCCCAACGGGGGATGTGCCATTGGTCTTCCTCAAACATTACACGCGCTTTGAAAGCGCCAGTCGAGTTGATCCCGGAGATGTGCCGAATGATTAGAGAGAAAGTGGTTTATTGGATTTGTCTGCTCGCAATGATGACGGGCACGTCATTGTTCGCCCAGCGCAATATCACGGAGATCATCGTGGACGTTACGGGGCTCGGTAATGTGACCGAGCGTTATGTGCAAACCAACATACGTCTCAAGCCCGGTGACGTGTATTTGGAAGGCCGCACCAATGAGGACGTGGTGGCACTGATGAAAACTGGTCGTTTCGAGGATGTGCAGGTGGTCACTGAAATGGTGGGCGAGGATGGAATAAAACTCACTTTCAAGGTTCGAGCCTTTCCGTTGGTGACAGATGTGAAGCTGTTTCTGCTGCGACGCCAGCTGAGTCCGCAGGATCCGATTGGAAACCCGGCCTTGGCGGACCTGATGGATGCGGAATATCTCGCCATTAAAGAAAGTAAACTCCTGAAAAAGCTCCAAATGATCAAGGGCCAGCAATTCAACTCTGCCAGGATGCACAATGATGAGAAATTGCTTGAGGAAGAATACCGCAAGAAAGGCTATTACCCCATTAAGGTAAAGGGCCAGCGGGTGGGCGGCTCGGTGCGATACATTATTAGCGAAGGTGAGAAGTTCCGTGTGGAGAGGGGGGAATTAAAGTTCGAATCAGCGAATAACACGGAGTTGAGCTTTAGCCACAAGGAGCTTCGTAAGAACGTCAAGATTCGCCAGCGTCGCACTTGGTACAATCCGGTTTCCTGGATCGTGGATGATGGCCGCTTGTTGCCGAGAGAATATGAGGAGGATGTTGAGAAGTTGGAAAAATTTTACCGGGATGAAGGCTATTTGGACATCAAGGTCGCCATTGGCCATGGCGCGGACAAAGTGTTGACGTCGCCGGAATATGAGACGCTGCGAACCAAGCTGTTTCAGGCTCGGGCAAATCATGCGCAGACCGTGGAGGATTTGGATGATGCCGAGCGACGGCTGGAAAACGCCGGAGCGGATGATGACGAGCGCGAGCTTGGTCGCTTAGTAGATGTTGCTGAAGACAGGTTGGACGATGCGGAAGATGTCTTGGACGATGCGGAGGATGAGTTTGAAGACTATCTGGATGAAGCGGATCGGGTTGCGTTTGTTTTCACCGTTGATGAAGGCCCGCAGTATTTGGTGGGCAATGTAACTATTCAGCATGGCCGCCTGGTGGATGGGGAATTTCAGCCGGTGGACCCTGTCTTGTTTCCGGATTTCAAACCGGTCATCAGTTCCGATGTTTTGGGGAGCATGCTGGTTTTGCGGTCCGGGGAAGTCTTTCGTCCGGCCGCCTTGCGGGTGGATGAGCCCGAAAATTCTGATTTGGAAATCATTGAGGATGCCTACGGGCATCGTGCCTACATCGACGCCAGCGCGGTTGTGAAACAATCCCCCAACCTGGCCAACAACACCATCGATTTGGTTTTTCAGGTGATGGAAGGTGACCATTTCTTTGAGGAAGAAGGGGTTCAAAAATGGGAGCGTGATCCGATCAATGTTGGCTTGGTGAAAATCGAAGGGAACGAGAAGACAAAGGACTTTGTGATTCGGCGTGAGTTGGCAATTTCTCCAGGGGAGCCGTTTGATCTCGGTAAAATGGAAAATAGTCGCGGCCGGATTGAAGGGCTGCGTTTATTTGAAAGTGTACGTGCTACACCGGAATACAGCGACCGTGAACGCGGCTCTACCGTGGAAAATTTGGTGGTCTCCGTGAAGGAAAGTAATACAGGCCGGTTCCAGATTGGTGGCGGATTCAGTACAGACTACGGCGCCTTTGCCTCCGTGATTGTGGCGCAGGAAAACTTTGACATCATGCGTTGGCGCCGGCCGTACTTCTGGCAGGGCGGAGGTCAGAAGGTTCGTTTGCGCACTACCGCTGGCGGTGACTTTAACAACTACGAACTCGATTTCGAGGAGCCGTGGCTGATGGGTAAAAAGCTGCGCTTTACAACGAATCTCTATAGTCGGGAGATGGAATATTACAATGACAAATTTGATGTTGAAGAAAGCGGCATGGTACTGGGCTTAGAGCGGGCGATGTTTGGTAATGATTTCTTCCGTGGTCGGGTGGGTTATACCGTTGAGAGCATCGGGATGGTGGATATGAAAAGCACGGCTTCCCAGGAATTGTTGGACGAACGCGGGCACGACTTGATTTCCAAAATCGGTCTCGGGCTTACATTGGATACACGAGGCGGCGGCATTATTCCCACCAAAGGGCAACGTTCCTCCATAGATGTGGATTTCGCGCCGGGCGCGCTGGGCAGTGAAAAGGAATTTTACGGAGTCCATATAAAAAGTGGATGGTACTTCAAGGGGGTGGGCGAAGGGCATAACATTGAATTGCTATCCCAAGCTGCTACGATTGATAGCTTGACTGG
Source organism: uncultured Verrucomicrobiales bacterium (assembly GCA_913042895.1). Taxonomy (GTDB): domain Bacteria; phylum Verrucomicrobiota; class Verrucomicrobiia; order Limisphaerales; family UBA1100; genus UBA1100. The sequence goes on along the minus strand of CAJWMQ010000002.1, from coordinate 16,888 downwards.
CAGTCAAACGGTTCCCTACCTGTATCGCCATGCGTTAGGTGGTTCGCGAAATCTGCGAGGTTATGATTTTCGTGAAGTGGGGCCACGTGGAACGGCTGGTGATTATATTGGAGGTAACACCATGATGCACGTAACTATGGAATATAGTGTGCCCACGCCATTTGATATGGCTCGTGTAGCGACCTTTTACGATATCGGTGTGGTGAACAAGGATGCCTACGACTTTAGTTTCAGCGGTTACAATGATGACGTTGGTATTGGGCTCCGGTTGGAAATCCCTTTCCTCGGTCCGATTAGATTGGATTGGGCTATACCGCTGACGACAGACGGTCATAACGATGGCGGTGCCAAGTTCCAAATGAATATGGGCTACACCACAAATTTCTAGGAGAGTGATTATGAAACGCGTATTGATAATGTTGTTTTTGGCCGTAGGCCTAAACCTCAGCCACAACCTGAATGCTGCCACGGCCATTGGGGTGATCAGTTTGGAGAAAGTTTATAACGGCTATTGGAGGACCGATGTTGAAAACAAAAAGCTGAAAACCAAACAGGAAGAAGCGCTCGATCGCATCAAAAAACTGGAGGAATCGTTACGCAAGGAAGGCACTGTGTTGGGGAATATGATCAAAGCTATGCAAGATCCCCGCCTGGCGGCTGCCGAGCGCTCCAAGCGCCAGCAACAAGTGCAGACTAAACAAAAGGAACTGCAGCAAATGCAGGATGCCATTCAAGGATTTCGTGAGCGTACTCGTAAGGATCTCGAGTTGGATATGCGCAAGCAGCGCGATCAAATAATGGAGGAGATTCAGCAAATCGTTTCAAACGAGGCCAAAAAGCGAAAACTTAACCTCGTGCTTGACGCGGCAGCCCGATCAGCGGCCATTGCGCCGATTGTGATTTTTACTGATGGCGAAAATGATCTGACGGAAGAAGTCTTGCGCCAGCTCAACCTGAGCGACCCCAAGAAAGGCAGCGGAGCCAATAAAGACAAATAGAGAACCTCAATTTTCCGACTCACTTAACCGCTTCTGTTCCTGATCATGGAGCATGTAGTGGGCTTCTTGAAGGATTTCCGGAATCCGTTCGGCAAATGGGCTGTTGCTGAGCACGCCCATGGCCATCTCCATATCCAGTTTGGCGACGTGTTCGCCGGGGAACCAGTGGTCGGCTTGGCCGAGGAGGTTGTAGCGCATCTTGCCCCAGTCCACGAGGTCGAGGCTCTTGGCGTAGGTCCAGAGGCGCAGGATCTCGGAAATGTTTACCCCGCCGGGCACATCCACGTAATGCGGCAGGCCTTCGGGCCAGTGAGCGCACCAGTCCGCTCCGAGCACGTTGTCCATTTCCAGGCGGAGCCGTTGCTCGATCTCGGCGATGGTGGGGCCGATGTTGTCGTAGTGTTCGAGCGTTTCGAGATGGCAGTCGAAATCGCCGGGCTGCGCGGCGCCGCAGCTGAGGGTGTGCACCTCGGGACGGTTCAAGCAGTATAGTGCGTTGAACTGCATGGGATGCAGCGGGGCGCATAGCTCGGTGAGCTTGGGTGGCGGGGCGTAGAGCTTGCCGCCTTTGTCGTTGGGGCTGATGATGAACACGCCCATGTCGCGCGCGGCGGCGGCCTCTACCGCTGACCAGTTGAGGTCGTTGACGAAATACCAATGGAGGTTGACGTAATCGAATCCGTCGCTCTCGATGGCTTTCAGGATGATATCCGTAGTGGCGTGGGTTGAGAAGCCGACGTGCCGGCAGCGACCTTCCTTTTGTAGCTGGCGTGCGGCGGCCAGACAGCCTTTCTCGCCCAATGACCAGTCGAGCAGTTCCTGATTATTGATTCCGTGCAGCGAAAGCAATTCCACGTGGTCCAGTTGCAGGTAATCCATCGAGGTGTTGAACGTGTCGAGGAATTCCTTGGTCGTGGCAAAGGGCGCCACCTTGGTTTGCACGATCAGTTTCTCCCGCGGGAACTGCTTGAGCACGGGGCCCAGCTGCATTTCGGAGCTGCCGTAGCCACGCGCCGTCTCGATGTGGTTGATGCCCAATTCTACCGAGCGATGGATCGTGGCCTCGAGGTTTCTCTGGCCTTCATCGGGCACCTCGCTCCATTCGATGTCGCTCCACTTGTGCTGATAACGCATGCCTCCACAGGAGAACACGGGCATCTCTAATTCCGTTTTTCCAAAACGTCGGTATTTCATTACGACACAAATTCCAATTCTTGCCGGTGCGGAATTAAGCCGGCTTCATGGGCGCGTCCAAGGAAACGCGTGATAGTATCGCGCCCGTTGTCGCCGTAATCGAGAGTCCAATGGTTTACGTACATGCCCACGAATTGATCCGCCAATTCCACACCCATATCGCGTGCGTATTGGAGCGCGTGTTCCACGGCCTCAGGCCGATGGTCGAGACTGTATTGAATGCTCTCGGTAAGTAGATCACTCACCACCTTGCGCTCCGCTTCGGCGATGCGTTTGTGGATCACGTTGCCGCCAAGGGGTAGGGGAAGACCGTCGTTTTCCTCACCCCACCACACGCCGAGATTCATGCAGCACACGAGCCCTTCATTTTCAAAAGTTAATTGGCCTTCATGAATGATCAGGCCCACATCGGCTTGCCCAGCCTTGACCGTGGCAAAGATCTCATCAAACGGCACCACCACATAATCAATCTCCGTTTTCGGCCGACCGAGCCACAACTGCAGCGCCAGAAACGCACTGGTCATTTCACCGGGCACGGCAATCTTTTTGCCGGCGATTTCCTCTGTCGAATAATGCTCCTTGGCTACCAGCATCGGACCGTATCCGTCGCCCATACTCGCCCCGCTGGGCAACAGGGCGTACTGATCGCTCACATAAGCGTAGGCGTGAATGCTGATGGCGCTGATATCCAGCTCGCCGCGCGTGGCGCGTTCGTTGAGCGTCTGGATATCCTGCAAAATGTGCTCAAAGGCGTACCCGCGCGGATCAATTAGATTCTTTGCCAGCGCATAAAACATAAAGGCATCGTCCGGGTCAGGAGAATGGCCAAGCGTGAGGTGTGTCATCTCCGCAGAGAGTGCGCAAAAGCCAGCGTCATGTCCATGCGATTGATTCGTTTTGACTGGCAAAGCGTCATGGCTTTGGCCACGCTGTCGCCTGCGACGAGGTATGCGGGACTATTTCATCAGGCGCTTTCTGCTGCTCATTCCCACGCTGTTGGTGATCACCATGATCGTCTTCGGGGTGACCCGCATCGCTCCCGGCGGCCCCATGGAACAGGCAATGATGGAGGCGCAGATGATTTCCATGGAAGGTGGCGGCGGCCGTTCCGAAGGCGCTGCACTTAGCGAAGAGCAACTTGAACAAATGAAGGAGCTCTATGGATACGATAAACCGATCCATGAAGCTTATCTGATTTGGCTAGGTTTGATGCCACGGGAACTTAATCGGCGGGATGTCGATTTTGTGGATGATAAAATCGAGCTGACAGTTCGTATGCGGGTGCCAGCCTTTCATGTGGCTGTACTGGATTGGAATGGGGACGGTTTTGTGCAGGCAACTGAAGTACCCAAGAGTGTGGCCGGTTATGTGAAGTTTGATCAACTGGACACAAACCGAGATGGCCGGATTGACGGGTGGGAGGCGGAAGCCGAGTCGGCCTTCATTGAACGGGCTAGGGAACGGGTGTTGGTTCAGTTGGTCGATGGCCAGCCACAAATCGTCAACGCCGATGAAACAATGGTCGATTGGAAAGTGCGGCTGGTGGAATCGGGAGAAGAAACGCCAAAGGTTCCGCGTGCGGAGCTATACCGCACACGGTATGCCGGAGTGCTGCAAGGTGATCTGGGTAAATCCTTCCGGCATGGGGAGCCGGTCTTGGATGTCATGTTGGAGCGTCTTCCGGTCTCTACATTCTACGGATTGTTGACGTTCTTTTTCACCTTTCTCGTATGTGTGCCGCTGGGGATTGCTAAGGCGATGAAGCACAATACCTGGTTCGACAACGGATCGTCGGTTTTTATCTTTATGGGTTATGCCGTTCCGGGCTATGTGTTGGGAGCCTTGATGATGGTGTTTCTGGCGGCGCGCTGGGAATGGTTTCCCACGGGCGGTTTTACCGGACCCAATTACGAGAGTACGCCGATCGAAAATGTCAGTGTGATGGCCGGAACCAGTGAATGGACTGCCGAACGGCACGGTCTTCGGGATGGGCAGGAGGTTTGGCTGGAAGGAACGGTGCCGGCGGCCGAGCCGGTGTTGGAAAAGGATGCGGCTTATGTGGTGGCGGTAAAGGATGCTGACACCTTTGAGCTGCTGCCCGAATCAGGCGGTAAACCTGTGACGCTGCAGGCCAATGCGGCGAAGGTGGAATTGCATCGCCATACAAGCCCGTCGGGACGGGCCTTGGATCTGGCGTGGCATGCGGTGTTGCCATTGTTGTGTTACCTCGTCGGCAGCTTTGCGTTTGTGACCATGCTCATGAAAAACCATCTCATGGACAATCTCTCATCGGATTACATGCGTACAGCCATCGCGAAAGGGGTACCGTTTTCACAGGCCGTACGACGACATGCATTGCGAAATTCTTTGATACCATTGGCGACCAACATTGGACATCAGATCACGTTGTTTGTAGCCGGCAGTTTTCTGATTGAAACCATATTTGATATCAATGGCTTTGGGTTGTTGGGATTTAAGTCCGTTTTGGACCGTGATATTCCGGTGGTAATGGGAATTTTTTTATTGTCCGCCACCTTGATGCTCTTGGGCAATATCATATCGGATATTCTCGTGGCCTTGGTGGATCCGCGGGTTCGATTTAACTGATGATTGAAGATAATACCAGTACTGCTTCGCCTGCGCGCCCCATTTGGGAGGTCGTCGTGTGGGTTCTGGTAGGGCTGATAGTAGGCTTTGCATTCGGTGGATTATTGGGCGGTTTGCTGGGGGGTCTTTACGGACAATTTTTCCTGACCACCGCTGAGACCGGAGCGGGGTTTATCAATGGAGTAAAACAAGGATTCCTGTATGTCGGGGCTGCGGGCGCGTTATTGGGAGGTGGATGCTGCGCCACCTTGCGGTTTAATCCGCAGACTTTGCGCAAGCTAAAGCGGTTTTATGGAATCAAACGTGGATACTGGTCGCTGATCCTGTTAGCGGGCGCGTTTTCAATTTCCTTGTTAGGTCAGTTTTTCGTCAACAACCGGGCTCTGGTTGTGGTGCATGAAGGGCAGACCTATTTTCCGGCCCTCCCGTTTGCCGCATCGCACACAGGCTTGGATTTCGGAATCCTAACGGATGCGGAAGGCCAGGAGTACAGTTACGAAGTGAATTACCGTGAGTTGAAGGCGCAATTCCAATCCACGGGCAAGGGGACGGTGGTCATGCCGTTGGTGCCGTATAGTCCGGAGGAAACGCGCCGGATAGGCGACGGTACGCAGCATCCGTCGCCGCCTAATTTCGAGGCGCGCCATTTTTTGGGAACAGATCCGATCGGGCAGGATATTTTTGCCCGCCTGTTTTATGGATTCCGCATCACGCTGATCTTTGCTCTGATGTTTACCTTGGTGGTGTATTTGATCGGCGTCGTGATTGGTTGTCTGATGGGGTACTACGGGAGTTGGGTGGATTTGCTGGGGCAACGAGCCGTGGAGGTGTGGCAGAATATTCCGTTCCTTTACATGGTCATCATTGCGGTGGCGGCTATCAGTGACCTGCCTTTTAAATTACCCGCATGGTTCAAGATTTTGGTGCTACTGATCATCATGGTGCTCTTTAGCTGGACGAGCATGACGTATTACATGCGCACATCCATTCTGCGTGAAAAATCACGTGACTATGTGGCGGCCGCGCAGATGCTCGGCGCCAGCACCCCGCGCATCATCTTTAATCACTTGCTGCCCAACACAATTTCCACGATAGTGACATTCATGCCTTTCACCGTCGCCACCGCGATCATATCGATCACGGCACTGGATTACCTCGGGTTTGGACTGCCATCCGGTACGCCCAGTTGGGGGCGGATGTTGCAACAAGGCGTGGCGAACCTGCATGCACCGTGGATCGTGTTGTCCGCCTTTACAGCGATGGTCATGGTGTTGACGCTGGTGACGTTTATCGGCGAAGCCGTGCGGGAAGCCTTTGATCCCAAAAAATTTACAACCTACGAATAACATGAAAACAAAACTGACAGGATTCCTTCTGACCGCCGCCTTGATTTGGGCGGGGGGGTGCAATCAAAAGCAGTTAAAGAAACCGGCCTCCACAGGCGACGACAAACCGGCGGCGGCTGCGGCGATGAGTGAAGATCATGTGCGGCAAATGGCGCAGGTTTTTGCGCAGGAATTTGCCGCGGAATTGAAACGGCAAAACGTGACGGTGGCCAATGGAGGAACGGGTCAAACGGTGCCGGTTGTGCCCACGCCGCCTGTGGGCCGCGCCGTGACGCTGAACAGCGCGCCGGACGTTATGGAGTTTTACGAGGCCAATCCCGATGGTTTCACAGTGGCTCAACCCGGCGATTTGCCGTCGGGACTGGAATGGGTGACGGGAGCTGAGTTGGAGGAGTTTGCCAGTCCCGAGGCCAAGCGGGGAGGCACATTCATGGAATACACGTCGGACTACCCGCGCACACTTCGGTTTGTGGGGCCGGACGCCAATGGGGCGTTTCGGAGTTATATGCTCGATTACAACGCGGTGTATCTGGTGATGCCGCACCCGAATGGCGATGGATATTATCCTGGCCTGGCCAAGGAATGGGCCTATGGGCCGGACGGGCGCACGGTGTTTTTCCGGATCGATCCTGATGCGCGTTATTCGGATGGCAAGCCGCTCAAAGTGACGGACTTCTTCTTTGGTCTCTACATGATGCGCAGTAAACACATTCAAGCGCCATGGTATAATGATTATTTCAGTGATGAGAAATTTGAAAACGTGACGATCTATGATGAGCAGACGCTTTCGATTCGTTTTTATAAGGCCAAGCCGGATGTTATTGAAAAGATCGCTGGCTTGCGGCCGGTGCCGGAACATTTTTATGGCGAGCTGGACGAACAATATGTGGAGGATTTTCAGTTCAAATTTGAACCGACATTGGGCGCTTATGAGGTGAAAACAGATAATGTGAAGTCCGGCGAATCCGTCACGCTCACCCGCGTGCCTGGTTGGTGGGCGGACAAGAAGCGCTTTTTCCGGAACCGGTTTAACCCCGATGCCATTAAGGTGACCGTGGTGCGGGAGCCGGCCAAGGTGTTTGAATTGTTCCTGAAAGGCGACCTCGACTGGCACGGTTTGGCCTTGCCGGAATATTGGTATGAGAAATTGCCGGACGACCACGAGCTCGTGAAGAACGGGCATGTGGAGAAGATTCAATTTCACAACGATGTGCCCCGGCCGACTTGGGCGGTGCGGTTGAATTCAAATCATCCGGTTTTATCGAATCAGGATATTCGGGTGGGCATGAACTATGCCCTAAACTTTTCTGCCGTCATCGAAAAATGTTTCCGTAACGACTACGAACGAATGCGGACGGTGGCCGATGGTTACGGACCTCGTAGTCACCCAAACCTCAAGGCTCGCGCATTCTCGGTGGAAAAAGCTAAGGAACAGTTCGCCAAGGCCGGCTACACCGAGCTGGGGCCGGACGGCATCCTAAGAACACCCGCCGGCAAACGACTGTCGTTTGTCTTTACCACGCCATACAAGCGACTGGATGAAGCCGGCGTGATGACTGTTCTTAAGGAGGAAGCCAAGAAGGCTGGGGTGGAGCTACAAGTGGAAGTGATGGAACGCACGGCGGCTTGGAAAAAAATCAGTGAGAAAAAGCACGAGATGATGCTGGGTGCGCTGAACACCTCCGTGGAGATGTACCCTCGCTTCTGGGAACCCTACCACTCGGACAACGCCTACAAGGAAGACAAGGCAGATCGCTACGATGCCAATGGCAAACTCAAGCTGGGCCTGACGCCCAAGCCGGTAACCAACAGCTTTACCCTTATGGCCGATCACGAAATTGACGGGTTGATCGAACGCTATCGGGAAAGCGAAGACCTCAAGGAGATCACGCAATTGTCGCATACGTTGATCCAGAAAATTCACGATCACGGCGCCTATGTGCCCGGTTGGGTGCGCCCGTGGTATCGCGTGGGCCAATGGCGTTGGGTGAAATATCCCAAGGATTACAACGTACGCGAGAGTCGCGAGCCGTTCGAATTCCACATCCACTGGATCGATTCGGACGAAAAGGCCCGTACGCTCAAGGCGATGGAGGATGGCAAAGCTTCCGGGGCAGCGTCCATTCGGGTGTTCGATAAGTACAAGCTCGATTAACGTGTCCGACGCCGCATCAGATAACGTGCTGGAGGTACACAACCTCGTCACGGCGTTCGACACCGATGCCGGTCAATTGACCGCCGTGGATGGCGTGAGCTTTGATGTTAGGCGCGGTCGTACCTTGGGCATCGTGGGAGAAAGCGGTTGCGGCAAGAGCGTCACCGCCATGAGCATCATGCGGTTGCTGCCGCAGCCGATGGGGAAGATTCTTCAGGGAAACGTGCAGTTTGATGGGATGAACCTCGCTACCTTACCACGCGATGACATGCGGTCTATTCGCGGGAACCGGATCAGTATGATTTTTCAGGAACCAATGACGGCCCTGAATCCCGTGCATACTATTGGTAAACAAATCTGTGAAGTGCTCACCCAGCACAATGATCTCGATCCGGACGTTGCCTGGAATCGAGCGGTGGAGATCCTCGAAAAGGTGGGCATTCCGTCACCGGAAATTCGTGCCACCGAATATCCGCACCAATTGTCTGGAGGTATGCGGCAGCGCGTGGTGATCGCCATTGCCTTGGCGTGTGGCCCTGAACTGGTCATTGCCGATGAGCCGACCACGGCACTCGATGTGACGATTCAGGCGCAGATTCTGGATTTGATGAAATCACTGCAGCGTGACCTTGGGATGTCCATTATCCTCATAACACATGATCTGGGTGTGATTGCCGAAACTTGTGATGAGGTGTGTGTTATGTACGCCGGGCGCGTGGTGGAGCGGGGAGATGCTAAGGAGTTATTTGCCAATCCTCGTCACGCCTATACGCAGGGTTTGCTAAGTTCCATTCCGCGACTCAATGGGGTTCCAAAGTCGCGCCTCACTACTATCGATGGCATGGTGCCGGCCTTGAATGAACTCCGGCCCGGTTGCCGTTTCTGTCCTCGAAGTGAGAGGGATTATGAACCGCATCATCTAGAAGAAAGACCGGACTTTTTAGAAATTTCATCTGGTCATTGGGTGGAAGCCTGTCCGGTATGTACGTGATGGATGCGTCGACCCCCATTTTGAAAACGGAAGACCTCCGGATGCATTTTCCGGTTAAGGGCGGAGTATTCCGGCGTGCATTGGCTTCATGTAAGGCTGTGGACGGGGTAAGTCTATCCATAGAGCATGGAGAAACCCTCGGATTGGTTGGGGAGAGCGGTTGTGGTAAGAGTACGTTTGGTAAAACGATTGCACGACTCTATGAGCCTACAGAGGGAGCGATCCGTTTTGAGGGAGTTGATTTAGCTTCAATGTCACGAGGCCAATTGAAACCTTATCGGCGCGAGATACAAATGATTTTTCAGGATCCGTATGAGTCTCTGAATCCGCGACATACCATTGGAACGATTGTGGAGGAACCGTTTGTGATTCACGGGATGGGTACTCGCGAGGAGAGGCGGAAATGGGTGGCGGAATTGCTGACTAAGGTGGGCTTGTCGGAATCCGCGATGAACCGGTTTCCATTTGAATTCTCCGGTGGGCAGCGGCAACGCATTGGTATCGCGCGCGCATTGGCTTTAAAGCCGAAATTGCTGATTTGTGATGAACCGGTGAGTGCGTTGGATGTGTCGATCCAAAGTCAGGTGCTTAATTTGCTGATGGAACTGCAGCGCGAGATGGGACTGAGTTATCTCTTCATTTCGCATGATCTTGCTGTGGTAAAACATATCAGTGATCGGATTGCAGTTATGTACCTAGGGCGCATTGTAGAATTGGCGCCGGCGGCTGAGATTTATTCAAACCCAGTCCATCCATACACCAAGGCGTTGATATCAGCTATTCCCGTGCCCGACCCCACTCATAATCCCGAGCGCGTGATTCTCGAAGGTGATGTGCCTTCGCCAATTGATCCGCCCGAAGGTTGTCGGTTTTGCCCCCGAAGTGGGTTGGAATATTCGGATGAAGTGCTAAAAACCAAGCCGCCCTTCCTTGAGTTGGAGCAAGGTCATTGGGTGGAAGCCTGCCCGGCCTGTGTGCCGGATGCGAGATTAGTGTAACGAGTTGATCTGCTCCGACGTATATGCTAGAAAATTTGTAAGGGGATATGAAAATTCAATCACACATTCAGCGCGGGTTTACATTGGTGGAGATTATGATCGTGGTTGCGATCATCGGACTCTTGGCAGCGGTCGCTATTCCAAATTTGCTTAAGGCGAAGAAGAATGCGCAGGTAAATGGCTGTAAAGCGAACTTGCAGGTCATCGAATCAGCCATCATTCAGTGGTCTTTTGAGAAAAGAAAGGCTGACGATGCCGAGGTCTCAATGGAGGATTTGGCGGAGTATTTTAAGGATGGAATCCCTCGTTGTCCGGCTGGAGGTGTTTATACTTTGGGTACGGTCTCCGATAAGCCGACTTGTTCAACAGTGGGGCACACACTCCAAGTGGAAGAAGAAATAGAGGAGTAGTCCCCTTGGACTTCATATCACAACGTGGTTTTGGTGTGCTCGATGGACTAATCATATTAGCCATCTTGATGGTGGGGGTCGCTATTTTGATTCCTTATACCGTTTCTGAGAAACAGGATCTCAGCATTCAAAAGTGTGTAAAAACCCTGCGTGAAATTGATAAGGCCATGCGTTTGTGGCAATTGGACAATGCAAAGCCGATGGATGCGTCAGTGACGTTTGCTGAAATAGTTGACTATTTGGCTGAAGGTGTTTCCACAAATTGTCCAAGCGGGGGTCTTTATGTGGTGACCGGATTGACCAATCCGCCGATGTGTACCTTTCCGGGGCACGCTCTCAGTAACGAGGGTGGGGACTAAATCCATCTTTTTCGTACCTCTTCGGGGGTTTTACCGTTAGTTCGTAATTCGCGTAGACTGAGTGCTTGGTTGCGTTTGGCAAGGCGATTGCCTTCGGCATCAAGCATCAGGTCACAGTGATAAAACGATGGGGCAATTAGTTCGAGAGCACGGTAGAGTAGGAGCTGGCGCGCGGTGGAAACGAGTAGATCGGCCCCCCGGACAACCTCAGTGATTTCCTGATCTGCGTCGTCGACCACGACGGTGAGTTGATAGGAGGGCATGCCGTTTTTCTGCCACACGGGGAAATCTCCGAAATCCCGCCCGGCCACGAACTGTTGAGGGCCATAGTGCGCGTCTTCGAATGTGACTTGCTCTCCGTCAGGTACACGGAAACGCCAGTTACAGTCGGCTTCGGGTGGCGTGGTTTGTTCACGGCAAGTACCAGGGTAAATCGTCTCACCGCCTTCACCGTGCGGCGCGGCAACGGCGTTTTCCAGATCGCGCCGGGTGCAGGTGCAGGGAAACAAGTAGCCCGATTGCTTGAGCTGTTCGAAAGCCTTTAGATACAGGTCCAATCGACCGGATTGATGAAGGACATCGCCTTCCCAGTGCAGACCGATCCAGCGGCAATCTTCAATGGCGGCCACGGTGTATTCTGGTTTGCAACGGTCAGAATCCAAATTCTCATTGCGATACAACAGCGTGCCACCGGCGGATCGGGCACGCTCTTGGGCGATCCAGAACGTACGGGCGTGGCCCAGGTGCAGATAGCCGGTGGGCGTTGGGGCTAGGCGGCCGCGGTAGTTCATGAATCCAGAAAACGTCGGTTGATGCCGTCATATGCGTCGATCCTGCGGTCTCGCAGGAAAGGCCAGTGGGTGCGGGCTTCGTTGACTTGGGCGCGGTCTATTTCCACCAGCACCGTCTCGTTTTGATCCACGCTGCCTTGGGCGATGAGTTCGCCGCTCGGATTGCAGGCAAAGCTTTGGCCCCAGAATTCCAGTCCCGCGCCGCCGCCCGGGGCTTCATGGCCGACGCGGTTGACGGCGGCCACATAACAGCCGTTGGCGATGGCGTGGCCGTGCTGAATAGTCTGCCAGGCGGCGTGCTGGGCTTTGCCTTCAGCGGCTTTTTCGGCGGGATGCCAACCGATGGCGGTGGGGTACAGGATTAGCTCGGCTCCGGCCAAGGCGGTCAGGCGGGCGGCTTCGGGGAACCACTGATCCCAGCAGATCAATACGCCAATGCGACCGTAGGCGGTGTCCCACGCGCGGAAACCCTGATCGCCGGGGGTGAAGTAAAACTTCTCGTAGTACAGCGGATCATCCGGGATATGCATTTTCCGGTAGGTACCAAGCAGGGAACCGTCGGCATCAATAATGACGGCGGAATTATGGTACAATCCGGCGGCCCGTTTCTCGAATATCGAAGCAACGATCACCACACTCTCGGTGCGGGCTAATTCCTGAAATGCTTTGGTTTTCGGGCCCGGAATTGGTTCGGCGAGGTCAAAATGCTCGTGGGTTTCGGATTGGCAAAAGTATTGGGAGGCAAAGAGTTCCTGCGTACAAATGATCTGAGCGCCGGCTTGAGCCGCGTTTTTTGCGACGTTTAGCGCGTAATCCAAATTCTGCACCGGATTGGGATCACACGCGTGCTGCAACAGGCCGAGGGTGATTATTTCAGGGACTTTTTCCATGGTGCCGGAACTGCCGGCGATGTTCTCTGCATAGGCTGTCAAGTCAAGCTTGTGCTGAAAAAACAGGGTTATTTGCGAATATCTTTTGGTGAGAAGACCAGTTTTTCCCTTGCTGATAGGGCCGAAACGTCCGTTTACTGCGGGCAGTCGCAGGGCGACAAATCTTAACCAAAGGAGAAAAACAAATGGCGAAACTGACGAAAACCCAAACGATTGCTGCCGTGGCCGAGGCGGCCGACATTTCCAAGGCGCAGGCCAAAGCCGCGCTGGAAGCGGTGGCGAGCCTGGCTTACGACAATGCGAAGGACGGCTTCACGATTCCCGGTGTGGGCAAAGTGAGCGTGCGGCAAACCAAGGCCCGCAAAATGGTCATGCGCTTCGGCCCGAACGAAGGCAAAGAGATCGATGTGCCGGCCAAGACCAAGTTGAAATTCACTTTCCTGAAAGCCGCCAAGGAAGAAATCCTCGGCTAACTGAAAAAAATTCTCACGGGCGCTCCGCTAGGGGCGCCTTTTTTTGTGGCTTCATTTTCCGTAGATTAACCGCATGAAGATCGGCGTGGTTGGCGTGGGCGCGTTGGGAGGCTACTACGGTGGCTTGCTGCACCGCGCCGGTGCCGAGGTGCATCTGCTGTTACGCAGCGATTACGATACGGTGCGGTCTAACGGCATTCGGATTGATAGTGGTGAGGAAACCGTCACGGTGGAGCCGCATTGTCATCAGCGGCCCGAAACAATCGGCGAATGCGATCTCGTCCTCGTGGGCCTGAAAACCACCGCCAACGACCGCTATCAGGAATTGATCGGGCCATTGACGGGGCTGGAGACGGCCATCGTCTGCCTGCAAAACGGTTTGGGCAATTGCGAACAGTTAGCCGCACTCTTTGATCCCGAACAAATTATGGCAGGCTTGTGTTTTGTGTGCTTGAACCGCACCGCACCCGGGGTGGTGGCGCATCAGGGATTTGGCAAAATTGTTCTGGGCGAATTCGGCCGCCCCGCACTACCGCGCACGCAGGCCATTGCAGATTTATTTCAGAAAGCCGGAGTGCCCTGCGAGGTCGTCGATCGATTGGACGAAGGCTTGTGGGGTAAATTGGTGTGGAACATTCCCTTCAACGGATTAGGCGTTGCCGCAGCCGCCGGATGGGACGCGCTGCAGACTGGAAAACTGCCTGAACAGTTGGGGGCACCCTGGCCGACGGATCGCCTGTTGGCTGATCCCCGTTGGGAAGGAGAGGTGCGCGTGTTGATGCAGGAACTTGTAGAGGCTGCCGCCGCCCAAGAGATTATCCTGTCTCCGACGCTTGCCGATCGGATGGTGATCAATACCCGAGCCATGGGGGCATATTACGCCTCGACCGTAGTTGATTTCCAACTCGGCCGGTCGTTGGAGTTGGAAAGTTTATTTCTGGAACCATTCCGGCGGGCGCAGGCAGCAGGCGCCACCGTGCCGCGGCTGGAGGCGCTTTGTGTTGTTTTGGAAAAGCTGACCCGTTATCTTCCGCGCCCATGAGTGTCCGCGTACGATTTGCGCCGAGTCCCACTGGGTATCTGCATATTGGAGGTGCCCGCACGGCGTTGTTTAATTGGCTCTATGCCCGTCATACGGGCGGCAAATTTGTGCTGCGCGTGGAGGACACGGATGAGGAACGTAACACGCCTGAGGCAATCAATGTGATTCTCGAGGGCCTACGCTGGCTGGGGTTGGACTGGGATGAAGGCCCGGCGAGCAACGATCCGGCCGGCGACAGCGTGGATGATCGTGGTCCCTATTATCAATCCCAGCGCGCGGAGATCTATGCGCGGCGGGTGGAGGAGCTGAAGGTCAAGGGGCTCGCCTACGAGGACGACGGCGCCATTCGGTTTCGTATGCAGCGCGAGGCGGTGACAATTCCGGACTTGATTTGTGGCGATGTGGTACGGGAATTGACCGATCGCGAGCAGGAACAACCCGACTTCGTGATCGTGCGCTCGGACGGCAAGCCGGTCTTTCATTTGGTCAACGTGGTGGATGACATCGAGATGGGCATCACGCACGTGATTCGCGGTGAGGATCATCTCTCCAACACGGCTAAGCACATCGCGTTGTTTCGCGCGTTCGACTTAGAGCCGCCGCAGTTCGCGCATATCCCGCTGATCCTTAACGCCAACGGCAGCAAGATGAGCAAGCGCGACGAAGGCGCCTCGCTGGAGGGCTGGCAACAGGCCGGCTATGTGCCCAGTGCGGTGACCAATTATCTGAGCCTGCTTGGCTGGTCGCCCAAGGACGATTCTCAGGTGATGCCGTTGAGCGAAATCATCGAGCGCTTTGATCTGGCGCAAATCAATCGGTCCAATGCTCGGTTTGATTTGGAGAAACTGCAGTGGATGAACTACGAGCACCTGCGCGCTCTGCCGATGGCCGATTACCGCGAACGCGCCGTGGCGGCTGGGGTGGATTTCGGGGGAGCCACCGAGGACTACATTGTCGCCGCCTTGGGCACTTGTCAGGACAAGGTGAAGCAGGTTGAGGATCTACCGACGTTCTGCAGTTTTTATTTCACGGACGAATTTGACTACGACGAAGCCATGGTTGCCAAGGCCTTTGCGCCGGACAACAAGGAACCCTTTGCGCGCCTGCGCGAGGTGTTCGCTGGCGTCGAGGACTTCACGCCGGAGTCGTTGGAGGCGGCGCTGAAGGCGTTGGCGGAGGAATTGGACGTCAAAGTGCGTGTGCTAGTAATGCCCGCGCGCTGCGCCTGCACCGGTGTAAAGGTGGGCCCCAGTCTCTACGATTTGATGGCCGTGCTGGGGCGGGACCGAGTGTTGGTAAGATTCGATAAGGCCTTGGCTGCGATGAGTTGATTTTTTGCGGCGGATTTTGTCCAATCCGCCGGCACAGGCATGACGACTGCGAATCAAATTACCATCGGCCGGATAGTTCTCGTGCCCTTTTTCGTCGTTCAATTGCTCTACTACTTTCGCACAGGCGACGAACTTCATCGGTATCTGGCCATGTCGGCATTTCTGGTGGCCACGATCAGTGACGGGGTGGATGGTTATCTGGCACGGCATCGGGGACAGGCCACGCAATTGGGTTCCTACCTCGACCCTTTGGCGGACAAACTCCTAATGTTCTCTGGATTGATCTTGCTCAGCATTGAATTTGAATCCAACCCTTTCGAACAACGCATCCCGCTTTGGCTCACCGGCGTGGTTATCGGCCGCGATGCTATTGTGGTGACCGGCAGCGCGCTACTGTTCGCTGTGTTGGGTAACGTAGAGGTGAAACCGTTATTCATGAGCAAGACCTCGGCTGTGCTTCAGATGGTGCTGATTGGCTGGGTGCTCTGTAAATTGCCAGGAATGGGTACCGTGGCTCTAGCCGCAGCGGTGGCTGTGACAACGGTAATCACGGGTGTCTTATATGTGCGCGAAGGGATTCGTCAATTCTCAGAACACCCGGCTGCACAGCCGGAGGATGAACAGGGGTGACCGACTTGACAGTTGGGGACAGTCATCAGATGTTCAATATTATGGCTTTCAGTCCAAAAATAACATTAAAGGAAGGCGACAAAGCGCCGGCGTTCACTGCCCAAACAAGCGGCGGCGGCAAAGTGTCGCTCAATGAATTTCGGGGCCGTCATGTGGTTCTGTTCTTTTATCCCAAAGACGACACGCCTGGTTGTACGAAGGAAGCCTGTGCTTTCCGGGATGAACACGCCCAATTCGAAGAGGCCGAAGCCGTGGTTCTGGGAGTCAGTTGTGATTCCGTGGCCAAGCATGACAAATTTATTTCCAAGTTCGATCTACCGTTCCTGCTGTTGTCCGACGAAGATCAAACGATCGTGAACGCGTACGGATCTTGGGGTCCGAAGAAATTCATGGGCAAGGAATACGAAGGGATCCATCGCATTAGCTTCCTGATCGATCCGCAGGGCAAGATTCAGAAAATCTGGCCCAAGGTAAAACCCGAAGAACACGCAGCCGAAGTGTTGGCGGCCATTCAGGGTTAGCTTCCCTAGACGAATCACTTCTTCATGCGGCCATCCATGTGATCGCAAAAAACCCGGCCGAGGCCGGGTTTAAATTGGTTGCGGGAGCCGGATTTGAACCGACGACCTTCAGGTTATGAGCCTGACGAGCTACCGGGCTGCTCCATCCCGCG
>CAJWMQ010000001.1 GCA_913042895.1 uncultured Verrucomicrobiales bacterium | reverse complement strand
CCATTACAAAAATAAAAGATTTGCTTTGCTAACTTCTTAAATCCAATTCCCATTGTATTCTCATATCTTGATAAGATCAATCAACTAAGCTTAACTTGAAGCAAGTGAAGATAACCGATTTAACGGATCAACTGATTGCATCCTACGCAAGCGTGGGGGGCATCAATCATTTGGACGGCACCAACCTGCCTTCCAAAAGTGGCATCGTGGGTCTTACCACCGATCTGCTGCAGCTGCTTTTCCCAGGCTTTTTCGACAATAAGGTAACGCACTCGTCGGAAATCAAAATGGAAACCGCTCTGCTGTTGGATTCGGTGGTCGGCCGGCTGGAGGATGAGTTGGTAAAATGCCTCACACATTCGCCGCCCAACGACACTATTCAGGCCAACCCGCGCGCCGCCGCTCAGGAGATATCCATGCAGTTCCTCGGCCAACTGCCCAAAGTGCGGGAGATTCTCGCCACGGATGTGGATGCCGCGTTTGACGGTGATCCGGCGGCAAAGAGCAAAGAAGAAATTATTTTAAGCTATCCCTTCGTGGAAGCCATCTCAGTGCAACGCATGGCGCATGTGTTGCATCAACAAGGGGTAGCTCTGCTGCCGCGCATTATGACTGAGTGGGCCCACGAACGTACCGGTATGGATCTGCATCCCGGCGCACAGATTGGCCATCATTTTTTCATCGATCACGGCACCGGCACGGTGGTCGGCGAGACCTGCGAAATCGGCAACCACGTGAAGCTCTACCACGGCGTGACGCTGGGGGCGCGATCCACTTCGGGCGGCCAACAACTCGCCGGCACCAAACGGCACCCGACCATTGAGGAACACGTAACCATTTACCCCGGCGCCACCATCCTCGGCGGCGAAACAACCATCGGCGCCCACAGCACCATCGGCGGCAATGTGTTCATTATGGACAGCGTGAAGCCACACTCTCTCGTCATCTACGACGGCCTCGACATGCGCGTACTGGACAAGCAGGAAAAGAAAAAAGCCAGCGACTATCACATCTAGTCGCCAGCCAAAAAAAGGCCTTACTTACACCAATTCCCGAATCGGACGGCCGGTATCGCAAAGGTATTGCGGACGGCCGGTGGTGTCTTCCACGGTCACGGCGTTGGGGTTCAGGCCAAGGTGCTGATACATTGTGGCGATGACGTCCTGATAATGAATCGGGCGTTCGGTGCATTCGCCGGCAATCTTATCCGTGGCTCCAATCACCTGGCCTGTGCGAATACCGCCGCCAAACATGATGGCCGGGGACACTCGCGGCCAGTGGTCTCGGCCGCCCTTGCTGTTCACCTTGGGCGTGCGGCCAAATTCGCCCCACGCCACGACCAGCACTTCGTCGATCAAGCCACGCGATCGCAGGTCCGCTTCCAGCGTAGCCAGCGCATGGTCCACGATCGGCACAAGATTTCGCATGCGCGGGAAATTCTTAGAGTGCGTGTCAAAATCGCTGATGCTCACGCTCACCACGCGGACGCCGGCCTCGACCAGCCGCCGCGCCATCAGCAGCTTGCGCGCGGATGCGGGCCCTTCAGCCGTGTAAAATTGTTCGCCGCCCAGCTTCAGCCGCGGCGTGTATTGCTCGAGCAGCTTAGGATCTTCCTTTGTAAGATCGAGCGCATCAGCAAACTT
Source organism: uncultured Verrucomicrobiales bacterium (assembly GCA_913042895.1). Lineage (GTDB taxonomy): Bacteria > Verrucomicrobiota > Verrucomicrobiia > Limisphaerales > UBA1100 > UBA1100. The sequence continues at coordinate 52,402 of CAJWMQ010000001.1, read as the reverse complement.
GCCGGACGTAAGAATGCCCACCGCCTGCTGGTTGAAGCGATCCATCGCGTGCATAATTCCGCTCTTATCGAACGTGCGCCGGATACCGTCGAACTGATGCAGCAAACCCACGCGGTCATCCAGCCGGTCGGCGTTCAGGCCGGCAATCAGCTTGAGTTTCACCTGATGATCCTGACCCAAGCGCGCAAGCTCGCCCTGCATACCCGTTTCCAGCTCGCGCTTGAATAGATGTGAAATATCCGGCCTGAAAGGCTTGTATGCCGGGCCGAGAAAACCGGGGCGCGCACTGTTACGGGCCAATGGCCGGCCCTGCATGAGATCCACAAACGCAGGAGCGTTACCGCTGGAACCTAGCAATCGGTCCACCACGCAACCAAGCGCGGGACGTCCGCCGATTCCGGAAAGTTCCTTAATGTTATACCCGCTCTGGCATTGAAACCCGTCATGGCGGCCAGCCGAGCCAACGAGCGAGCGAAGAAATACAAAGCGATCCGCCGCCGCCGCCATGCGGGGCATCAACTCGGTGAGATGCACGCCGGGCAGCTTGGATCGGATACCGGAGAATTCACCCCGCAACTCCGCAGGCGCTTCCGGCTTGGGATCAATCATATCCATCTGCGGCGGGCCGCCATCAAGATGGATGTTAATCACCGCCTTGGTCGAGCCGCTCTGGCCGCCTTCCGCGCGAAGCAAATCCGCCAGCGTGAAGCCGCCGACGCCCAACGCGCCCGCGCGCAGAAAACTGCGGCGCGATAGCCCGTCACAATGGCGGGTGGGTTGTCCGAGAAACTCCAACATTCCGAGCATTAGACTGCCCCAACGGGTTGATTTGTTCAAGCGAAAGCGATTAAATCAAGATTGGGCTGCCCTTGATCGGTTTGCGCAATTCCGGAGGCAGGCCGAATTGTTCATCCACAAATCCATCGAGCCGATCGCGGGTTTGCTTTGAGAGTAGCTCGTTCAGCTCCTCATCTACCCCGCCGGCCAGCGCCATGGGCAGGCCATTAAAGACCAAATCCGGCCCGTCGCAGAAGGCGTAATAATGATACTCGTCCTCACCCTCAATCGGTTTACCGCTGATCAGGCAATGCGAAATCCACGGGGCCACCTCCGTGCCGTGCTCCGCCAGCAGCGATTCGCTGCGGTCTTCGATGTGATACTGGTCCATGTAGGCATTGATGCGCTCAAGCGATTCAGCCGAAAGCTCCTCCTGTATTTTAGCCCGGCACGGCAGACACATGGCATACTCGAAAATTACCTCACCGCGATGAAAGGCCTTATGAATCAAATACGGCGTGCCGTCCTTCAGCAAGGTCCCGTCGCACATGGTGCATTTGGAAAACGGCCCCTCCTCCATGAACGAATGAAACACTTCCGGCACGGCGGTGAAATTCGGCGAGTATTCAAACTCCTCGAAGTTCTTCGTATCATCAAACTCCCCGCTATCCAGCTTGTCGCTCACGCCGCAAGCATAACTGGCCGCAACACAATGTCGAGGCAGGCTGTTAATGGAATCCCCTTGTCGCCCTTTCCCCTCCGCCCCACTCTCCCCACGATGTCCTCGCGGATCACGGATGAATTGGGCACGCCCGACGCAGCGTTTGAAACATCGCTGCGGCCGGAGGGATTTGATCAGTTTGCCGGGCAAGACAAAGTACGCGAACGGCTGGAGATCGCTGTCACTGCCGCCCAACAGCGCAAGGAGCCGATCGATCACCTGCTACTTTCCGGCCCGCCCGGACTGGGCAAGACCACTCTGGCCAACATTATTGCCAAGGCTATGGGCGGCAACCTGCGTGCCACCAGCGGGCCGACCATCGAGAAGGCCGCCGACCTCGCCGGTCTACTCACTAATCTCGAGGAAGGCGATGTGCTGTTCATTGATGAAATCCATCGCATGCAAAAGACCGTGGAGGAGTATCTCTACCCCGCGATGGAGGATTACCAGCTGGATATCATCATCGACCAAGGTCCCAACGCCCGCAGCGTACGGCTCAACCTGCCACGATTCACTTTGATTGGCGCCACCACCCGCAGCGGCCTACTCACCGCGCCGTTGCTCACGCGGTTCCCCATTCGCGAAAGGCTCGATTATTATTCAGCCGACCACATGACGCGGATCGTATCGCGCTCGGCGGGTTTACTGGAGGTCGAGGTCGATGAACTTGGCGCGTCCGAAATCGCCCGCCGGAGCCGGGGCACCCCGCGCATTTCGAATAATCTCCTGCGCCGCGTGCGCGATTACGCGCAGGTCAAAGGCGACGGCACCATTACCAACGCCATCGCCGACGCCGCGCTGGCCATGCTGGAGATCGATGGTCATGGCCTCGACGAGATGGACAAGCGCATCCTCGAGACCATCATCGTGAAATTCGGCGGCGGCCCTGTGGGGGTCAACTCCATCGCCGCCGCTGTTGGCGAGGAAGCCGATACCCTGGAGGAGGTGTACGAGCCCTTTCTTATCATGGAAGGTTACCTCCAACGCACCCCCCAAGGCCGCACCGCCACCGAGCTTGGCCATCAACGACTGGGATTGAAGATGGGCGGCGGGGCGCAGCAATCACTCTTGTAACTGATTGCGAACAACATTCGGCGCGTTTTTCCAAAAAACCCATGACAAGCCGGCCGGTTTACCGTTAAGTCTCCCGCGGTTCATGCCACGACGGGACGACATTCATTCGGTTCTCATCATAGGCGCCGGCCCGATTATCATTGGGCAGGCGTGCGAGTTCGATTATTCGGGCACTCAAGCTTGTAAGGCGCTTAAGGAAGAGGGCTACCGCGTGGTGCTTGTGAATTCCAACCCCGCCACGATCATGACCGACCCGGAGTTTGCCGATCGCACCTACATTGAGCCGGTCACGCCCGAGGCAGTGGAGAAAATTATCATCCGCGAATTGGCGGAGCTGAAAAAAATCGGTACTGACGGCAGGCTCGTGCTGCTTCCCACACTCGGAGGCCAGACCGGGCTGAACACGGCCATGGAATTGTTCCGCACGGGCGTGCTCGAAAAACACGGCGTAGAGATGATTGGCGCCAAGGCCGACGCGATTGAGCGCGGCGAAGATCGCGAGCGGTTCAAGGAATTGATGCTCGAGATCGGCCTGGACGTGCCCGTGAGTGGTATCGCCCACAACATGGACGATGCCTGGGCCATTGCCGATCGCATCGGAAAATTCCCCCTCATCATCCGGCCCGCCTACACGCTCGGCGGCACCGGCGGCGGCATTGCTTACAACCGCGACGAGTACGAGGAGCTGACCAAAAAAGGTATCAATCTTTCGCCTGTGAATGAAATCCTCGTCGAGGAATCGCTCATTGGCTGGAAGGAATACGAGATGGAGGTCATGCGCGACAAGGCCGACAACTGTGTGATCATTTGCTCCATCGAAAATTTTGATCCCATGGGCGTGCACACCGGCGACAGTATCACCGTCGCACCCATCCAGACGCTCACGGACAAAGAATACCAGATCATGCGCGACGCGAGTTTCGCAATTATCCGCGCAGTGGGCGTGGAAACCGGCGGCTCGAACATCCAGTTCTCCGTGAACCCGGACAACGGCCGCATGATCGTCATCGAGATGAACCCACGCGTAAGCCGCAGCTCCGCTCTTGCCTCCAAAGCGACCGGGTTTCCGATCGCGAAAATTGCCGCCAAGCTCGCCGTCGGCTACACCCTCGATGAGATTCCAAACGACATCACCCGCGAAACGCCTGCCAGCTTCGAGCCCACCATCGACTACGTCGTCACCAAAATTCCGCGCTTTGCTTTCGAGAAATTTCAACAGGCTGACCCCACGCTCAACACCCAGATGAAAAGCGTCGGCGAAGCCATGGCCATCGGCCGTACATTCAAGGAGAGCCTCCAGAAATGCCTACGCTCCATGGAGATAGGCCGCGCAGGACTTGGTGGAGACGGCAAAGGATGGCGCGTGGGCGACACCGTCTACGGCGACCGCGACATCCTGCCGCACGATCTCATCACCCAGAAACTCACCACCCCCAACGCCGAACGTGTCTTCTACCTCCGCCACGCCCTCCGCGCCGGCCTGACCGTGGACGAAATCTTCGAGCTCTCCAAAATCGACCGCTGGTTCCTCACCCAAATTCAGCAAATCGTCGACTGCGAAGAGGAACTCGCCTCCGTCGGCGCATCCGCTTAACCTCTGCGTCCCTTGGACCGGACGACCCTGACTTACCGTTACGAACGCCTGCGCGCAGTTGCCGCCGGCGTTCTGGAAATGGCCGGCACCAGTTTCCTTCTGTTGATCGCGGTCAAGTGGTTTGAATTCGACGCCACCGCCAAGGCACTCATTGCCATGGGCGGTAGTCTCGGCCTGTTGGCCGGCCCTTTGATCGTCTCCCTTGTCGAAAACCGCCGCTGGCACACCTCGCATGCCGCCGCCGTACTGGCCGGTCTGGGCAGTGCCTGTTACCTCGTCATGGCACTGGCGCAAAATGCCACCGTGTTCGTCATCGGCGCCATGCTGGTGGCCGCGTTGTCCGCCGGCGCAATTCCTTTGGTCACGCAGATCTATCAGGAAAACTATCCGAAAGCCCAACGCGGCCAACTCTTCTCGCGCACGGCCATGATCCGCATCGCCAGCGTGGCAGTGTTCAGCTACCTCGCCGGCATCGCGCTTAACGCGAATGCCAAAGGCATGCTCGAAATGTTTCCCCAATGGCTGATCTTCATCTTTGCCGGGGCATTCGCCTTTGCTTCATTTTGTTTCTCCCAATGCCCTTCCCACCCGCTCAAGGCGTCTGGCGGGACGCACCCGTTTCGGTCCCTGCGCTTTGTGCGTAAGGATAAACTCTTCCGATTCACACTCGCTTGTTGGATGGGCTTTGGCATTGCCAACCTGATGATGTTTCCGTTGCGGGTGGATTACCTCGCACGAAATGGCGGCTTTCCCGGTTACGGCCTGAACTACACTCCCGAACGCGTGGCACTTCTGACTGTCACAATCCCAAGCCTCGTACGACTGGTGTTGAGCCCCTTCTGGGGTCGCCTGTTTGACGGCATGAATTTCTTTGATCTACGCGTGATCCTGAATCTCTGTTTTGGCGTGGCCACAGTCGCCTTCTTCGCTTCGGATAGTCTTACCGGCATTATCGTCGGAGCAATCTTCTTTGGCATTGCCACCTCCGGCGGCGAGGTGGCGTGGAGTTTGTGGGTCACAAAATTTGCGCCACCGGATCGCGTGGCCGATTACATGAGCGTGCACACATTCTTCACCGGTGTCCGCGGTTGTGTGGCACCGTTCCTCGGCTTTTACCTGATCGAGATCTTTCGCATCCACCACCTAGCTTGGGCCTCGTTTGCCCTAATGGCTGTGGCCAGCTTGATCCTCTTGACGCAGCGCAATTCCCGCCCGGAAGAACGCCATGGTGAGCCCCTGACCGAAGAAGTCACTGAGTAAGCAACTCCACCAACGATTCCCGCGCGACCGTCAGGTTTTTGTATTCGGCAATCTCCTCCGGCATCGTCGCCAACGCCTGCCGCAATCCTGCCCTACCCTCCGGATCGGCCGCAATCTCGGCCACGGAGATGTTGATGACATTGATACCAAAGATGAGCGCGCCGTTCTCGGGCAGGCGAAATAACACCTGATCCTCGCGCCGCACCCACATCAAATCCAACTCTAATGGCAGCGCCATGGCTGGGATTCGAACCGCTGGATGCTGATTCAATCTCGGCGAGCCACTCAACCCCCAGTTCACGCGCTCCCACGCCTTACCCGGGCGAATGCCCGCAAGGAATTTTCCAATGCGCACTCCCAGTTGCTCATTCAAGGTGGGAACGGGGTCGTGGATCGTATGCACCGGCAATCCCAGTTTCTCTTCAGGCGCCCAGGAGGAAGGGAAACAAATCGCCCCGGCCACAAACACATCCTGACCATCCTCCTCCGGCAGCAACACCATAAAATCCTGCTCCCAATGCTGCGCCAATTCCCTGCACCCACCGGATTCCAGTCCGGCCCAGCGGATTAACTCTGTTACGGCATCATGGGAGTTGGACATCTGAAACACATGCCGGTCCGGATGTTCAGCAACGATTTCGCGCCTTAACTGGACACGACTGTCATGTTCAGGCGATGACTCGAAAAACCCTTTCGGATCACCGGGTCGGGCGCCGAAGCGGAATTCAAAAGGCGCACCGGAAAATAAGTTGCTCCATGCGGGTTCAGTCATCAGTTCCTCCAAGCCACGTGGGCCACCAGTGCGGCTTGTTCATGATCCGGAAAATACTAGCATAATCATCGGTCCACAACGGCAATTCTCGAGCTTCCGATAGGTCTGTACGTAACCACGCATTAGCCTCAACATCATCCAGAAAATCCTGATTGCGCGAGAGTAACACCCACGTGGCGGCGTAAACCCAATCCTGCCCGTAATCCTCCCCGCCCAGACTGTCGACCTCGATCATTCCAAAATCCAATTCCGCCGCCAGCCGTCGCACTACCGGCTCCAGGTTCAGATAGCGATTGGAAATATGAATAGCCAAAACACCGTCGGGTTTGAGGTGTTGATCATAGAGTTTCAACGATTCCAGCGTGAGCAGGTGCACCGGAATGGAGTCGCTGCTGAATGCATCCAGCACGAGGACATCCAGCTGACGGTTTTTCTCTGTGCGCAATTCCCGCTCCATCGCCAGGCGCGCATCGCCCGGTACTATCTCCACACTCGCTCCGCGATCGCGCGCGTTGATGCAGTAGGTAAACTGAGCCACCTCATCGGCCGATAAATTCACCACCTCCGGGTTGATATCATACAACCAATACTGATCACCCGCCTCGGCAAACCCGGCCATCGTGCCCACGCCCAAACCCACTACGCCCACGCGTTTATTGTTTTCCCGCGTGTATCGCATGGCTAACTCAACGCCACTGCCATAGGTGTAGTAGGTCGTAATTCGGTTACACCATTCCACGCTTTCGTACTGAAAACCATGCGTGATATGGCCGTTCAAGAGCAGGCGATAGACTTCACCCCCAGAGTCGCTGTAGCGCGATATCTTCAACGTGCCATAAAAATTGCGCTGCACATAAAACGCATCCGCTTCCAATTTCTTGATGTCTTTCAACAACCCCACGAACACCACCACCAACGCCGGCCCCAAGCCCAACCATTGCCAGCCCCAAGCGATTTGCACCCCATTCCATTGGCGCACGCTGAGCCAAACGAACAAATTGAGTGTCAATAATCCGACCGCCACCCAGACCCCCGGTTGCAGAGCCTCCCAACCACTGATGCTGCCGGCATCACTCCAATTTACCGACATTTCCAGTGCCCAATACAGGCCCAGACAGGCTAGCACCACCCCGGCCAAGCCGGCCTTGAAATCACGCCCCTCGGATGCCGGCCGGCCAAACCACCATTCCCGCGCAATGTACCGGGCCATGTACCAACCAAAGAGCAATGGAAGCCAAGTGAGCGCGAGTTTGGCCGGCAAAGAAAATTCAACCGCGCGCAACAACGCCATGCAGACCACCGTCCAGCAAAGCCCCAACAGGCCACGCACGTGCCATTTTCCCAGCGCCCAAGGCTCCCGGTTCACACATTGCACCAGCAGATACAGTAGCCCCGTACCCCACAATGCAATGTGGTATTCCCAATAGCCATCAAACCAACGCGGCGCCAGCACGGCCACAGCCAAACCTCCCAAGGCGCCGCCGGCGGCGATCCCAAGAAAATACTGGGTTAACCGCGTCGGCTCTGGCCGCAACCGATACAGTTCCCCGTGACACACCATGCAACTGATGAACAATGCCACACTGTAAAGCCCAACCTGCAAAACGATTTCCAAATCCACACCCTCCCCCATCCCCCACAACACGCCGATCCAGCTTACCACCAGCAGCGGCACATAAATCTCACGTACATACCACCGTGGGCTATCGAAACTGATGATGAAAGAAATCAAATACAATGCCAGTGGTAGCACCCAAAGAAATGGCACCACGGCCACGTCCTGACAAAGTTTGTTGGTCGTGGCCATTAAGAAGGCCGTCCCGCACGCCGGCAATGCCAACCAACACAACCACACCCCTGCCCGACGCAAACGTGTCTCGGTTGCTCCGGATTCGACTTTGCTTTTACTGGAGGTCACCACCGGTACATCCCGCATGCGCCACACGAGGAGGCCACAAAACACCGCATACAAAGCCATCCCCCAAGACCAGCCGTTCACCTGCTCGATACGAGTGCTCCTGGGCTCCACCACAAACGGATACACCACCAACGCCAATAGTGAGCCGACATTGGATAAAGCATACAGCCTATATGGTGAGGCCCCCGCATAGGCACGGGCAAACCACGCCTGCACCAGCGGGCCGGTGGAGGAGAGGATCATGTACGGAACGCCCAAGCTGAGCCCAAGCAATTTAAGAATCGCCCATACCGGCGTGCCCTCGCCATCGGGCTGGAGTGCTTCGCTCGGAGTAATGGGTAGCGTACAGATCGCCATCATCAACAAGCCGCCATGTACCCAGGCCTGTTTGCGCGGCGGCAGAAAATGGTTCAGGCAATGGGCATAGGCATACCCCGTCAACAAAAGACATTGAAAAAACAACAGGCAAGTGGTCCAAACCCCTGGCGTGCCGCCAAACCAAGGCAGAATGTATTTGCCGATCAACGGCTGCACCAGAAACAACAGAAACGCACCCCAAAAAACCGTCAGAGCATACAAGGCCATCGGCGGCTTGGCAGACAAGGCTGAATCCGAATCAGCCATTACCGGGATTGATTTGATGGATCAACCCGCGGCGATTCTCTTCGCGATTACGGGCATCATAAAACTCCACCGGATTAAAGTCATCCAGCAACAACTGCCCGTGCACTGCGTCAAACTCCCGCCGCCCCTTCCACATTAACGCCATCTCCATCTGCACTTGTCGATGCTCGGAGAAAAACGGGCCCTCGCCCTTGGCGGCGCCATACCATTCGTTCCAAACCGCATAGGCATCGCGTTCCGATTTTGCCTCCCGCAGGCGCTTGCCTGCATCGGGGTCCGGCTCCGGCGACCGGTGCACCTTTAGTTGCGGCGCTTTGGTGGCCACGAAAAACACGTTCCCATAACCCGACGCATGGACAATCACGCGTTCCGGGCCAAACACCGAACGCAGTGTTTTATCCAGTGACGAAGAAAAAAACTGCCGTTCCGGATTCGATTCCCCAAAGCTGTTGATCACCAACGTACCGTGATCGCTGAGATGCGCGCGCATTTCCACAAACGCCTCATGAGTCATGAGGTGGCTCGGTGAGGAATCCCCCAAAAACGCATCGAGCAAAATGGCATCGTAGGTGCGATCCGTTTGATTCAGAAACTGTCGGCCATCGCCCACGGTGAGGTTGACCTTTGATGCATCAAAATCAAAGAACTCCTCCGCCATCGGAATCGAGGCACCGTTGATCTCCACCACGTCCGTTTCAATTCCATCCGCAGCAAACTGCATGGGAACCACGCCTGCCCCCATACCAATGCAAAGTACGCGCTCGGTTTTCGCCGTGTAAGCGTGCGCCAGCCACCGCAACGCACCGGTAAACAGCGAACGACTCTGGCGCGTCGTAGGATCGTAAGTGTTCTGCACCAGTTGATCATTCAAGTACCGCCGCTCCACCACCGCGCCACTACGATACTCGATCACCTGCAGCTCACCATAGTTGGAATTCGCGCGGTAAAGCACATCCCAATTCACTCCGCCGTACTTCATCGTGTCTCCAAACTGCCCGCGTAAACCACTATAGCCAAAAACGAGAGAAAGCCCCAGTGCCAACAAAAGGGCATTTCCACCAGCCCCGCGCCCCCATACGATAAGGTAAACCGCCGCCAAGGCAATCAAGATGCCCGTCGTGATAAGCATAGTCACGGAATTCGGAAAACGCGGAATCAACACGTACCCGATCAACACCGTACCTGCTACACTTCCCAGAGTGCTAATTGCCGACAATCGGCCGACATTGAGCCCCACATTCTGGATTGATTGGGTGAGAAGTCGAACCAGAAAGGGCCCCGTCATCGCGAGCAAAGCCAGCGGCACCAAAAACAAAAACATGGCTGCCAACAGCGTGGCCCAAGCCAATGGCAGGCTCATGAGCTTGAGACACAGCGGCTTCACCATTGGCACCGTGGCGGCGAGATAAACGGCCGCTGCCAAAATTCCGTAATACAAGCGGTTCAATTTCGGCGACTGATCCACCAGCCACCCGCCGGCATAATAGCCGCCTGATAGCGCCACGAGCGTCACCGCGATTTGCGCCGTCCAAACAAAATGGGACGTACCAAGAAAAGGCGACAGCATTTTGGCCCCCAAGATCTCGACCACCAAAATGCACGCACCCGTGCAGGCCGCCGTAAAATAAAGATACCTACGTAGCCCAATGGACATCTCCTCGGCCGGCTCCTCCTCTCGGTTGGATTTATTTTTTTTCACAGCTAAATCGCAGCCAGTTTCGGCCAGAGACGGGCGCTCATTTCAGCACCGTTATGGAAGCAATCGAGGTCGAACTTCTCATTCGGCGAATGCAAATTGTCATCTGGCAACGCCAAGCCTAGGAGCAGTGAGTCCGCCCCGAGCACTTTTTTGAATTCATTGATAATTGGAATCGAACCGCCTTCCCGCAGAATCACCGGTTCATGGCCAAACGCCTCGCGCAAGGCCTCCAACGCCACCTGCGCCTGCGGCCCCGTGGGCGGCACATGATACGCCTCGGCGCCATGCCCATCCTCAATTTCCAGTTTCACCGAAGGCGGGCACAACTTCTTGAGCTGCCGCTTGAGCAACCGGTTGATCTCGCACGGATCCTGATTCGGCACTAACCTGCAGGTGATCTTGGCACTCGCCCAGGCAGGCACGATCGTCTTACTGCCTTCGCCCTGATAACCACTGGTAAGGCCGTTGATCTCCAATGTCGGCCGGGCACTGCGTTGTTCATGATGCGTGTATCCCATTTCCCCGAATAATGCCTTCACCCCCAAAAGACGGCGATATTGCGCGGCGGAAATCGGCAGGCGTTTCATTTGCTCGCGCTCATACCGCGTGAGCTTTTGTGCTCGATCATAAAAACCGGGCACCGCGATGCGGCCGCGCTTGTCGCGCAATGCCGCCAGCATCTGGCACAGCACCAACGCGGGGTTATCCACCGAGCCGCCATAAATGCCGGAATGCAGATCAGCCTTCGGACCGCGTACTGTCACCTCTAGCGCCGTCACGCCACGCAGGGAATAGGTGAGTGCGGGGTGTTTCTTTGAAGGCATGCCGGTATCCGACACCACCACCGCATCGCACTGCAGGTCTTTTTTCTTCTGACGCAAAAACTTAACGAGACTTTCGCTACCCACCTCCTCTTCGCCCTCGATCACAAACGTGAGATCACAAGGTAATTCCGAGCCCGTTTGCAGAAACGCTTCCACGGCCTTGAGGTGCGCAAAATGTTGTCCCTTGTTATCAGTTGCACCCCGCGCATACACCGCTCCCTTGCGAATAGTGGGCTCAAACGGCGGTGTATCCCATTCCTCCAACGGATCCGGCGGTTGTACATCGTAATGGCCATACACCAGAAAATGTGGACGCCGCCCAGCGCGCTTTGGCGTGCTGGCGGTAACGATGGGATGAAAATCCGTGGTATGCTTGCGGGCCTTGAGGCCAATCGCCCGGCAGTGTTTCATCAGCCAATCGGCCGTGGCACGGGTATCGCAATCATGATCGGTCTGGGCCGACACACTTGGCAGCCGCAGGTATTCGCATAGCTCCTCTTCAAAACGAGCCCGATGGGCGGTTAAATAATCCAGCACGGATTGCATGCGGGCGCAGTGTACGAAAGCAGAGAGCGAATGCAAACGGCGAATGCCTTTGATGACACCCACCCTTAATCGCCGCCGGGAACGATTAATCGCAATAAGTTCAATGGATTCAAATCTAGCTCTTTCCCTTCTCCATCGGGATTGTCCTTGATGGGACTCAAACGCCGCAACAAGCTTCCGGGGCGGCCAGTAATACCCAACACCAGAATTTGCCCCAACGCCAGATTATCGACCTTCACTTGCGGCCTCCGAATAGCACCTTCCATGGAAAGAAAGGCCGGCATCTCCATGAAGCCGTCCTGGGGAAACAAAATCCCCAGTGCCCGAAATTCTTCCGCCAACTTAGGCGGCAGCTCGATGGAGATATCCTGCTTGATGGTGGTATCGAGAAAACGGCTTCCCAACTGGCCTTCCCCCCCGGTTCCCACACGCAAGAGCGGACCACCCGCAGCCAGCTCGAAATGTGCTTTACCATCCTGCGCGATCAAGGCGAGCTCCGCTGAGTTGAAATGAGAATCCAAAAGTTGCGGTAAATTCAAGCTCCTAGCGATGATTCCAACTAAAATATCATCCTCCTTGAACCCCCAATGGGAATCTTCAATGACGAGTTGCGCAGGGGCTGCGGGATCGATCCCGCGCACCGTAAAGCTGTTGCGAAAGGATTCTCCCGACCATCCGAGCGCCTTCAGAAATCCATTGGCCGTCAACTTGCCCCATTGGATTTTATGATCGGGAGCGAAGTGCCGAATCACCGGATCCAACGGCACAGCTTGCACATTTATGTTTACCGCCATTTGGGTTTGCCTATCCACGGTTTGCACCTGGCCTTCAATCATTCCCGGCGCCCCGAGCAGATGCATTTGAATTGGGTCAAAAGTAAACTTCCGCCCGTCAATCCGCACATTGCCGGTGAGATTGGTTGCCCATAAATCATGCCACACCAAGCGCTTAAGATTCAGGTTTAGGTTGAAATTCTGAAAACCAAATTCCGATCCAGCCGGAGCGGTGCCGGAAGTCTCATCGGGCGTCGCTGAGGGTTCGGGATTATTCAGAAACGCCATCAACGGCGTAATATCCGCCGCTTCACTGGCAATTTTCAACTGCGCGCCCGGGGCATTCCAGCGCCGCAAATCTAACGCGCCGGCCAAGCTGACCTGATTAGCCGCCTTCTTCGTCGGGGGCAATGCCACGGCACATTGTTTGAGTTGCAGCACACGATTGGTGCCGGCCGCTTGAATGTTCAATGTGGTATCCAACGACTGAGCGGGATCTCCCGGCACACGCGCAGGCACGGAGAATCCTTTGATGGACAACTGCCCATTCACCGCGCCGACTCCCTGCTGAGGCAGGCTGACCTTCAATTCATTCATTTGCAATCGCCCGGCAGCAACCGGCTGACCGGGCAACCATCGATCCAGAGCGCGCCGCGTGAAAGCCGGCCCCAAATCCAGTGATTTCACATCCAACTCCAAACCCGCATCCACCATCCGGCCGTTCAAATCGTACACGCCCAAAACAGTATCGCCCTGCTTCACCGTACCCTGATTGCGCTCGACCGTCAGATTGAGCTTGGGTCCAGGCTTCCAGCTGCCCTGCAGAGACTGCACCAAATCCAAAGGGCCTTCCGGCCAAAGCCTGAATGGTTCCGTCAACCAAACCCGTTTCAGGTCCGCACTGCTTTCAAACTGCACCACTCCATCGCGGATCCGGCATTGGCCTCTCAATTTATTGATTTGCCCGCTCTTGAGATCCACCCCACCGCGCCAAGACTCAGGCACGAGTTGAAACACACGATGATCCACACCGACCACATCAAACGCCAGTTGCCCGACCCCATTGGTGGCCGTGTATTCGCCACTCCATTCCACTGTACCAGCGGGTTGATTTTCCAATGTGAAGACGGCCTTGTTGGCTTGCGAGCGAGCCTTCCACGATCGGCCGACGGGATGCTGGGTGGATGCGAGATCCAACTCCAACTGTGCGCCCAAAATATCCTTTGGCAATTGGCCCTTCGGATCTTCAACGCGAGCATTAGCAATATGCATCGGGCCGATCACCGCAATGTCGCCATTAGCGTTCCAATGCAGTTGCAGCGGCTTGGGGTTGGATATTGTGCCAGACTGGAGTACCGCGGATCCCGGCCAATTTGTGCGATTCACCAAGGGAGCCAGAATTGCGTGTTCAAGTCTGGAAGGTTTAAGGGTACATTCCCATTCACCCTTGAACGGATCAAACTTCCCGGCGCCGCTCACTTGGCCGATGCCTTGCTCTGGGCGGGCCGGATCAAAGGCCTGCAGTTGCACATGGCGCACTTCACCGTGAAAGTGCCCAGCCTCCTCCCAATGCAAGGTCGCATCCAGTTCACCGAGACGTCCGTAAATCCATTGAGGCCATTGGGCAATGTGCCCCTTGGCAATAGCCAAGCCGCCCCGCAACAGTGTGCTATCGCCCGGTTTATGGTTCACGGTAAGGTTGGCATTCAGCACGCCCGAGATTACTTCGGGAAACGGATAAAGCATCCGCGCCAACGCCAAGTCCGCCTGAACCAGTTCAGCTTTTTCAAAGGCAAACTGACCGGTGCGCAGGTTCCAATCCCCCTTCAAATCCAGCTTGGCCATCAAGGGTTTTTCCGCAATCTGCGCATCCCCCTCGAGACGTTGAATCTTGAGCCGTTGCTCTTTATCCAACACGCAATCCAACTGAAGCGAACCATTCAGGCTTTTCACAGATTGCTCCTGAAACTGTCCATCAATATTGGCCCAATCAAGCGTCCCCACCCAGGAGAAGAGCGCGCCTTGGGTCAAACCGCCGGAAAAAGTTCCGTTATACGTCAGCTCACCGGCATCACTGCACAGCCCAGCCTGAGGAAACCACTCCAGCAATGTGGGAAGATGTGCCGTCAATTTCCCGCTGGATTCGCTGAACTGTTGCGAGTGCAGATCCAGCCGCGGCTTGCCATCAAAGGTAAAGTAGGATTGCAACGGCGTGCCAATCTCCAGTTTGCATTGGGTAAACTGCAGATCCTTCAAGTCGTTCAATGTGCCGGCCCAGTCGAATTGGCCATTACCCAATGGCCGTGTGGTTTGCGCGTGTGGCACAGCCATGCCCTCCACCTTGGTGGAGCCACTAAACTCAATGTGCCGCCCGGCCTGTTGCACGGCCATGGTGAACGCCCCGCTTAATTCACCTTCGCTTACATAACGCCCCAGCCACGGTTGCCAATCGGCAAGTTGAGTCGGATGAATGGTCAACTCGAACTCCGAATCCGGCGCATTCAATTCATTGCCTTGCTGCCAACTGACGGCCAGCGGCTGTTTCAGTGCACCTTTCAGGAAGGTCTTTTTCTGGTGACTGGATTCAAGGCCAAAGGCATGAACATACACGGTTCGGGCTTCAGGCTGATAGGTCAAATCATAGTGCGCCTCCAACGAATCCAATTGCGGCAGCTTCGCCAACCGATGGGTCAGTTGCAGCGGCGCGGAAATCATCTTGCCCTGCAGCTGCAACGTACGGCCGAAATCCTTCACCGTCAGATGATTGGTCGCGCTCAACCGCGTTTGATGAAAGGTCAGCTTCTGCGATTGCCCAAGCAAATTCAAAACGCTTTGGTCCACATCCTGAACAGCAATCGCCAACTCTGCCTCGCCAACCGCGAGGTTCAGAGGGCCCGATACATTCAATTTACCCAGCTCAACTGAGCCCGTAATTTCATCTGGCTTTCGACTGAAGCTCAGCCCTAACCGCTCCAATTGATTCCCAGTAAAAGCGGCGGCGAAATCAGCCACCAGCCCTTTGGATTCCTCCAACCGTTCACTGGTATCCAGAACACGAAGTTTCCCTTTCGGATCCAACCGACTGAGCTGCCAGTGTTCGTTAAAATTCAACTTGGTATCCACTTCAAGCGTACCCTTGAGATGATCGGTCATTTCGCTGCCATTCATCCATTCAGTGGCCCATCCGAATCCTACACGAACACCACCTTGATCACGGCCATTGCTAAGGTGTTCGAGATTTATTTTCAGATTGTTTGCCCGGACAATCTGCTTCCCATCATCGGGTAGTTCCTTAGAAAAATGAATACCGCCGTCGGCAAGCATCACCAAATCCAACTTCACGGTGCTCGTCTCGCCGCTCTCAGAGGATTTCTGGAAAAACGGATCCAAATTGGTTCGCCCCTCCAGATCCTGCGTAACGGTTAAAGTCGGTTCATCTAGAAAAATTTCGTGGAAACACAAGCGACCATCGAGCAATTCGCCCAAGTCATACCGCACCCGCACATGCTTCACTTTAAGACACGTCGCCTGACCTTCGGCTTGCAGGGTCACTCCCTGCAATTCCAGCGAACTTCCCAGTGACCAATCGGCAGATTTAAAGTGGATGACGCCGTGAATCGACTCGTTCACTCTCGGTAGAATCACACGGCGCAAGAACCATTCACTCTCAACAACCTGCCAAGCGAGCAGCGGCAGAATTACCAAGGCCGCCAAGCCCCCAATCAACCAGCGTTTCCACCGGCGTTTGGAGCTTGTCTCCTCCTCCATAAGAGGCTCGATGGAGTAAGGCTGCACCATCCCTCAACTGACGGAAGGATAGCATGTTGCCCGCTTGCCTGTCACCGCGAATCGGGTGACATTCGCCCGTGCACTTGACCATCGCCATTCCTGCCTTCAACGAGGAAAAGCTCCTTCCCGAGACACTGGCAGCGATTCAGGATTCAGCCAAAGTCTTTGAGGCCATTAATTGGGACTGGGAACTGGTAGTGTGCGACAATAATTCTAGCGACCGCACCGCCGAACTGGCGCGAAACGCCGGGGCGCGGGTGGTTTTTGAATCCCAAAACCAAATCGCCCGAGCCCGGAATGCAGCCGGTCAGGCGGCCCGAGGAGATTGGATCCTTTTTGTGGATGCGGATTCTAAACCGAGCCCGGAATTATTCGCGGCCACCGGCAAAGCAATGCAGCAAACGGATATTCTCGGTGGCGGTTCCACGCTCACCATGGGAGTAGTCCCCTGGTGGGCGGCTTTCTGGATTCATTTGTGGAATTGTATTAGTCGGGTAATGCGCTGGCCGGCCGGTTCCTATTTTTTTTGCCGCACAAAAGCTTTTCGCGAACTGGAAGGGTTTTCCAAGACCCTTTATGCTTCTGAAGAACTCGAGTTTGCCGAACGCCTCAAGCGCCATGGCCGAAGGCGACAGCAACGATTGCACATCATCACCGGCCAGCCACTGATCACATCAGCCCGCAAACTCTCGCTTTATTCACCGTGGGAGTTGGTACGCTTTTTAAGCGCCACGGCTTTCACCGGTGGCCGGGCCTTGAGTGATCCCAAGGCCTGCAGCTGGTGGTACGATGGCCGAAGGTGATCAGGGCAATTGTGGCACCAGAGGGCCGTCTTTTGGCAGTAAAGGCAAATCCGGATTTTCTGGAGTTGTCGGAGTGCCCTGTTTGCGGCGGAGTTCCTCCACCAAATTGCGGTATTTTTCAGTGAGCCGCTCCTCTTCATCCTTGGCCAGATCAATGCCCGGCAGGTTGGATTGCTCGGACATGGCCTTAAAGGCGGCGGCTTCAGGCGTCTTTAAAACCGTAGGCCGCATTAGCACAATTAATTCATTGCGCTCATCCACATCACGCGTGCTCTCAAAGAGTTTCCCAAGCAACGGCACATCACGCAGTACGGGAACACCATCCTCGTAGGTGGTGGTCTTCGTTTTGATAAACCCTCCCAGCACAATCATCTCCCCATCGCGCACGGCCACCTTGGCGTTAGCCGATCGGTCCGTGGTGATGGGAACACTATTGCCGTTGATGGTTTGTGAGCCAACGATATCTTGAATCTGCTGAACCAAATCCATTACCACGAGACCTTCTTCGTTAATGAAAGGCCGCACTTCCAAAGTAATGCCAAATTTCTGCATTTGATACTGCGAACTGGTACCGCCACTGATGTCCGTGATGGTGCCGGTGACAACCGGCCGCGTGTCGCCAATGAACAGCTCAGCCAGCTCAGCATGCGAGGTTTGGATGCGCGGCCGTGAATGCATGGTCACGCGGGAATCGTTTTCAATCGCATTCACGGCAACCTCCCAGTTAGACCCAAGGAATCCCCAATAATTAAACCCGGATGTGGCACCGGAGATGGAGGTATCTGTAAACCCTGCCGGCCCAAGGGCCGAAGCCAATGCCCCACGCAATCCCCCCGATCGGGCATTTTCTGCCGTCCGGTTTTCGCGCAACGACACACCAAACGTTTTGTCATCACCCAAAGCGACATCAATGATGATGGCCTCAATTAGAACCTGCGGCTGAATAGTGTCCAGCTTATCGATCAGCTCCTTGGCTTTATCGAGATGTCGGCGTGTGCCGATGAGCAGCACTTCGTTGCCGCGTTCATAAGCCACCGCCTTGGTATCCCCCAGAATTGGAAGCCCCGTACCGGTCACACCGGCTCCACCTTGAATCTGGGATAAACGCTGAGCCAGTTGCCCACGAGAGGAACCAGCATTTCCGGTTGTAGTTGCACCCGTTCGAGAGGTCGCACCTGTCGTTGTGCGATTGGCGCCGGTAGTATTAATGCGACTACTGGCAGACCCAGCTGTACCGCTAATCGGGGTATTGGTTAGAGTGCTCAAAACCGCCGCAATATCTGCCGAAAGAGCATAGCGAATTTTAATGAGTTCATACTCCTCCTTAATCCCCGGTTCCACGTCTAACTCAGTCAACACAGTTAACATCCGCTTCACATTGTTTGCCGAATCGCGCAGAATCAACACGTTGGAACCTTCCACCGTGGTCACAGCGTTGGGCGTCTTGGCTAAGGTTGCCAGCAGATCAATCGCGGCGGCGGTGGAAATATACTTCAAGGGAAACGGCCCCATGACAGGTAATTCACTGTCCGGCAGGGCTGCCACGGACAGCACCGGATAATATTGGGGCGGTGTCTTAGCAATCTCGGCTGCAGGAATGACCTGCACAAATTTATCACCCTGTGGGACCACTGCAATTTGGCGCTGCATCAGGAGGGTTTCATAAAAGGCCTTGGCTTCCTCGTAGGTAAGATCGTTGTTCGTCTTAAACTCGAAGGTGACCGAAGGGAGGTTTTGCGCGGGAATCAGGGTTTTGCCCACCAGCGCACCGTATTCCTCTAGCAACGTGGGTAAGGGAATCCCTTGCATGGTGTGGCCGGCGGGGATCACGGTAGGGGCTGGGGCCGGCGGATCCACCGGTGGCGCGGGCTGGTCTTGAGCCAACAGCTCACCTCCCATGAGTGCCATTAGGGCAGCAATCTTTTTCATCATTTCTTTCCTTTCTTAGATTTGTCGTCGGCGGGCTTCGGATAGCTCGCGACAAAAGCGAGATCGACCTTAAGCTGTTGCCGGTCGACCGTAGGTTGCACCGTCATATTGCTGACGCGAATCATGTTTTGCCCTTCGGACACGTTCTTCAAAAATTCAACGAGATCCACTAAGCTGGATTGGAAGGAGACGGTTCGTTTGGTTTCTTCAAAATCCTGATTGCCCCGGGAAGTGCCCTGACCGCCCCGGCTGCGGGTAAAGTTCAGGCCACTGCGGCGCGCTTTGCTTTCGATATCCTCCATCAATTTCTGGGCCTGTCTCCCGTCACTCACCATTCCGGATTCAGCCGAAAGTGTTTCCACCTCCATCTTCAGGGTATCCCGCAACTCCACCAAGTTCGCTGCCGCTTTATTTTCCTCGCGGTACTGGTCGCGCGAAGTTTGCAGTTGCAGCAATTCCGGCCCCATCATCAGCCAGGCGATATTGCCAATGATAAGGAAAGCCAACAGCAACAAGATCACCGAGCGGCGTTCCTGCGGGCGAATCCCCATGCGATCCAGTGTCTCGATCATTTCCCGGCCTCCTCCCGTCGTAACAGGCAAATGATGTACCAATCCAAATAACCACCGGCGCGGGCATCCATGTTGGGCGGCTGCACCTGCGAGAAAAGTGGCTGAGCGCCCTGCTCATCCACGGCCACCTTCGCCAAGGCTTCGGAGTAATCCTGCAGTTTCTGGCTGTCTTCCTGCGATACACGACCCCGCAGCGTGATGTTGTTTCCCTGATTGTTGCGGCTCTCCGAGAAGACGAGTGAATCCAACGTGACCTCTCCGGGAATATGTTCGGCCACTGCCTTGAAAACATTAAGTGCGGTCCAGCGTAGTTCGCGCTGCTCCTCCAATAACCGTCGTTGAACGCCCAGTTCCTTCAATTCTTTCTTGAGCTTGATCGCCTTCTGATTCTCCGCGAATGCCGCCTGCTCCTCGCCGGCCACGCGTGTTTTCATCACGAAATAAACGGAGAGAAAAACGACGTAGAGCATAACGGTCCAGATCAGCACATTGCCCCACACACGATCCACATCATCCCTGTGATACCGCGCCTGACGATCGATTGGCAGTAGGTTACCCTGAGTGAGCGGCCGCTCGGCCCGGGCCGCCGCCGCCGCCGCCAGCGCATTGGAATCCGGCGGCTCCTCCACCTGCACTCCCTTGCCCGCCCAGTCATTCAAAATACTAAGCCATTCCTCGGCTTCCTCATTGGAAGCCACCAAATGCCAATCGGTCTCGCCCGTCAGCCAGCCTTCCAGTTCGCCCGCCCAAGTGGTAGCGGTGAGATTGCTGGTAAGTTCGTTTAAATGCTCGCGCGATGACAGACTCAGCTGAGTGATATTTTGCAGCACCCCTTCATCCCACCACGCCACGGTGCAATGCACCTGCGGATCCACAAAGTGCGGGTAAATCCAAGCGCCGTCCGGCAACGCGCCGCCCTGCGGCGTGGCCATCACCTGATGCAGCACGGCCGGTTCCATGCGATCGGGCCGGTATCCCACCTGTTCCAATTCACCGGCGTACCGCTCCACCACGGAACGTTCGGCCACCATCACTACCACCGTTTGCTGCGCCCGATCCGGACGATGCACCGGTACGCGTTCAAAAGTCCACACCGCCTGCGCCAGTGGCAGCGGAGAAATTTTATCGAGCTGCAGCTCCACCATGCCCGGCAGCTCAGCCTCGCTACACAAAGGCAACTGCAGCACGCGGAAGAAAACCTGCTCAGCCGGTAACCAAGCGTCGTTTTGGCAATGCGGCCGCCACATCTGGCTGGTGTCTCGGTCCAGATGCTTGGCCGGCACGGGCTCATCCACCAACGTATCGCGCACATCCACCAGCTTCATGCAGCGCTTGCCCTTGGCAAACCGCCAGAACTGCTGACGTCCCGTGGAACAATCAATCACGTTGCAGGCATCCGGCAAAGCCGGCGCTTTGGGAGGCTTCGCTGTCGGTTCCGTCGCCATCAGAAATTCTCCACGGGCTGCTCGGCCAACGCCTCGGATATTTGCGTCACGCGCAATACTTCCTCGATGGTAGTCACGCCCGCCATGGCGCGTCCCCAGCCGTACTCGCGCAGGGTTTTCATGCCTTCACTCCGGGCCAATTGCCCGATCACCGAGGCCGGCGCGCGATTGATCACCTGTTGCTGAATGGCTTCGCTATTGGGCAATAATTCGTAAATCCCCGAGCGCCCCTGGTAGCCGCGCCCGCCGCAGGCATCACAACCGGCGCCCTGCCAGAATTTCGCGCCTGCTGCGTGGGTCGGTGGGAATTCTACGCTCAATAAATATTCCTTACTAACCGTTTGCTCAGTTTTACATTCTGAACAAATAGTGCGCACCAGCCGTTGTGCCATCACCGCCTCAATCGCATCGGCCACAAGGAACGGTTCCATACCCATGTCAATCAGACGCGTAAACGCGCTGGGGGCATCATTGGTATGTAGGGTACTGAACACAAGGTGGCCGGTGTTCGCCGCCTGAATAGCGATCTCGGCCGTCTCGCCATCCCGAATCTCACCCACCATGATCACATCCGGATCCTGCCGCAGGAAATGGCGCAGCACATGAGCAAACGTACGGCCGATGTCGTTTTTCACCGACACCTGATTCACGCCCTTCATCTCGTACTCCACCGGATCCTCCACCGTCATGATCCGTTTATCAGTAGAGTTGATGGTGTTTAAAAATGAATAGAGCGAGGTGGATTTACCGGAACCCGTCGGGCCGGTAACCAGCACAATGCCGTGCGGTTGGTGAATAATTTCCCGGATAGGAGTCTCAATCTCGCGACTCATGCCCAACGAATCCATGCCTTTAAGCACGCTGCCTCGCGTGAGCAAACGCAACGAAACGCTCTCGCCATACACAGTCGGCACGGTGGACACACGAATATCAATCTCCTCTCCCTTGATGCGAACATTGATGCGGCCGTCCTGCGGGAGCCGTTTCTCGGCAATATTCATGCCGCTCATTACCTTGATGCGGGAAATGAGCGCCGCCTGCAGCTTCTTGAGCGCCGGCGGCAGCGACATTTGGTGCAGGATGCCGTCAATGCGATGGCGAATCTGCAGCTCATCTTCGTGCGGCTCAAAATGGATGTCCGTTGCGCGGCTGCGGTAAGCCTGCCAGATGACTTGGTTGACGAACTTGATAATGCTGGCCTCCTGATCGCCCTCGGCGATCTCCTTGTCATCGGAAAACATCAACTCCAGATCATCATCATCATCCACCTCGTCCTGAGCCAGCTCATCAATCGTCTCCGCGCCGACACCGTAATATTTCTCATACGCCCTGGAAACATCCTCAGCAGGCGCCAACACGAAACGTACGGGCCCCTGCGCTGCAAAGCGCACGGCATTGAGTAAATCGGTGTGAAATGGATCACTCACGGCCACCACCAACACGCCCTCCTCCACCGTCACCGGCAGCACGGAAAATTGACTGGCCACTTTGGAGGAAATTTTCCGGCGCGCCTCCACCGAAGGCTTTACCTCCGCTAGGTCGATACTGTGCCAGTCAAAGGCTTCGCCCACGCGTTTGAGGTAATCCGCCTCGCTAATGTCATTGCGGCGGCATAGATAAACAGGGAATGCATCAGCCAGACCTTCCTCGGCCCGTTCTCGACGCCAGTCTGCCATCAAGGCATCCCATTCGTCTTCACACGCCAAGTGTGCAGCAATGCAAAATTGTTTAAACGAAGCGTAAGCCATCCAAACGCCTTACCCGTTGCCGGGGCCCCTTGCGTTTCCACCCGTGGAAAACCGCCTCAAGTTATTGAGGCGCGGTGAAAAACTAACATTTCTGTCTGACCCAGCAAGCTCAAAACGTATTCAGTTATTCTCAAATACCGCGCCAATACCGACAAAACTCAGGCCAATCCAGCGCTTAACTCACTCGCCAGTTAGACGCATTCGGCAAAAGTAGGTTACGTGAATAACCTTGGAATAATTTAACCACTACGGTCACTGGCCGGATGAAACGCAGCAGCGCCTTCCTGTTTGGCGCTCTGATTCTCCTGTATGGATGCCGTGCCCCATGAATTGGACAGCAATTTGCGGCGAAAAACTTTCATATTGCTGCGCCCAACGGCATGTTGGTCATACGTCACATTCAAGGCGAACCCTTATTGGGCATATTGAGGAACACGCCGGCCCGCGCTATCAAAATTTCGAACGCGCTGACTTACGCTTCGCGCAATTCCATGATGAGGTCTTTGCTTTCGACCGATTCGCCGATACCGACGTTGATCTTATCCACCACGCCATCGGCCGCGGCATAAACGGTCGTCTGCATTTTCATAGCCTCCATGGTCAACAGCTTGTCGCCCTTGGCCACCTTGGCGCCAATGCCCACGGCCACCTCGGTGATGATGCCCGGGATGGGCGCGCCGACATGGAGGTCGTTACCCAAATCAGCCTTGGCAATAGCCCTTTCCAGCACGTTCATGGAGGCATCGGCAATCTCCACTTCGCGGGGGTATCCGTTCAACTCGAAGGTTAACGTGCGCACGCCTTCTTCATCGGCATCGCTGACATTGATGAGTTTGATGTAGAGCGTCTTACCTTCCTCGATGTCCACAGTGATTTCCTCGCCAAGCTGTAGTCCGTAAAAGTAAGTTGAACTGGGCAGCACGGACACATCACCGTATTGGCGGCGGAACTTGTTATAGTCCTTGAACACCTCCGGATACATAAGGTAGCTGAGCAAATCATCGTCGTTGACCTTGCGACTGATCTCTTCTTCCACCTTCTTGCGCGTGCGCTCGAGGTTTAGCGGCTTGAGATCGGCACCGGGTCGGCCCTTGAGCGGCTTCTGTTTTCCGAGCACCACCTTCTGCACCTTGCGCGGCCAGCCGCCCACGGGCTTGCCTAGGCGACCTTTCATCATGTCGATAACCGATTGCGGGAACGGCGTAGCGCCAGGCTCGAGGTTCACCACATCCGCCGGTTTAATGCCGCGAGTGACGAGGAACATCGTCATGTCGCCCACCACCTTGCTAGAGGGGGTTACCTTCACAATGTCGCCAAAGAGATCGTTGACCTCGGCGTAAGTGCGGGCCACTTCCTTCCAGCGCGCGCCAAGACCCATGCTCTCGGCTTGCTCACGCAGGTTGGTGTACTGGCCGCCGGGCATTTCGTGCTCGTAAATATCTCCAATACCACTGCGTGGGCCCGTATCAAACGGCGCGTAGACACGGCGCACGGCCTCCCAGTAATCGGAAAATTCATTTAGTGTACCGAGATCCAAACCGGTCTCGCGCGGCGTATGATCCAGCGCGGCCACCACGCTGTTGAGATTCGGCTGGCTGGTGGAACCGGATAGGGACGCAATGGCCAAGTCGGCAATGTCCACGCCGGCCTCGGTGGCCTTGAGCACGGAAGCGGCATTCACGCCGCTGGTGTCGTGCGTGTGGAAATGAATCGGCAAACCCACCTCCTGCCGCAGGGTTTTCACCAGCTTCTGTGCGGCGTACGGACGGCACAGTCCGGCCATGTCCTTGATGCACAAGGTATGGGCGCCCATCTTCTCGAGTTCCTTCGCGAGCTTCACGTAGTACTCGAGCGGATATTTATCGCGTTGATCGTCAAGGATATTACCCGTGTAACAGATCGTGCCTTCACAGACAGCGTGTGTTTCGCGCACGGCCTCCATCGCAGCCTTGAGGTTAGGCAGGTAATTGAGCGAATCAAAGATCCGGAAAATATCCATGCCGTTCTCGGCCGAATGTTTCACGAACGCCTTCACGACGTTGTCCGAATAATCGGAGTACCCCACCGCGTTGGAGCCGCGGAAGAGCATCTGGAAACAGATATTCGGCACGGCCTCGCGCAGTTGACGCAGGCGTTGCCACGGATCCTCGCGCAGGAAACGCATGGCCGTGTCAAACGTCGCTCCGCCCCACATCTCGAGGCTGAACAAGCCCGGCGTGCGGCGCGCGATGGCGTCCGCAGCATTGAGCATATCCTCTGTGCGCATGCGCGTAGCAAACAGGCTTTGATGCGCGTCGCGCAGGGTGGTGTCGGTAATCAGCAGGCGCTTTTCCTTGCGAGCCCAGGTGGCGAATTTCTCCGCACCCTGCTCCAGCAAAATTTGGCGTGTGCCCGCGGGCGGATCCTGATCGCCGTTATAGTCCGGCTCCGCGATCGGCGCAAACGGCTCCTTCACCTCGAAGCCCTTGGCCTGCGGATTGCCGTTCACCACCACGTCGCCAATGTACTTGAGCAACCGGTTCGCGCGATCACGGCGCGGACGGAAGGTGAAGAGTTCCGGCGTGGTATCGATCAACGTCGTACTCGCCTGCCCCGTGCGGAAGGTCTCATTCTTGATTACGTTTTCGATGAACGGAATGTTCGTCTGCACGCCGCGAATCCGGAATTCCTTCAGCGCGCGGTCCATGCGGTCGAGCGCAATTGGGAAGCTCATGCCGCTGGCGGTGATCTTGACCAGCAGCGAATCATAAAACGGCGTGATTACACTGCCCGCATCGCCCTGACCGCCGTCCAGTCGCAGCCCGAACCCGGCCGCCGAACGATAAGCAATGATGCGGCCATAATCGGGCGTGAAATTATTGGCTGGATCCTCCGTGGTCACCCGCGCCTGCACAGCGTGACCGACACACGGAACGTTCTTTTGCTTGGGCAACTGCATTACGTCCCCGTGCAGTTTCTGTCCCTGCGCAACCTGGATCTGCGCCCGCACCAAGTCGATTCCGGTCACCACTTCGGTAACCGTGTGCTCCACCTGAATGCGTGGGTTCATCTCGATGAAGTACCACTTTTTGGAATCCATGTCGTATAGGAACTCCATGGTGCCGGCGTTGTCGTACTTGATGTGCTGAGCCAGTTCCACGGCCGCTGTGCAAAGCTCGCTGCGCACCGTTTCATCCAGCGCCACGCTGGGGGCGATTTCCACAACCTTCTGGTGCCGGCGCTGCACGGAACAATCGCGCTCGTACAGGTGCAACACGTTGCCGTGTTGGTCACCCAGAATCTGGACCTCAATGTGCTTGGCACGCGGTACGTATTTCTCAAGGAACACTGCGGGATTACCAAACGCCCGATCGGCCTCGCCGCGAGCTTCATCGAGCAACCGTTCCAGATCCTTGGCCTTGTGCACCACACGCATGCCGCGTCCGCCGCCGCCAAAGGCCGCTTTGATGATCAGCGGGAACCCAATGTCTTTGGCCACCTTAACCGCCTTGGCGCGGGTGGTGATGGGGTCATCGGTGCCGGGCAAAATCGGCACACCAGCCGCCTTGGCTAACGCGCGGGCCTCGGTCTTGTCACCCATCTTGCGCAACAACTCCGGGCGTGGCCCCACAAAGGTAAGCCCAGCCTTGGCGCAAGCCTCAGCAAAGTCAGCGTTCTCCGCCAGAAATCCGTAGCCGGGATGGATGTAATTCACCCCGCGCTCCTTGGCCATCTCCACGATGCCCTCAATATCCAGATACGCGCCCACCGGGCCCTTGCCCACACCCACCAGATAGGCTTCATCCGCCTTAAAACGGTGCACAGCCAGACGATCCTCCTGCGCGTAGATTGCCACGGTGCGCATGTTCATCTCCGTGGCGGCGCGGAAAATGCGGATGGCGATCTCGCTGCGGTTGGCCGCCATCAATTTCATCGGCCCATCTGCCGATGGTTCAGTCTTCTTTGATTTCCTAGCCATGGGGGCGGGCCTTTTAGCAAAAGTGCCCCTAAAAGCAAAGCCGCAAAGGGCCGAATTAAGTAATGATTCTGCCTTGCTTCATACCTGCAAAATGCCACTATTTTTCACCTCATGAGAACCCTGCTGTTATTCCTGTTTTCCATGTCTTTTGCCACCCAAGCCGCCGTGAAAGCTTTCGAAGTCGGCCCGGGCAATACCGATCAATTGCCCAAAGGCAAGGAAGCCGACGGCATCATTGGCGATTTCATATTGCGCAATGACCACGTCACCGCCGTCATTTCCGGCAATCAACCCCTGCGCCGGGCCAACATGAGTACTTTTTACGGCACCGGCGGCATCACACCCGGGTGTCTTTATGACCTCACTCTTAACAAGCGCCAAAACGACCAGCTCACCATCTTTGCCCCCGGCAGTCAGCGTGGCGACATCTCGCACATTCGTATTGCCCAAGCCGGCGGTTCCGGGGCCGATGCCGTGGCGGAGATTGAGGTGGTGGTGGACGCCGAACGCAACCAGGGCCTTTTCAAAAAACACGTGTACCGGCTCGACGCCATGTCACGCGGCCTGTTGATCACCACTACCTATCGCAATGATTCTAAGGAAACCCGCCGCGGCAGCGTGGATGATTACTGGAAACCTTCCGGCAAACGCGGCACGTTCCAGAGCGTGCGCTGGATTGACGCCGTGGATCCGGCGAATCGCGGCAGCTACGCCGCCGCCTGGGTCAAGGGCCCACGCCGCGGCGGCATCGCGCCCAATCCCGGTTCGCTTTCCCTCAAGCCGGGCGAGACGGCGACCTACACACGCTTGCTTACCGTAGCCAACTCCCCCGCCGCCGCTGTGAGTGAAGCCTTGGTGTACGCTTCGGCCAGCAACAAACTACTGGTCGGTCACCTGAAAGATCCCGCCGGGCAACCGGTGAATGATGCCACCTTCGAAATTCGCAGCGGCAATGAAACGCTGCCGGGGTATCCGTTGGGTCAGGGGAAATTTGCCGTGCACCTGCCGGGCGGAGAATATGGCGTGCGCATCACCGATCGCGGCCGCACCACTGTCGACCGCAAGGTATCCCTACAGGGCAACCAGGCCACAGTGCTGTCCGAAACGCTCACCGCCCTTTCGGGTGTCGCCTTGAACATCACCGACGCCAGCGGCCACTCCATCCCGTGCAAGGTACAATTCAGCGGCCTCAACGGCACGGAAACCCCCAATCTCGGCCCGCAAAATCGCGCACACGGTTGCGTGGATCAATGGCACTCGGAGACGGGCAAATTTAACGTGGCGCTGGATCCGGGCACGTATCGATTGGTCATCACCCGCGGCATTGAGCACAATCATCTCGTGCGCGAAGTCACCGTCAAGGCCGGTGAATTTGCGGCTGTGACTGGCAGCCTTAAGCGATTGGTCAACACCACCGGCTGGGTGAGCACGGATTTCCATAATCACTCCACGCCTAGCGGCGATAACCAATGCGGCACGGACGATCGCATCATCAATCTCGCCGCCGAGCACATCGAATTCGCACCCACCACCGAGCACAATCGCCTCTACGACTGGACGCCCCACATCAAAAAACTCGGGCTCACCGAGCATCTCCGCACCATCGTCGGGCTCGAGCTCACCGGTGGTGGTGCCGGATCGCATCACAATGCCTTTCCCTTGCCCGCGCCCCAGCCTTATGCGCAGGACGGCGGCGCGCCCGTGTTCCAGAACGACCCGCGGCTCAATGCCATCGTCCTGCAAAACCACGGCGGCTGGAATCCCAACCGCTGGGTGCACATCAACCATCCCAACCTCACCGAGAAATTCTGGGACCGCAATCTCGATGGCAAGGCCGACGGCGGTTTTGCCGGCTACGAACAATACATCGACGCCTTTGAGTCTCAGAACTTCCGGGGCAACAACATTCTAGCCACCGCCCCGTGGACCCTTTACCGGCGCGGCACGCGAGAAAGCGTGCGCGAAGTGCGCGAGTTTATCTGGCTGCAAATGCTCAACCAAGGCTACCGCACGCGGGCCATTGCCGTGGCCGACGCCCATTCTGTGTACGGCAACGGCGTAGGCGGCTGGCGCACTTACATCCCCAGCAGCACCGATGCGCCGGCCGAGATTGATCCGGACGAAATCATCCGCAACGCCAAGGCCGGCCGGCTGATGCTCACCACCGGTCCGTTTCTGGAAGTAACAGCCAACGGCGCCCTACCCGGCAGTGATATCACCGCCAAGGACGGCAAGGTGAATCTAAAGGTGAAAATCCAATGCACCGACTGGGTGCACATCAACCGCGTGCAGGTCCTCGTCAATGGCCGACAGGATCCGAACCTGAATATCACCGCTGAGAAAAACCCTAAAATGTTCAAAAAGACACCCACGGTGTTTGAAACCACGTTCAGCTTGGATCTCAAGGAAGACACCCACCTCATCGTCGTGGCCATGGGCGAAAACGCCGATCTCAAAACCGGCTACGGCACCAGCACCAACGCCAGTCTCAAACCCTGCGCCTACATCAACCCCATTTGGGTGGACACCGACGGGAACGGATTCCAGCCCAACAAAGACACTCTCGACTGGCCACTGCCGTTGGGCCGACAGGACCCCGCCAAGATTCGTGCGTTGTTAAAGGCGAAGGGGAATTAATCGAGCGCGGCCGTTAACGGTGATTCTGCCGGTAATGCTGCCGGAGTAGGTCTTTGCCGTAATCGTTCCCGTTTGGTGTTCGAATTACAGTGTGGATGTGCTGGCGCGTGGGGACACGTGACCGAGCTAGGGCAATCGGGCGCTGGTGATCAAACTCAATCAGAATCACGGGACTCTGGATGCGATAGTAAAACACGCTCTCCTTCCCCGTCCCACCCAGCCATCCGAAATAAGTGCTGTCCATGTGTTTCTTCACATCCGCCAGCTTGACTTTGGCGTGGCCTTCAGCCATGTGCCCCACATACACGCCGATCAATTCGAGTAAATTCTCCTGTTGCGGAGCCGTTAAGGCATCGCCGCGAATACCCATATAATCGAGCACCTGATTGTCGCGAAACGCCTCGCCGATATTATTAGTTGGGCCCTTGGCATCATCCACGATTGCCTTTGCCCGCTGTTCGGCATCGAGCATCTGGAGGAACCTCAGCCCCTTGTCCTGCTCAGCCTGACACACCTCCGCCCCCTTGAATTGACCGCCTTCGGCTTTCACCGGTTCAGACCCCATGAAGACCGGGCTCATGACTACCTGATCGCCGAGCACAAAGTAATTGATCACCACGTGATGTCCATCGAGTTGCCAGCCCCACGGTTTGGTGGCGCTGGGTTCGCCCATGATCGTGATCCAATACAACCATTGACCATACTCCTCAAAGCGCTGCGTCAACTCCGCCAGTGTGCCGTTGAGCTTCATGATGTCGCGCGTCTGCTTTAGTCCGTCGGCACTGAGGCTGGCTTTCAACAAGTTAAACGCCAACTCGCGTTGTCCTTCGGTCATCGTATTAAACCCCTTGCCCTGCCGCACGTAACGATGGCGGTTGTCCCACTTACGCCATTCCAAGTCATCAACGCCAAATAGGGTTTTTTTTCGATCTGCCGGAGTCAGACTTACCAAAAACGCCTTGGCCGCCTGCCGCACTGATTCTGTGCTGACGCCGGTTTTGCGGATTGGAAACAAGTTGGCCGGCGGCACATCCAGATAATAGACACCCTTAAACGGCTCCTTGAGGGCCTCCTCGCGAGAAGCATCTCCACGGCCCTTCGGTTGAGCCTCGGTTTCAGGGGAGATAATGCCCGCCACAATCGCGACCCCTATGATTACAGTATTTTTGGTCATGGATTTAGTTCCTTCATTGCCTGATGAATCGGCCTTAACCGATCGGCCAATTCCGCCGCTTTTAACGGTTGCTCAGCCGACAGATCATGCGCCTCGATCGGGTCTCGTACAATATCGAATAGGTTCAAGCCTACAGAGTCCCAGATCAATTTCCACTTTCCATCCAGTACGGCAAAACCGGCACCTTCTCCGCCCACAATCACGGGTGATCGCTCGATGGATTTCCCATCCCGAATAGCCGGCCAACAATTCACGCCATCCAACGGTTTGGCGGGTTTCAGAGGAACTGCCGCCAAGGCCGCCAATGTGGGTAACAAGTCCTGAACGGCCATGAGTTGATCTGTCGTGGCACCAGACCTGATGGTCGCTGGCCAACGCATCACAGCCGGCACGCGGATCCCGCCCTCCTGCAACG
Organism: uncultured Verrucomicrobiales bacterium; assembly: GCA_913042895.1. Lineage (GTDB taxonomy): Bacteria > Verrucomicrobiota > Verrucomicrobiia > Limisphaerales > UBA1100 > UBA1100. The sequence goes on along the minus strand of CAJWMQ010000001.1, from coordinate 21,350 downwards.
TGCCTTTGCCGCCGCGCAATTTAAGTTGACCCGGCTCGAACTGTGGCATTCGACGACTTAAGCCGGAACCGTTATCGCAAAAAAACATGACAAGCGTGTCACGCTCCATGCCTTCGGATTTCAGAGTAGCCAGGATTCGGCCAATGGCGGCGTCCATGGCCTCTATCGCACCGGCATGACTCAAGCGCCGGCCAGTGAAGCCAAGCCGCTGATATTTCTGGATCAACCTCTCCGGTGCCTGGGCCGGCGGATGAGGAGCATTGAAGGCGACGTACAGAAACACCGGCCGGTTCTTGTCCCGCCTTTGCAGGCGTTCAATCGCCTCGGACGCAATCAGATCCGTGGAGTACCCCTCTACGGCTGCCGACTGGCCGTTACGATACCAACCGGAGTGGCGGGATCCAACCGTGGCGTAGTAGTTAATGCCGCCACCATAGAAACCGAAAAACTGATCAAAACCGCGCGCACTGGGAAGACTAGCGCGATCGATCATGCCAAGGTGCCATTTTCCGGCCATGAAAGTCTGATAACCCGCCTGATGCATCCATTCCGGCAAAAAGTCTTCATCCTTGGGCACGCTACCCGCCCGCCCGATCACGCCCGTGATACCCATGCGCGCCGGCAACCGGCCGGTCATCAACGCCGTTCGGGTGGGACTACAAACAGGGTGCACATAGAATCGGTTTAAGCGAATGCCGTCCCGTGCCAGTTGATCGATATGCGGCGTAGAAATCCGACTCTGGTGATACCCCACATCATTCCAACCCATGTCATCGGAAACCAGCAGGACGATGTTCGGGCGGGACGACCGATCCGTGTCAGCAATTAGAAATCCTGACGATCCCGCTAGCCCATATGCCAAAATTCCAATCGCGCGCCACATGCCTTAAGGGCGCGGGCGCGGACCGAACCGGCTTCGGCCAATCCCGTCGGTATTGGGGGTTTTGCTTTCCCAGCGTTGTCCCGCGGCTGCGCCCTGACTCCGGTGTTGTTCATAGGTCAAGGTGCTGGGTTGATGCCGTCCTACGGCTGTGGACAGAGATTGCTTAAGCTGAGCGGCTGTGGACAGGAGTGAAATTTCCTGAATCACCTTACCCTTTAGGCCAAAGATATCGGGCTGGATCACTACATAACCGGCTTGAGTTTTCAACCCGGTGATCGACTTGAATTCGTCCTGTTGGGTTACCGGCACATACAGGGCGCGTCCTAGAAATTCATCAGCCCAAGCTAAGGGTTCCAGTCGCTGTTCCATCAATTTGCGCTGCTCGGCGTTGCCAAATATTGCCACCAAGGGCAGTCGGTCAGCTGCCGCAACATTCAGGGCCAGTCTAAGGTCCGCGAGGTACGGCAGTGGCACCCGGCCAACGGGTTTATCTTTGCCCGGATACGCCAAAGCAATGGCTTCCATAGTTTGCGCCATTTTACCGATTACCTCAGCCGGCTGTTGATGAATCCCGCGACCCACTTGCCCACCAAAAGCCCATGCCGGACTGCGACCGGCTCGCACCAATGATGTGCGCCCATCCGGGCTCATTAGGGAAAATACTGTGTTTTGCAGAACTCCTCCAGGGGCAAACACACCCTTGAGCACTTCGTTTTCATCGGCGTTCTCGTAGGTAGCCAAACGAATGCAAACGAACTTCCGAGAAGCGGCGATAACGTCTTGATCGGCCAGGAAACTCCTGTCCATGCTCGTCTTGCCTGGTCACCATACACCCGGCACATTGTGGCACTGTGGCGCAGCAGAGATCAGCAGAATAGGCTTCCCTGTGCGCTTTGCCTCGGCCAAGCCGCCTTTCCAAGTGCCGAACCAAGCAATTTGATCCGCCGCTGGGCTCCATTGGCACAAGACCGTTAGGCAACCTAGCAAAATTCCTAATCGGTTCATCATAAAATCCATTTCAACTGACGTTCTTATGCTCTACCAAGTTACAGTTTCTCGAAAGGAACCCTTAAAAAATGTAACCAAACCCCAAATGAACCGTCAAAACGATAGACACCAAGCCCAAGCGGCGTCACTCTTACCACACAATGAAAGCTCACTACCTTTTGCCTGCCATTCTCGGAGGCCTGTTACTCACACCCACGGATTCTCACGCACAGGGACGCCCCGGCGGCCAATCCAGTATCAGGGAATTATTCCTCAAAAATTTCGATAAAAACGGCGACGGAAAAATTGACGACGAGGAACGGCCCAGCCGCGAACAGATGCAGGAGTTTTTCCGTAAACAACAAGGCAATCAAACCGCACCCGGCCGACCCGGTGCGGGTGACCCTAACCAGAGTCGCCCAGGCGGTCCTGGCCAAGGTCGTCCCGGTGGTCCCGGTCAGGGCGGCGGAGGCGTTCGTCCCGGTGGTCCGGGCCAAGGGGATCGCCCCGGATTTGGCGGCCCCGGTCAAGGCGGATTCCCTGGACGCCCTGGGGGGCAACCTCCTCGTAACCCATTGGCAACAGTACTCGATGCAGACGGCGATGGTGTGATTTCAGCCGATGAACTAAAAAATGCCTCCAAGGCCCTCTCTCAACTGGATCGCAATCGGGACGGGAAAATTACGCGCGATGAGATGTACCCACGCCAGTCCGGCAACCAAGGGGGTCGCGATGACTTCCGCCGCCCGGGAGGACCAGGCCAAGAGGGTCGCGATGACTTCCGCCGCCCTGGAAGACCAGGCCAAGGGGGTCGCGATGACTTCCGCCGCCCTGGAGGACCAGGCCAAGGGGGACGCGATGACTTCCGCCGCCCAGGAGGACCAGGCCAGGGTAGGCCGGGTGGCCCTTCCAACCCGCGCAGTCCAAGGCCTGAAGGCCCGGGACGCAGCGAAGCGTAATCTACAAACCGATGAGACTTTTGCTCCTTCCAGCACTCCTTGCATGGGGACTGGTTGTCACCGGTAATGCGGCCCAAAAAAACTGGCCGCAGTGGCGCGGCCCAAGCGGCGATGGAATCACCCAAAACGAAACAGTTCCCACAAACTGGGGTGAATCCAAAAACCTCAAGTGGAAGCTAAAACTACCCGGCCCCGGTGCATCCAGTCCAATCATTTGGGGTAATCAACTGTTTCTCACGTGCTACTCCGGTTACGGTGTGGGTAAAGCCAATGGCGACCTGCGCAGCCTTATGCGCCACGTCGTTTGTGTGGATACAAAAACCGGTAAGATTCAGTGGCAAAAGGACATCAAAGCGCAGGGCGATGAGGATCAATATGGCGGAATGGGAGTACCTGAACACGGTTACGCCACTGCCACGCCCGCAACCGATGGCAAAGCAGTTTATGTCTATCTCGGCAAAACCGGCCTAATTGCCTTTGATCTTAATGGCCGCGAACTCTGGCGCGCGGCCACCGGAATTAACTCCAGTCGAAAACGTTGGGGAGCCTCAGCCAGCCCCGTTTTATACGAAGGCAAAGTGTTTCTAAATGATCTACTCCGAGGGCATCAAATGCTCGCACTAAATAAAACAAACGGCAATGTGGCGTGGAAATGGTCTCCCAGCGACATCGGGGGTTATCAGGACTCCTACGCCACACCAACCTTGGTTAGGTCAGGCGACCGTAACGATCTGGTTCTAGCAGTGTCCCGTGAGATTTGGGCATTTGATCCAGAGAAAGGCGGGATCAATTGGTATGCTTATACAGATGTAGGGGGTAGCAATGTTTCTCCAAGCGTGATCGCCGGCAATGGTGCACTTTATGCTTTCGGCGGCTATCCGCGCCAAAGCGGCGTGGCCCTCAAGATCGGCGGTAAAGGAGACATCTCCGAGTCTCACAAGCTCTGGACTGCCACACGTTCCCCCTACGTACCCTCCCCGTTGTATTATGAAAACCATCTATATTGGATGGATCGTAGCGGATACGCGGTATGCCTCAATGCCAAGACCGGCCAGGAAGTGTTTCGTGAACGACTCACAAGCCGTAATCGTACACCGAAATTTTATGCCTCGCCGGTTTTTGTTAATGGAAAAGTTATTTCCATTAGCCGAAATGCCGGTGCATTTATCATTGAAGCTAAACCGAAATTTAAACAGTTGGCACAAAACGAATTTGCCGGTGACCGCAGTGTTTTCAACGCTAGTCCAGCTGTGGCCAATAATCGCTTGTATCTCCGTTCCGATACCCATCTCTATTGCATCGGCGAGTAAAACGGCCTAGTGCAGGGTTTACAGAGTGCTCTGGTTCGATCAGGATTTTCAGCACACCTGTTGCAGGTTGATTTCCATGAAAACGGATCGTCGCACTTTTCTCAAGACCACCACGGGCGCCGCAATTGCGTTGCCAAACATCATCTCCAGCCACGCCTGGGCCAACAAGCCGAGCAACACCATCGGGATCGGCTTTATCGGTGTCGGCAAACAAAGCGCCGGGCATCTGGGCTTTTTTCTCGGCCAACAAGATTGCCGCGTGGTGAGCCTCGCCGAAGTCGCCCAAGTGCGCCTCGATAACGGCCTCAAGCGTGTCGCAGATAAATACGGCGCCAACCACGCCTGCAAAGCCACCAAGGATTTCCGCGAAACCCTCGCTGACAAACGCGTCGATGCCGTGGTGATCGGCACTCCGGATCATTGGCACGCGATCCCTTCCATCATGGCCGCCGAGGCCAAGAAGGATGTGTACTGCGAGAAACCCCTCACCGTCACCATCCGCGCCGCGTTGGAGACCGTGAAAGCCGCCCGCAAACACGACATCGTCTATCAGGTCGGCAGCCAGCAGCGCACGGAGTTTGGCGGCCACTTCCGCAAAGCCGTGGAATGCATCCGCAATAACCGCGTGGGTAAAGTCAGCAAAATCAAGATCGGCGTTGGCGGCGCGGGCGTACCCTGTGATTTGCCCGCCGAGAAAAAACCCGACGGCATCGACTGGGACATGTGGCTTGGCCCCGCACCCGAGCGCGCCTTTAACTCCGTGCTGTGCCCTACCGACGTTCATCGCCATTTCCCCCAATGGCGGCGCTACCGCGAATACGCCGGCGGCGGCCTCAGCGACATGGGCGCGCATCATTACGACATCGCCAAATGGGCTATGGACATTGATGAGACCGGCCCCGTCAAAATCATCCCACCCAAGGAAGGCTCCAGCGGCCTGAAGATGATCTACGCCGATGGCCTGGAGATCATTCACGAAAGCACCAAGGACGCCTTCAACGACGTGGTCTTCTACGGCGACGAAGGAACGCTGTACGTCGATCGCCGCGGCATCACCGCCGATCCCAAGAGCGCGGCGGATTCCCCCTTCGGCGGTAAGGACTGGCGCCTGCCGGACATTGGCCGCAGCCATCGCCGCAACTGGATCGACTGCATCCGCAGCCGCAAACGCCCCGTGGCCGACGTCTCCTACGGCGCTCACACCAGCATCCTCTGCAGCCTCGCCAACCATGGCTACCAACTCCGCCGCAACCTCCAGTGGGACGCCAAGAAATACCAGTTCTCAGGCGATCCCGATGCCAACGCCCTCATCGACCGCCCAGGCCGCGGCGAGTGGAAATTGGCCTAATGGAGCTGACTTGACGCCCCGCCAACAACCGTTACGCTGGCAAAGTTGATGAGCACGATTGATCCGGCATTACAATCGTTTGTGCGTCGCGTGCACGCGATGATGATATATCGGTCCGTGCTCCGCTGGAGCGCGCTCTGGCTGATGATTGCCGGCGTAGTCGTACTTGGCATTCGGTTCACCAGCGATCTGCCGGGAGACTGGTGGAAATACCTGTTGGCCTCGTGGGCCTTGCTCGTGGCGATAGCATGGTATCGCGAAAGCCAACGCCGACCAGATCCCAAACAGTTACGAGCAGCATTCGACCGGCAAAACCACGCGGGCGGCTTGGTGATGGCCGCCGCCGAGGTGGACACCCGTTCGTGGGAAGCCCGGTCCGGTTCGCTCGCCTTGCCCTCCGTGCAATGGCACAGCGGCAGCGCGTGGCTTGGCACCATATTGGCCTTGGTGTTTTTCATTACGGCACTGCTCTTGCCGGTAAAGTATGCGCGCCTAATCGCCGATCCGCCCTTGGAGATCAGCCAGCAAGTGGAGGATCTGCATGAGCAGATTGATGTGCTCGAATCCGAATACATCCTCTCCCCGCAACAAGCGGAAAACAAACGCGAGGAACTCGACCGCATCGCCGAGCAGGCCTCTGGCTTAAACCCATCCAAGACTTGGGAAGCGCTTGATCAACTGCTACACACCAACGAACAAATCGCCCAGCAACAAGCCGAGGATGCCTTGTCCAAACTCAACGCCCTCAACGAAGCCTCACTACTCGGCAAAGCGCTGGAGATGCTGCCCAAAGGTTTGGAAGACCAAAAAGCGTTTGAAGAAGGCCTCAAGCAACTCGGCCAGTTGATGAATCAATTGAACCAGGACGGCGCACTAGACCCCAACAATCTGCCGCCCGAACTTCAAAAGGCCATGCAACAGGCACTCAAACAACTTGGTCAAGGCGAGGGCCCGGATGCGGAACAACTGAAGCAGCTCTTAGAAGCGCTGGAAAATAATCAGGACCAACTCCTCGATCTGGCCAGGCAATTGGCCCAGAAAGGGCTCATCCCGCCAAACCTAGCCGACCAGTTCCAACCCGGCGAACTGGGTGGACTTGACCCCGGCCCTTTAGCGGATTTACTGAAACAGCACGGCGGCGATTTTCAGGAATTGCTCGAGCAACTCGGACCGGAGTTGGGCGGGCGCGGAGACGCCAACCGCGGCCCCGGCCATGCGCCATTGTTGTACGGCAATGAATCCTCCGAGGAAGGCGCGGAATTTCAGGAACAAAAACTCGGACTCAGCGTGCCCCTAGAACAGGCCAAGCTCGCGGGAGTAACCATCACCGCGCCGGAAGTGACCGGCGGCGAAGCCATCCTCGGCCAAGGCGCCCTCAATACCGCCCAAGCCGGCGGCGGCAACGCGCTGGCGGCCCCCGTACTGCCCCGCCATCGCACCGCAGTGAAACGCTTCTTCACCCGGCCCGGCGTGAATCCGCCGTCCGTGCCTGAATAAACCGTTTTTGCGTGCTCTTCATCCGGCTGATGGGTAGCATATTGAATTAGCCCCATGAGTGACTCTCCTGCTCTCCTTAAGCCGGCGGAACTGGATCCCGCCACCGCGATCACCCGGCAAATCTGCGAACAAATGGACCGTTGTCTGCTGGGCCGTGAATCACTCCATCGCCTCGTGCTCACCGGCCTGCTCAGCCGCGGCCATATTCTGCTCGAAGGCCTGCCAGGCTTGGGCAAGACCGCCCTCGTCCGCACCATCGGCAATATTCTGCAGCTCGATTTCAACCGCGTGCAGTTCACGCCCGATCTAATGCCCGGCGATGTACTCGGTTCGCACATTCTTCAGCAAACCGAAAGCGGCCAACGCGAAATGATTTTTGAACCCGGCCCGGTGTTCACCAACATCCTGTTGGCTGATGAAATCAACCGCGCCTCGCCCAAAACCCAGAGCGCAATGCTGGAAACCATGCAGGAACGCTCAGTCACGTTACGCGGCCAAACCCGCGAATTGCCCCAACCCTTTTTTGTGATCGCCAGTCAAAACCCCATCGAGATGGAAGGCACCTATCCCCTTCCCGAAGCCCAGCTCGATCGTTTTCTCTTCCGAGTCATGTTTGATGCCGTGAATGCCGATGTGCTCCAGCGTATTATCACCGAACGTCGCCAAGGCGATCTTCCTTCGCCAAACTGGCAGGCCAGTGCGGACGATTTGAATTATCTCTTTACCGTGATGGAACGCATCTACCTGCCCAAGCCAGTGGCCGGCTACATTGCACGACTGGTGGCCGCCACGCATCCGGATCATGCCGAGGCGCCAGAGAGTGTGAAACAGTACGTCCAATACGGTACCTCGCCTCGGGCGGCCATTGCCATGGGCGAAGCCGCCCGTGCCAATGCCCTACTCGATGGCCGCCCTACCGTCGGCTTCGAGGACGTGGCCGCCGTGGCCAAGCCGGTAATGAACCACCGACTCATCCTTAATTACCAGGCGCGTTTCGACCGAGTAGACGCTAACCGCGTGCTTACTGATCTTCTGGAGGAACTGGATGAAACTGGCCTCGATTTACCAAGCGATGTGTCCCTGCAAAAAGCATGAGTTACTTCCTCATTATTGGTGTATTTTATTACCTTGCCGTATCGGTCTTGGCCGCCCCTGGCTCAGCCACATTCACCAAGCTGAATCTGCATATTGAGGCTCAAACAGATAACCAAACTATCTATCATGGATATACGGCCCATAGATTTACGATTCATCACTCAGGCACCGGTAAACGGAGTGTTTCTTTCAAGCTACCCAGCTCAAGCTACGCTGAAGATCACAGTCTGAATTCGGTCACCCGATCCTTTACCGTTTTACCGGGAACCCGGGAGGTTACAATTCTCCAACCTCCCCTGACCTTCGGCTATCTCAATGATGAAGTTCTTATTGAGTGCAATGGACAAGAACGCTATTTAGAAATGGGTCTAAGTAATAAATTAGGGGAACACAAAAACACGGGATGGCAGCGGGCCCGCATTGTTTTACTCAGTCGAAAAATTGATAAACCCGCGCTAGAATCAGCTCTATCAAGAGTATCCCCTGGCAGACATAGCTCACACGGCAGACATGGCTCACATGCCAACCCTCATGTTGTCTTCCACACCTCAGATAGAGTCACGTCAAAATGGGGTACAAACTGGCTAGACTATAGTGCGTACGATATGTTGATCCTCTACGAGGAGGAATGGAATCAGGCAAACAAAGATACCCGTTCAGCAATTCAAAGATGGGTGCGAACAGGTGGACATTTAGTTGTCATTGGGGATAAGGAAACCAACCCGCCCACATTATCCAATGGGTTTAATCGCGAATTTTTTATTGGATTCGGCTTGGTTGATCATTTCCAATCCTTATCCAATGAGAGCCGAAATTCCATCTTAAAGTTACTCAAAGCAGACACTCCTCAAAACAATCAAAAGGCCATCCCAATGATAGGTGATTTGAATGAAGCTGTTGAAATTATTCACGATGAACATCATTGGCATGGGGGAAACAACCGAGATTTCAATAGTTTCTTTCCGGTGGTCGATGGGGTTAGAACTCCAGTACGCTTGGTGATCGGTCTTCTGACACTCTTTGTTTTAATCGCGGGCCCCATAAACTTATATTTGCTTAACCGGAAAGATGTTCGCGCTTGGTTTTTATGGACCTTGCCAGTCATCTCTCTCCTGACCAGCGCTTTGGTTTTTGTAGTATCTATTTTTAGTGAAGGTGTAACCCCGCGCGTTCGCACTGAGTCTGTGACCATTCTAAATCAAAAGGAACAGGAAGCCGCCACTTTGGGAGGGATTGGCGTTTATGCTCCCATCGCGCCTGGGCGATTGGATTTCTCCGGAAACTCTGAAGTTACGCCTTTGATAGATAGCGGGAAGCGTGACACGGGGTCAGGGCGCTCAGTGTCATGGACTGATGGGGGCGAACAGATATTTACTGGCAAATGGGCCAGCTCAAGAGTACCGACACATTTTGCGATACGAAAGAGTGAACATACTGAGAAACGTATTGAAATAGATTGGGAAAACGGCACACCGAAAATCATTAACAGCCTAGGGGCCCCTCTCTCACAACTTACCCTACGAAGTGCTCGGGGCGATTTCTTTACAGCCACCGATATTTTGCCCGGCGAAAAAGTCACACTCAGACCTAACACCGCAGGTATTCCTCAACGCTCAACAATCAACGAATTCGCCAATACATTGCTGGAATCCTCCGCCCAGAAGGAATGGGAGTACCTCAGCATTGGCTTGATGCCGGAGTCCACTTACTGGGCGGTCATTGACCGCGGCTCTCCGTTTCTGGAAAACCCTCTGGCTCACCGGAAAACAAAGGACACCACCTTGAGCCACGTGATCGGCGTACTAACGCCGGAGGAAATGACGCCTTGAGAATCATCGTGGAAAACCTCCGCCGGGAGTTCGGCCAAACCGTAGCTGTCAATGATGTATCTTTTCAATTTGAGAGCGGGCAGATCTTCGGCTTTGTCGGCCCCAACGGTGCGGGCAAAACCACCTCCATGCGTATCATGGCCACGCTCGATGAACCCACCGGCGGCGATGTGCGCCTAGATAATCTTTCCGTGGTGGAAGACCCAGAACGTGCTCGTCATCTCATCGGCTTTGTGCCCGACGAACTCCGCGCGTACTGGGACACAACAGTGAATGATTATATCGATTTTTTTGCGCGCGCCTACGGTCTCCGCGGGGATGCCCGGGAACAAGCCGTACTCAGCGTTGAGGAATTCACCAACACCGCTGGCATTCGAGACAAGCAACTGCGATCCCTTTCCAAGGGAATGAAACAACGCGTCAGTCTTGCACGCGCACTAGTAAGTGATCCACAATTTCTAATCCTTGATGAACCGGCAGCCGGCCTTGATCCGCGCGCGCGCATTGAGTTACGTGAACTGCTCGTACTTTTAGCTAATCAGGGCAAAGCCATTTTTATCAGTTCCCATATTCTCGCTGAACTCACAGAAATTTGCCATGGCGCTGTGATCATTGAGCAAGGTCGTATTCTTGATGCCGGCGAAACCGGCAGCCTGATTGGACGAAGGAGGGAAAAACTCACTTACGCCCTGCGTGCCTTAAGTGATCCAACTTCGTTACTGCGTGATCTTCTGGAAATGCCGCACGTCGATCAACCACGCCAAGCTGGGCATGAGATTCAATTTGATGTGGAAGGCGCCGAAGAAAACGCCTTTGAAGTGTTAAACCTAATCATTCAGCGCGGGCATCGTATTATCGAATTCCGCCAGACGAAGGCCAATCTGGAAGACATTTTCATGAATATTACCGAGGGCAAGGTTCAATGAGTGAATCCACTTCAAGTCCTTCCTCCGCACTTTTGACCCGACTTCTCCAGTTCGATGTGAATCCGGTCTGGGTGAAAGACCTTCGTCAGGCCTCTCGCAGCTGGATTGTTACGGGCACATTATTGCTCATGCTGCTGGTGTTTTATCTCATTTCACTGGGGGCAGTGATTTTTGGAGAAACACAAAACAATGCTGCCAATTATTTGGGCCCCACCATCTTTGGAACGATCGGATTCACCTCCCTTGTTGCCGCCTACATTTTTATCCCCATTTACATCGGTGTACGAACCATGATGGAACGCATATCTATTAATGCTGACCTACAATATATTTCCATCATGTCCCCCCAAAAAATCATATGGGGCAAGGTGCTTAGCAGCGTATATCTAATCGTGTTGTTCTATTCGGCTGCCGTTCCCTTTCTGGTATTTAGCTATCTACTCCGCGGCATCGATCTGCCCACAATTCTTTTGGTCGTTGCCCTTACATTCACCTTAAACGTGCTGCTCACAATGGGGGCAATTGTAATTGCCCTGGCACCGCTTCATACAGTGATGAAGATTCTCGCTGCACTATTTGTGGGAGGTAATGCGATTTTTGCTGGCATAGTGATAGTTGGAACAGCCGTAGCCGATTCGGTTATAACCAGAGGATTATCATCAGCAGATTTTTGGCAGGAATTTATCCCGTTCGTGGCTACCTATCTAGTGGATTTTCTCATATTGGCCGGCTTGTTATACCAAGTCGCCGTTGCCTTTATCACGCCCTCATCAGCCAACCGTTCCCTCCCCTTGCGCCGCTATGTCACGTTTATGACCGGAGCAATCATTATCCAGTTCTTATTGTGGGCCTGGTTTGATCAGGAACAAGCATTCGTTCTTCCTATAGTTCTGGGAATCGGGGCTATTTCAGTTTTGGGAATGTTTTTCTGTATTGGCGGGAGGGATGACTTGAGTATCCGTGTTAAACGAACCATACCGACAAGCCCATTCAAACGTTTCATTGCATTCTTCTTTTATAACGGCACACTATCCTGTCTTTTGTGGCTATTAATTCTATGGCTGGCCACGATGACTTGCCTATTCGGATTTAATATTCTCTGGGATAACCATCAGAGGCAAAATTTCTTACCCGAAACCCAAGTCTTATACTTTTATATCGGGTCTTCACTTTATATATTTTATGCTTTTGCCTATGCCTTGCTTGGAGTCTGGCTTCACCGAACCTTTTTCCCTAAACGCACACCAAAATTGGCGACCTTATTCTTGGTACTATTAATTATCTTACCATTTTTGTTTTTGATGATTTTCTATTTTATTTTCACGCAAAAGATGATTGCTGAAGATTGGGTGCTCCCGGGCATGGTCATTAATGTCGGCATGGTTATGGCCAACTCCAATGATGATGAACGCAATCTACATTTAATGGTTCATCTTGGATCGGTACTCTTCATGATTTTGGTAGCTCTGGCTCTGAATTTTAAATGGCTAAAAACCCAGATTACCCAATTTCGCCCTTACAAGCGTAAACCTGAGATCAATCCACCCTTACCCCCGCTCCCGCCATCCACTGGACCTAACAATGAATTACCGCCAGTCCTTAATCGCGGGTGAGCAAATGGGCCTGCGGTATGCGCTGGCCCTGCCTCAAGCCACCCTCGCCGGCCAACGCGGCGAGCACCTCGGCCGACGCGCTGGCAGCTCCGTGGATTTTCAGGATTATCGCGACTACCAGCCGGGCGACGACCTGCGCCATATCGACTGGAACGCCTACGCGCGCACCGATCAACTCACCGTCAAACTCTTCCGCGAGGAAGTACAGCCGCATCTCGATCTCGTTCTCGACACCTCCGCTTCCATGGCGCTGGCCGATTCCCCCAAGGCTCAGGCGCTGCATCAGTTGGCCGCCCTGTTTGCCACCGCCGCGGCCAACGCCCGCTGCTCGCACGCCGTGTGGGTCACCGGCGAAGGATTCCAGCGAGTGGCCAATGATACCCAACCGCCCAGTGCCTGGGGCGAACTGTCCCTAGGCGGCGCGCGTTCCTTTGAGGAGGCGCATGGCTTGCTTCCCCCGCGTCTGCGGCGGCAGGGAATCCGAATTGTCATTAGCGATCTCTTTTGGCCCGGCGACCCCTTGCCCACCCTGCGCAAGCTCACCGAAGGCGCCGCCGCCGTGACCCTCGTGCAATTGCTCGCGCCATCCGACCTCGAACCGCCCAAACCCGGCAATGTGCAGTTGGAAGACAGCGAAACAGGCGAGACCTTGTCCCTGTACATCGACACCACCATTCAGGAGCAATACCGCAAGACACTTCAACGTCTGCAACAAAGCTGGGACCACGCCGCCCAACAAACCGGTGCCGAACTCGTCACCCTCATTGCCGACAACCTCCAAGGCTCTCTGCGCAGCCTTGAGGAATGCCGCACTCTGGAACCCGCCTGATGCCCGCCTTCACCTATCCCCTGGCATGGATCGCGGCCGTCACATTGCCGGCGTTGGCGGCCATCTATTTTCTACGCCACCGCTTCCGGCGCCACCAGGTTTCCAGCCTGCTGCTCTGGCAATTGCACCGGGAATCGCGCGAAGGCGGCCGGCGCGTGGAGAAACCCCAGTGGCCCATGGTGTTCTTTCTCGAGTTACTGATTCTCGCCCTGCTCGTGCTGGCCGCCACCGGACCGCGCTGGCAGGTGCCCCACACGACGCGGCCGTTAATCGTGGTGCTGGATGATTCCCAATCCATGCTCGCTGGCCCGGAAGGCGAACGTCCACGTGATCGAGCGATTGAGAAGCTCAAGGAACTCACCAAGGAACGCCGCTTTCGTTCGTTTCAATTGATTGCCGCCGGCACTACGCCGCGTCTGCTAGGCGATAAAGCACGGCACTTGCGCGAGCTAGAGGATCAGTTTGAGCAATGGACCTGCCAGGCCCCCCAAGCCCGCCTTAATGCCGCCCTCGGACTGGCCCGCGCCATGGGGCATCAGGAGGCTGATCTGCTGGTACTCACCGATGAAGCCCCCGCTCGCTCGCCCGGCCAAGGGCATTTACGCTGGATCGCCCTCGGCCAGCCCCGCATTAATTTTGCCTTCATCAATGCCGCCCGGTCTGTGCACGGAGCCGAAGACCGCGTTTTGCTGGAGATCGCCAATCCTTCCGCCCTCACCGGCACCAACACCCTACATGTAGTTGCCGGCACCAATGTGTTGCACCGGGAAACGCTCACGTTGGCCACGAACAAGACACATCGTCTGACGTTTCCAATTGCCGCGCATACACCCAAATTACAGGCCACGCTCGGGCCCGATGCCCTTGCCGGCGATAATGAAGTGCACCTTGTGCCCGCCGCTCGGCCGCTCGTGCGGGTGCGGATTGCAATTGAAGATGAGGAACTGCGCGGATTGGTGGCCGACAGTCTGGCCGCCACCGGCTTGCGCGCTCTCGATGAAAATCCACCGGAGCTGGTAGTGCATCAGTCCGACTCCGTGCCCACCGGCAAGGAAGCCTGGGGGCTGCGCTGGCTCCCCGCGCCGGAAGAGCCTGAACGTTTCACCGGCCCGTTTGTGATGGATGCCAATCACCCACTCACGCGCGGGCTTTCCCTGCCGGGCATTGTGTGGGGCGGACATTCCGGCGCCACCAACGCGCCCGGTTATCGCCCCGTTATTACCGCGGGGAATGTGCCCCTGGTCACGCATCGGCCGGAACTCAATGGCCGGCAGCAACTCACGCTGCGTTATGTGCCCAACCATTCCACGCTCCACACCACGCAACATTGGCCGGCTTTGTTCTGGAATCTGCTCGATTGGCGGGCCCAAGCCAAACCCGGTTTGCGCGAGGCCAATCATCGGTTGGGCCTCGACATCGCCTACCGCCCCGCCCATGACGAGGTGGTCCTTCAGAAACCGGATGGTACACAACAAACACTCCAGGCTCCTGGTACCGAAATCCGCCTGCCCGTAAACCTGCCCGGCGTGTACGAGGTGCACTCCGGCTCGAGCACCAATCGGATGAGCGAAACATTTGCCGTTAATTTCCTTGCCGGCGAGGAATCCAATCTCGCCCAGGCCGTTTCCGGCGACTGGGGAAAATGGGGCACGGAAAATGAAATCCGCCTCGAGTACGCCAGTATCCTGCCCTACCTCGTGCTGCTCGCGCTGGCGATCATGGTTTGGCACTTAGCTTGCATTGCCCGCCAGGGAGGGCGCGTATGATTTTCTTTTCACCAATCTGGCTGTTACTCCTACTGCCTCTGGCCGCAGCAATGTACCTGTGGCGACTGCCCACGCGGGACCTTAACCTCGTGCGGTTTATCATCATTCTCCTCTTGGTCCTGGCCATGGCCCAGCCGGCCATGAGGTTGAAGGATCAACAGGGTACGGTGGTGGTGTTGATCGACCGCAGCGAATCCATGCCCCCCAAGGCCGCCGATGATCAGTTGGAAGTCCTGAAATCGCTCCATGGCGAAATGGGCTCCGAAGACCGATTGGCCGTGGTCAGCTTTGGCGACCGCACCATTATCGAACAGGAACCGAGCGATCAAGCCACAGAAACCCTCCAATCCCCCGCCGACCAGCAACATTCCCGACTGACCGATGGCTTGGAGGCCGCCTTGTCCCTCATCCCGCCAGAGCATCCCGGCCGCATTCTGGTGGTATCCGATGGCCATTGGACCGGCCGCGATCCCAACGCCGTGACCGCGCGCGCCGCCGGCCGCGGTATTGGTATTGATTATCGCTGGCTCAGTCGACCACGGGCTGAGGATCTTGCCGTGCGTGATCTGCAGGTGCCCGCTCAGGTATTGCCCGGTCAGGCCTTTATGATCAGCGGCTGGATTCATTCGCCACGCGAACAAGTGATCGGCTACACTCTAACTAAACACGGCGAGGAATTATCCAGCGGTGAACGCGCCGTGCCGCGCGGCCTTTCGCGCCTGCTCTTTCGTGATCGCGCCAAACTGTCCGGCAACGCCGCCTACCGTCTCACCCTGCGCCCGCCTGACGCTGATACCAACGCCACTGCCACCCTCACTGCTCTGGGCGATGCGTTCCCGGAAAACAATACCGCCCGCGCACTGGTAGAAGTCCGCGGGCGCAAACCCCTTTTATTAGTATCCCACTTCGGAGCGGAATCCGGGCTGGCGCAATTGATGGTGAAAGGCGGCATGACGCTCGTCGCGCGCAAGCCGCATCAGTGCCCATGGACATTGGCCGATTTATCTCGGTGGTCCGCGGTGGTGTTAGAAAATGTGATGGCCGGCGATATCGGTCAGGACGGTATGGAAACTCTGGCCGCCTGGGTGGAAGACACCGGCGCGGGGCTCATGGTGACCGGCGGCGAAAAATCCTATGCCCCGGGCGGCTACTACGGCTCGCCCCTAGAAAAACTCCTGCCCGTTTCCATGGAGCGCCGTAATGAAATCCGCAAGCTGCAGACGGCCATTGTGGTGGTGCTCGATCGTTCCGGTTCCATGAGCATGCCGGTGGCCGGTGGTAAAACGAAAATGGACCTCGCCAACATCGGCACCGTGCAGGTGCTCGATTTATTATCCGCCACCGATGAATTCGGTGTGATCGCCGTGGATAGCGCCCCGCATACAGTACTGGATCTCGCCTCGGCCGAGCGCCAGCAAAACGCCCTCTTCCGAAATAAAATTCTCAAGATCGAATCCATGGGCGGTGGCATCTACGTGTACAAAGCTCTCAAGGCTGCCTCGCAAATGTTGATGAAAGCCTCGGCGGCCAACCGACATATCATCCTGTTTTCTGATGCCCAGGATTCCGAGGAACCCGGCGATTACAAACGCCTCATCGCCACCATGAGAAAAGCCGGCATCTCCATCAGCGTTATCGGCCTCGGCAAGTCAAGCGATGTGGATGCTAAACTGTTGGAGGACATCGCTAAACGCGGCGAAGGCAACATCTATTTCACTGATCGTCCCAGGGAGATTCCCCGCATCTTCGCGCAGGACACCTTTGCTGTGGCGCGCAACACCTTCATCAAGGAACCCGCCGCCCTCGAACTGGCCGGTGCGCTTAGCACCTTGGGCGCCCCCGCCTCGTGGCAACCGCCACCAGTCGGCGGCTACAATCTCACCTACTTGCGCGATGCCGCCAGTCTGGGCCTGCTCACTCGCGATGAATACCGCGCGCCGATCGTGGCCTTTTGGCAGGCAGGCAACGGGCGGGTGGCCTGTTTTACGGGTGAAGCCGATGGCACTTATGCCGGAGACTTAGCACAATGGCCGCAAGCCGGAGATTTCTACGCCACGCTCTCCGGCTGGGCTGCCGGTCAGCAAAGCCAGTTGCCCGATCGTATGCTGCTCACTCAGGATATCCGCGAAGGCATTTGCCATGTACAACTTCATCTTGATCCTACTCGACAGGGCGAAGTGTTTACCCAGGCCCCACGCCTCAAACTCCTGCGCGAAACCTCCGGCCGACCTCTCCGCAAAGAGATCCGCACGCTTAATTGGAAAACCGCAGACCTGCTTGAAGCCGCCATTCCTCTGGAAGGCGAGGAAACCGTGCGGGCCGTGGCCAGCCTCACCTCACAAACCGGCGTGCCGCTCAGCCAAAGCCTGCCGCCGGTGTGCCTGCCGTATTCGCCGGAGTTTGCACCGGACCAACCCGACCGCGGACGCAAAGCACTCGCGGCCCTCAGCAAAACCACCGGCGGCCGCGAACGATTGAATCTGGCAGATATGTGGACCGCCATACCTCGGCAGCCTCGTTACGTGCCGCTTTCCCTGTGGCTGGTGCTGGCCGGCTTGATCCTGTTCCTGCTCGAAGTATTCCAACGCCGTACGGGCTTTTTTGAATTTCGCCGCCGCGGCGCGACTTCTTCAGAAGAAACTGTAGACGGCCAATCTACCCTGCGCCCACGTGCTGCCGTCACCCAATCCGAGACTCCCGCGACTACTACCGACGAACCTAAAACTTTTCGAGCCCCCAAACGCAAACGCCGCCGAGCCGACCGGGAATCCAACACCCCACCCGTGGTCGCCCCCCCCATGCTGGAGGAAGACAATACTCAGCCGCCAGTGATCCCGCCGAATCTCTCCGACACCGGCAACACCTTCGATGCCCTCTCCGCCGCCCGGAAACGCGCCCAAGACCGCCGCGGATCCAAGGATCAATAAGCCGCCGTCTTCGGCTCCAACGGTTGGAGGCAGCGTTTGCAAACATACATGTGCCCCCGCTGAATGCGGTTGTGCCGAATGGCGGTGAGCTGATACTCCGAATCCGGGCAATGACATTGATAGGCATAAAGCCTCAACTTCCGGACTGGCGTTACTTCGTAGCGATGGGTCCGACGCGGCTCCGCACCCAGGGCTATCATCACCGCCCGCCACTCGCGGCCGTGCGGCCGGATATTTCCGCCAAATTTTTTAAACGCCACCAAGTGTGCCAGCTCATGCGGAACCGTTTGCGCCACAAACTCATCTGGATAACGCTCGGCCAATTCCCGATTGAAACGAATCAAGTTCCGCCGCGCATTTGCTTGCCCCGCCGCCTGCCCGCGCAAATCCCAAGCCATCTCCGGCCACATGATCATTCCATACCTTTCCTGCACCACCCTGCACAAGGCCTCCAGTTTACGCTGAACGCGATGTTCAATCTCCAAAACCATATTAACTAAGAGATCAAGGCGAATTCATTACATCAACAACTAACTCAAAAGGCGATTGGGGAGAGCAAAGAGAGTCATTGTAGTTATTATCAGGTACGACCCATTTCAATAATTCCAAACGAATTGAAATCAATAATTCTAAATGACCCCTGAGGGGGCCCCGGAGCTAAACCTTAACGGTAGTATCCCCTTTGGGGAAACATGAATTTAGGCGGGGGCAACCACTGTCCAATAGATTTTAGCCACCCATTAATGACGGAGCGTCAAAAAAGCCTCCCCTTTACCGTGGAGGCTCCTCTATCGCCTTATGATTTATGAGACCAATAATAAGTTTTTTACATATGCAAAACCCTCCGTTTATCTAAATAACCATGGAATTTAAAATTGGGAAAACGAAACGATTTTAAGACAATCATAAGCAAGCTCATTTGTTAATTGTACCGATCACATTTAGGTGGACGTGATTCCATCTTACCGAAAACCAGCGATGATAGATAACGTTTTTGGCGTTTAGAATTGGATGTGCGATCCTAGATAGGCTAACGCAGTCAACTGTTAGCAAGTCATGAGGCTAACGGGGAAAGTCCCCTCGAAGTGCATTTCGGGGGGACTTTTTGCACCAATGATTCACTAATGATGAACCGCCCGTTAGTAACTGAGGAAAGAATGTGATAAACTAGAAAATGACTTTTCAGTTAAAAAGGGTGGCAAATGAGTCACATCAACAACTTAAGCGCAGAGTTCGGGCCGAGTCCCAGAAACTCTATGCTTCTGAGGCATGGCTTAAGCTTTGGACCTGTATGTGGATTGAGTATCGAGAAAAAAATCAACCTTCGACTAATTGCCCCAAACATCAGAACTAACCATTAAATGTACAATCAATTTTTCCTCCAGCAGTCTGAGATGCCCCACCTTAAATAATCCTGATTCACGTTTTGTTTACTACTTGTCAACTTCACAGATTTGTATAAGTCCGTACACGCTCTAAATCTTGGTTGTGCGAAATTTCGCGTGTGTTAGATGATCCAACAAAATTGTCTTACATATTCTTACTTCACAATTGTAGTTACACTGTTAAAAATTAATTATCCTTACCAGTACATCTAGAATTGGTTAATCCTATATCTTAAGCGGCTAATGCACCCTCATTATGGACGTTTTCAAGAAACTAAATTGAGGCAGTGTTGGCTCTAAGACTCATCTTCTGCGGCATGAGATTGTAAATCCTCCAAATCCACATACTCAAGGGCACTGATATGAGTAGCTTTTAGGTAAACCTGTGGTGCCACTCCGTGATCCAATGCCTCTTTCCAGCGGGTGACGCATAGGCACCATTTGTCGCCCTCTACCAACCCCGGGAAATCAAAGTGCGGGGCGGGTGTTGAAAGGTCATTCCCTCTCGATCTGGAAAATTCTAGAAACACAGCTGTCACCCTGACGCAAACCGTGTGTAAGCCATGATCATCGGGGCCTGTGGCACACATTCCATTTCGGTAAAAGCCGGTCATCGGATCAGAACAGCACAATTCCAACTTCTCACCCAAAACATTACTAGGTCCTGACATCTGTTTAGGGTAAACAAAACATTCCCAACTGAAAAGACCAACACACTCGGGAAGTTTCACGGGGAAGGTTAGTTACTTCCTAGTTTATTTGGGTTTTTAAAGTTTGGCAGTATTAATTCCTATGTTAGAGGCATTTAAACATCCGCGAGTCCGCGATTTGGCCTGGGTCATGTGTAGCCCATCAATGCTAAAAGACGACGCACCTCAGCACTCTGTTTTCACCGAAGAGGATTGTGAATTATTATTTGATAGGGCCTTAGACAAACTTTGCGAACTAGAAAAGAACCCTACGCCTCTCCTCTCTTATCTAGAGCGATTTCCAAGCCAGCGTGTCGGTCGATATTTTGAAATACTAGTACAGTATTGGCTTGAGCACCTGACTGAATTTGAGGTCATTGCGAGCAACCTGCAGATACATAAAGGAAAACGAACTCTGGGAGAGATCGATTTTCTTTTTAGTCATCACAATCAACTTATCCACTGGGAAACTGCTGTTAAATATTTCATTCAACTGACGCCTGATTGCGACGAACAAGAATATATAGGCCCTAATGCTGCCGACAACCTTTCCTTTAAAAAGGCACGATTATTTAATACTCAGTTACCCCGCAGCACACGGGAAAATCTAAACCACGAACTGGGTGCCCTGAATGGAATTGATTCAATCCGCCGACAGGCGTTTTTTAAGGGATGGCTCTTTTACAGCAAACCTTATGAGACGAATAGCAATTGCCTTTCGAGCCTCAATTCAAAACACCTTAAAGGATTCTGGATACGCCATGGTGAAGAGGGACTTCCTGAACAAACTAAAGACGCATTATGGACTGTGTTAACGAAACCCTACTGGTTAGCTCCATCGCTAAGACTCTCAAGTGATGGACTTCTTCCTCGCAAAAAATTCACAGAATTACTCAGATTACATTTTAACACAAAAGAAAGCCCGCTTTTGGTAGCTCAGGTTTGTCCCTCTACCTCAGGTTATCTGGAAACACTAAGAGGCTTGATAGTTTCCCCTCAATGGCCGAATGGGTAGTTCATTCTTAACGCCCTCAGCCGCCCAACCCTTTTGAAGTTTCGCCAAGGCTCTCAAGGAGTTTACGAGTTGGATTAAGGACTGCTGATCAGACAATTCAGTAGCGGCTTCTTTAATTCAACTACGGCCTCTTTAGGGATTTGGGGGCCGTTCAGTTATGGCTTATCGATTATAGCCAGTACCGAGGCGATTCAACTAGCTCTCATGAATTGGTCAATGGCTCCTGTTTGTTTCAGACGATTGCGTTGCATGGTGAGGTCCAGGTCACCGTAATGCTCGATCGGGTTGCCGT